>NZ_JAIWQW010000118.1 GCF_026122815.1 Buchnera aphidicola (Pemphigus obesinymphae) | reverse complement strand
GGGAATAAAATTTTTTTTATTTTTTCAGTATTTAAAGTATATAAAAAATAACTTTGATCTTTATTACCATCGATACCTCTTAATAATCTTATTTGATTATTTACAATTTGAGTACGAACATAATGTCCTGTAGCAATAAAATTTCCTTTAAGTACTTTCAAAGCAAACTCAAAAAATACTTTAAATTTTATTTCCTTATTACACAAAATATCCGGAGTAGGTGTTCGTCCTCTTTTATATTCTGATAAAAAATTTTTAAAAACATATTCCCAATATTCTGAAGAAAAATTTATTTTATGTAAGTAAAT
>NZ_JAIWQW010000117.1 GCF_026122815.1 Buchnera aphidicola (Pemphigus obesinymphae) | reverse complement strand
CTCTGATAACGTTTTTCTATACGAAGATTATTTAAAAATTTTTTAGCTTGAACTAAATCCATATTTTCATATTGAATAAATATATCAAGAAAAGCAGATTCGACACCTTTAGCCATATTAGAAGCATCACCACATATATAAATATAAGCTCCTTCTTTTATCCAATTCCATATTTTATTGCCTTTTTCTCTAATTTTATCTTGTACATAAATTTTATTTTTTTGATCTCTGGACCAAGCTAAATCTATATTTGTTAATAATCCTTTTTTAGAATATCTTTGCCATTCTATTTGATATAAAAAATCTTC
>NZ_JAIWQW010000116.1 GCF_026122815.1 Buchnera aphidicola (Pemphigus obesinymphae) | reverse complement strand
GAGATGCTCGTAATACTTCTGAACCAAAACGAGCAACATCATGAACAGAAGTAAAAGCACTAACCATTTCTACATAACAACAAGATAAACCGAAGTTATAAGGCCATAACGAATTTTTTCTACCCCAATTTACTAAACTATGTAATACTTTTCTTAAAGTCCCCATATACACGTTTTTGTATACATGTTTTTCGAAAGGATTAGAAACTACTTTTTGATCCTGTTCAGGATATTTTTTACCTTTACGATTAATATTTATGCGAGTTAAAGTATAATCCATGTTAATCCTGTATCTATATTTTGTTAAATTAAAAACCCAAT
>NZ_JAIWQW010000115.1 GCF_026122815.1 Buchnera aphidicola (Pemphigus obesinymphae) | reverse complement strand
AGCTGATCTTATTCAAGAAGGTAATATAGGTTTAATGAAATCGATTCGTCGTTTTAATCCTGAAGTTGGCGTTAGATTGGTTTCTTTTGCGGTTCATTGGATTAAATCTGAAATACATGAGTATGTATTACGTAATTGGCGTATTGTAAAAGTAGCAACAACAAAATCACAGAGAAAATTATTTTTTAATTTAAGAAAAACCAAACAACGTTTGGGATGGTTTAATGAGCACGAATTAAGAATAGTAGCTCAGGAATTAGGGGTGTGTAGTGAAGACGTACGCGAGATGGAATGTCGTATGTCAGCTCAAGATATATCGTT
>NZ_JAIWQW010000114.1 GCF_026122815.1 Buchnera aphidicola (Pemphigus obesinymphae) | reverse complement strand
AATTTATAGCAGATCTTATTAGTTGGGGAGCTATAGGTGCAAGAACTACAGAAAGTCAGATACATCGTGAAATGGCTTCTGCTTTATCTTGTCCTGTAGGTTTTAAAAATGGAACTGATGGAAATATTCGTATTGCCATAGATGCAATTAGGGCTTCTAAAGTAAAACATTTGTTTTTAGCGCCAGATAAACATGGAAAAATGACTATCAATCATACGAGTGGTAATCCAGTCTGTCATATTATTATGCGTGGTGGTACGTTACCAAATTATCATGTTGAAGATATTGCTTCAGCTGTAAAACATTTGCAAGATTTTAATTTA
>NZ_JAIWQW010000113.1 GCF_026122815.1 Buchnera aphidicola (Pemphigus obesinymphae) | reverse complement strand
TTAGCCGAAATAGCAAGTGAATTTGATTTAGGAGACTATTTACAATTAGGACAAGGAGAATTAAAAAGCGGAGGATTCCGTCGCGAATCCATTTTAGCTAATACGGTAGAGGCTTTAATAGGTAGCATTTTTTTAGATAGCAATATTGATATCGTAGCAGAATTAATTCTAAAATGGTATGCTAAACGTTTAAAAAAAATCAGCCCTGGAGATACACAAAAAGATCCTAAAACTAGATTACAAGAATATTTGCAAGCTAAACATTTACCTTTACCAACATATTTAGTTGAACAAGTATACGGTGAAGCTCATAATCAAGTTTT
>NZ_JAIWQW010000112.1 GCF_026122815.1 Buchnera aphidicola (Pemphigus obesinymphae) | reverse complement strand
GAGGTTCTATTATGATAGATTCAACAGAAGCTTTAACAGCTATTGATGTTAACTCAGCACGTTCTACTAAAGGTCTTGATATTGAAGAAACAGCATTAAATACTAACATCGAAGCTGTTGATGAAATTTCTCGTCAATTAAGATTACGTGATTTAGGAGGTTTAATAGTTATTGATTTTATAGATATGACACCTGTTTGTAATCAACGTAAAATTGAAAATCAATTACGCGAATCCATGAGACAAGATCGTGCTAAAATCCAAATTGGAAATATTTCTAAATTCGGTTTATTAGAAATGTCTCGGCAACGAATTAGTCCTTCTT
>NZ_JAIWQW010000111.1 GCF_026122815.1 Buchnera aphidicola (Pemphigus obesinymphae) | reverse complement strand
TTTATGTTTGGTTAGATGCTCCTATTGGTTACATGAGTACCTTTAAAAACCTTTGTAAAAAAAGAACAAATTTAAATTTTGATGAATTTTGGAACAAAAATTCAAATTGTGAGTTATATCATTTTATTGGCAAAGATATTGTGTATTTTCATACTTTGTTTTGGCCAGCAATATTAGAAGCAAGTGGATTCCGTAAACCTACAAAAATTTTTGTACACGGTTATGTTACCATTCATGGGAATAAATTATCAAAATCTAAAAATGATTTTATCTTAGCATCAGATTGGTTAAAATATTTAGATTCAGATAGTTTGCGATATTATTAT
>NZ_JAIWQW010000110.1 GCF_026122815.1 Buchnera aphidicola (Pemphigus obesinymphae) | reverse complement strand
AACTAATCCTAATATTCCCAGTACTACTCCGCTTAATAATATTACCTTAGGATTATAAAACAATTGACTAACAATTTGTTCACCTACATTTTCTTCCGTACTAACACGTGTAACCATAACTCCAGCTGCCGTAGAAATTACCAAAGCAGGAATTTGAGCAACTAATCCATCTCCAATTGTTAAAAGTGTGTATACCTCGATAGCTTTTCCAAAAAACATATTATGTTGAACTATACCGATCACTAATCCACCAAGGATGTTAATAATCATTATAAAAATTCCAGCAATAGCATCCCCTCTAACAAATTTGCTCGCACCATCCATAGAACCATAA
>NZ_JAIWQW010000010.1 GCF_026122815.1 Buchnera aphidicola (Pemphigus obesinymphae) | reverse complement strand
TATTTATATTTATATTTATATTTATATTTATATTTATATTTATATTTATATTTATATTTATATTTATATTTATATTTATATTTATATTTATATTTATATTTATATTTATATTTATATTTATATTTATATTTATTAAGTAATCAATAACCATTAATTAATAAAATATAAATATAAATAAATAAAAAACTTGAAATTAAAAAAAAAATAAGATAGAATATTATTGATAAAAGTAAATTTATTAAATAATGTAGAAAATTCCATAATTGATAAACATTAAAAAAATATAAAAATACTCAGAAATATTTATCTTCTATATCTTTATATATAAGAGATTTTTAATAATGCAATTTACCATTACAATAATTGGAAGATTAAACGTAGGAAAATCAACTTTATTCAACAAATTAACAAAAACTAAAGATGCACTGACAAATTATTTTCCTGGATTAACCAGAGATAGAAAATACGGTTATATCAACACAGAAAAAGAAAAAATATTACTTGTTGATACAGCTGGCATTGTTTCAAATCCCAAAAATATAGAAATAAAAATATTCAAGCAAACATTAACTGCTATAAAAGAAGCTAATCTAATTTTATTTGTTGTAAATAATCAAGATGGTTTAATGGAAGAAGATAAAGGAATAGCAAGAAAGATACGTATATATCAGAAAAAGACAATTATTGTTGTAAATAAATCAGAAAATTTAAACAAAAATTTAGCGAATATTGAATTTTATTCTTTAGGATTTAAAGAAGTACATTCGATTTCAGCAATTTATGGAAATGGCATCAGTTCTTTAATAAACAAACGTATTATTCCTTTTATCCATCAATATCATTTGTCTATTGGAAAATATAAAAGAGAATTGTTAATAAATAATAAAGAAAACATAGAAAAATACAAAGAAAAAAATAATATAAAGATAGCTGTTTTAGGTAAACCAAATGTAGGTAAATCTACACTAATTAATACATTTCTGAAAGAAGAAAGATTAATTACAGATTCTCAACCAGGTACTACTAGAGATTCAATTTGGATCCCAATCAAAAATTCAAAAAAAAATTTTATCTTTATTGATACAGCTGGTGTAAAGAAAAAAAATAAAAAAGATGACTTAATTGATAAAATCATCAAAAAAGATACTTTTAAAAATATTATATGTGCACATATAATATTAATTATTATTGATGCTATAGAAAATATAACAGACCAAGATATATCCTTATGTAATACTGTTCTTAAAACAGGAAAAGCTATAATAATAGTTGTTAATAAGTGTGATTTATTAAAAAAAAAAATAAAACAAGAAATAAAAAAAAATATCAATTACAAATTAAGATTTTTAAAATTTACTAAAATTCATTATATTTCTGCAATCCAATCTAAGGGAATTAAAAAATTATATCAATCTATATACATAACATATAGATCAACAAAATATGATTTTAATACGTCTCAATTAACAAAAATTATGCAAAATGCAATAAAAAAACAAGAACCACCAATAGTTAAAGGAAGCAGAATTAAATTAAAATATGCTCATCCTGGAGGTCATAATCCACCAACTATAGTTATACATGGAAAAAAAACGAAATATTTAAATCAATCTTACAAAAGATATTTAAAAAATCATTTTCAAAGTAATTTAGAATTAATAGGATCATCAATAAACTTATATTTTAAAGATAATATTAATCCTTATAAAATTAAAAATTAATCTAACAATGTTTTTTAAATTATTTTTACTTTTATAACTGTAACATTGTTAGATTAATCAAAAAAATTATCATCCATTTTCCATATTATTGTATGGTATCTCTATTTCTATATCTTCATTACCTAATTTCGCTTGACAACTTAATCTACTTTCTAATTCTAATCCCCACGCTTTATCTAAAATATCTTCTTCTTTGTCTTCACAAAAAGATAGAGACAAAAAACCTTTCCTAACAATACAATGACATGTCGTACATACGCAAGATCTTTCACATACATGATTAATTTTAATATTATTTCGTAACGCTACATCTAAAATAGTTTCACCTGTATTTCCATGAAATATACCACCTTTCGGTAATAAAAATTTATGTGGTAAAAAAGTAATTTTAGGCATATCTAAAAACCTTTTAATGATAAAATAAATGTGTATTTTTAGATAATTTTAAAATATATATCTAAAAATTAAAATACGATTATTTTAAATACGAAAAAATGTTTATTATATAAATACAAAATATTATTCTTGCAATTTTTCCAAACTATTTTTTAAATTTCTAAAAAAAAACAATTTATTTACTATACCTGCTGCTTTTACCCAACATTTTACTTCGAATGCTTTTATCATTTCACGTTCATATTTTTTTTGAATTTTATTAACACGTGTTAGCAAATGATTAAAATGGTCTAAATTGAAAAGATTTTTTTTAAATCTATCTATTTCTTCATAGAAATTAAATTGTTCAATTAAAAAATCCTTTTCGTATATTGATTTATTTTCACTAATCACATTAAATCCATTTAAATATAAAAGATGTTTTGCACGGGTTAAAGGATCTTTTAAAGTTCTATATCCTTTATTAACAATGGTGGAATTATTTAACACATTTTTTTTTATTGATTTAGAACAATTATTAAATAAATCTGGATGATACTTACGTTGCAATTGATAAAATTTTTTAGATAATAAAGTTACTTCAATATCAAATTTTTCAGGCAAATCGAATAACTTAAAATAATTCATATACAACTCAATTTTTTTATTAACAAATGTATATTTTATAAAATTATTATATATATTCTAAATTCTAAAAATAAAAAATTTATTTATATGATAAAAATAACAATCTACGATTTAATCGTGCTGAGCGTTATCTATCTCCCAGCACATAAATATTAAAAAATTATTTTTTTTTACTATTATAATCAGCAATAGCAGCCTTGATTGCATCTTCAGCTAAAACAGAACAATGTATTTTAACAGGTGGTAATTCCAATTCTTCAGCTATTTTCGTATTTTTAATATTTTTAGCTTCTTGTAAAGATTTTCCTTTAATCCATTCTGTAATTAAAGAACTAGAAGCAATAGCAGACCCACAGCCATATGTTTTGAAACAAGCATCTTTAATTATTCCATTATCAACTCTTATTTGTAATTTCATCACATCTCCACAAGCAGGTGCTCCTACTAAACCTACACCAATGTTAGAATCCGAATCAGGAAAAGAACCTACATTGCGGGGATTTTCATAGTGATCCATTACTTTTTTGCTATAAGTCATATTTTACCTTTAATACACGATTAATTTATAAATTAGTTAATTATGTTTCCATTCTACAGTATCTAAATCAATTCCAGATAGAAACATTTCCCATAGTGGAGAAAGATCTCGTAATTTTTTAATTGATTTCCTAATTAATAAAATTGCATAATTTATTTCTTCAACAGTTGTGAAATGACTAAATGAAAATCTAATAGAGCTATGAGCTAATTCATCTTTTAATCCTAAAGATTTTAATACATAAGAAGCTTCTAAACTAGCAGATGTACAAGCTGAACCAGAAGAAACTGCTAAATCTTTTAAAGCCATAATTAAAGATTCACCTTCAACATAATTAAAACTCACATTTAAAATATAAGGTGATCCATATTGCAAATCAGAATTTAAATATACTTCTTCTATATCCTTTATACCATTCCAGAATAAATTTCTTAATTTAATAACATATAAAAAATTAACAAACATATTCTCTTTTGCTATTCTGCAAGCTTCACCCATACCCACAATCTGATGTACGGGTAATGTTCCTGATCTCATACCCCGTTCATGTCCTCCTCCATGAATTTGCGATGATAAACGAACACGAGGTTTACGACGTATATATAAACCACCAATCCCTTTTGGACCATATAATTTATGAGCTGAAAAAGACATTAAATCTATACCTAATTTTTTAACATCAATAGGTATTTTCCCAAAACTTTGAGTGGCATCAACATGAAATAATATTTTATGTAACTGACATATTTTAGCAATTTCACTAATGTCTTGTATTATCCCAATTTCATTATTTACATGCATAATAGAAACAAGGATAGTTTCCTTGTTAATCGCATTTTTAATATCTTCTAAATTGATTAAACCATTTGACATAGGGTTCAGATAAGTGATGCTGTATCCTTTATCTTCAAGATATCTACATGTATCTAAAACAGATTTATGTTCTGTTTTAACAGTAATTATATGATTCCCTTTTTTTCTATAAAAAAAACTACTTCCTTTAATAGCTAAATTATTAGATTCTGTAGCGCCAGAAGTAAAAATAATTTCACGAACATCAGCATTTATTAGTTGAGCTATATGATTCCTGGAAATATCGACGGCTTCCTCTGCTTTCCAACCAAATTGATGAGAACGAGACGCTGAATTACCAAACGTTCCATCTAATGTTAAATATTCCATCATTTTTTTTGCAACTGAAAACTCGACTGGTGTAGTTGCTGCATAATCTAAATAAATAGGAGATTTCATTAATTTTCTACACCTTAATAAATATACTTTTAACGATATTTAAAAATTAAATTCTGAATTCTTAAAATATTTGAATAAATAAAATAAGTAATATTACATAAAATAAAAAATTGTTTCTAATATACTTATTTATAATTATCTTTAATTTATATTAAAATATATTTTTATTAAAAATAAATATATATTTTTTATTCCAAATAATGTTTATAAATATATTATTTAATTGCAAAAACAATAATCGCAATTATAATTTTGACAGTTTCATTTATAACAGTCAATATTAATTTAATTAATAAAATTAAAACTTATTAATAGTAAAGTTATTATACGTATTAATATATATTAATATTAAATTTTATGTTAAAAATTAATTTTTCAATTAAATTAATTAAGTTAAATAGTATGGAATCAAATATTCATGGACTTTAATTTTTATCAGTGTTAAAATTGATATTCAACATATCAAATTATAGGGGTGTAGTTCAATTTGGTAGAGCATCGGTCTCCAAAACCGAATGTTGGGGGTTCAAGTCCCTCCACCCCTGAAAATATACTATATAATAAATCATACTTTTTAACTCAATTTAAAACATTTTTTTAAAAAAATTAAATATAAAATTTATTTAACAAGTTAACATCAAAATTTAATCTTATTAAAATTTCACTAATGAATTATGTATTTGATATTTTCTATTTTTTAATAATATTTAATATTTTTAAAAATATTAAAGTTTATTAAATTAATATTAAGAATGATGTTTTTTTAATATAGAGTAATCTACTGATGCCAAAATACCGTTCTAGTATCACCACTCATGGACGAAATATGTCAGGAGCAAGAGCCTTATGGAAAGCCACAGGAATGACAGATGCAGATTTTAACAAACCTATTATAGCAATTGTGAATTCATTTACAGAATTTGTTCCTGGTCATATACATCTTCGTGAATTAGGAAAGATAGTAGCTAAGGAAATTGGAATATCAGGAGGAGTATCTAAAGAATTTAATACTATTGCTATAGATGATGGAATCGCAATGGGTCATTCTGGAATGTTGTATTCTTTACCTTCACGAGAATTAATAGCAGATTCTGTAGAGTACATGATTAACGCTCATTGCGCAGATGCTATGGTATGCATTTCTAATTGTGACAAAATTACACCAGGTATGTTAATGGCTGCGTTGAGATTAAATATTCCATCTATATTTGTATCAGGTGGACCAATGGAATCTGGAAAAACTATTATTAATCAAGAAAACAAAAAATTAGATTTAGTAGATGCAATGATGTATAGTGCTAATCCTACAATTTCTGAAGAAATCGTAAAAAAAATAGAAAATTCTGCTTGTCCTACATGTGGATCTTGTTCTGGTTTATTTACAGCAAACTCTATGAATTGTTTAACTGAAGCTATGGGTTTAGCTTTACCAGGTAATGGAACACTATTAGCCACACACATTGATCGTAAAAAATTATTTTTGAAAGCAGGAAAATTGATAGTTGAATTAACTAAACGTTATTATAAAAAAAATGATTTAAGTGCGTTACCTCGCAATATTGCTAATAAAAAAGCATTTCATAATGCAATGACATTAGATATTTCCATGGGAGGTTCAACAAACACAATATTACATTTATTGGCTGCAGCACAAGAAGGAAACATTGATTTCGATATTAAGGATATCGATTTACTTTCTAGAAAAACTCCTCATATTTGCAAAATAGCTCCAAGTTCCTCTTTATATCATATGGAAGATTTACATAGAGCAGGAGGTGTCATGGGAATTTTAGGTGAATTAAATCGTGCCAATCTTATTCATTCAGAAATAAAAAATGTATTAAATTTGACTTTAGAAGAGACATTGAAAAAATATGATGTAATGTCTACTAAAAGTAAAAGAGTGCTTAAAATGTTTAAAGCTGCACCAATGGGTATTAAAACACAAATTCCTTTTTCACAAAATTCCAGATGGAACAGTATAGATAACAATCGTCAAACTGGATGTATAAGATCTTATCAAAACGCTTATAGTAAAGACGGTGGATTAGCAATATTATATGGGAATATAGCAAAAGATGGTTGTATTGTAAAAACAGCAGGAGTTAATAAAGATAATCTTGTTTTTCAAGGTTTTGCAAAAGTATATGAAAGCCAAGAAGAAGCTATAGAAGCTATTTTAAATAAGAAAGTTATAGCAGGAAATATTGTTGTTATTAGATACGAAGGACCTAAAGGTGGTCCAGGAATGCAAGAAATGCTTTATCCAACTACATACTTAAAATCTATGAATTTAGATAAATCTTGTGCTTTAATTACTGACGGAAGATTTTCTGGTGGCACAGCAGGTTTATCTATAGGTCATATTGCACCAGAAGCAGCAAATAAAGGATTAATAGCATTAGTTAAAAATGGAGATCTTATATCTATCGATATTCCGAATCGAAGTATTGAATTACATATCACAACGGAAGAATTATATGTTCGTACTAATAAAGAAATATCACGAGGACAACACGCATATACTCCTAAATCAAGGATTCGTCCCATTTCTTGTGCATTACGAACATATGCTTATTTTGCTACCAGTGCTGACAAAGGAGCTGTTCGTAATAAAAAAAAATTTCTTATTAAATAAATTAAAATAAATAAAATATAATAATATACAAAAATCAAATTATATTAAAACTATATTATGATCTTATAAAATATTATTTTAATAATGATTTTTTATGTCATATTTTAGATATTTTTTGTTTAAACAATTAATAAATTCTTTTTAATTTAATATTGATACATAAAAATTTCAACTAAAATTTAAAATTTGGATTTAAAATTATGACAAATTATTTCAATAAACTAAATTTCCGTGAAAAATTGATACAATTAAGAAAATGCAGATTTATGAAAAAAAAAGAATTTCATAATGGTATTGAATTATTAAAAAATAAAAATATTGTTATTATTGGTTGTGGAGCACAAGGTTTAAACCAAGGTTTAAATATGCGTGATTCCGGATTGACAATATCGTATGCTCTCCGAAAAAAATCTATTTTGGCAAAAAATGATTCATGGAACAGAGCTACAAAAAATAATTTTATAGTTGGTACTTATGAAGATTTAATTCCACAAGCTGATTTAATAATTAATTTAACACCTGATAAACAACATTCTATCGTAATTAAAAAACTAAATAAATTGATGAAAAAAAGAGCAACATTAGGCTACTCCCATGGATTTAATATTGTTGAAGTAGGTGAAAAAATTAGAGAAGATATAACAGTAATCATGGTTGCTCCAAAATGTCCAGGAACGGAAGTGAGAAAAGAATATCAACGTGGATTTGGTGTACCAACATTAATTGCTGTACATTCTGAAAACGATCCAAATAATATGGGAATAGAAATTGCAAAATCTTGGTCTGTAGCAATTGGTAGTCATCGTGCAGGAGTTTTACATTCTTCTTTTTCAGCAGAAGTCAAATCTGATTTAATGGGTGAGCAAACTATTCTGTGTGGTTTACTTCAATCTACTTCAATTGTATATTATGAGACACTTATTTCTCAAGGATATAATTCAAATTATGCAGGAAAAATAATACAAAATGGATGGGAAGTTATTACTGAATCTTTAAAACATGGAGGTATTACGTTGATGTTAGATAGATTATCTAGTGCAGATAAAATTAAGACTTATGAATTATCTATTCAACTAAAAAAAATATTATTACCATTGTTTAAAAAACACATGGATGACATTATTTCAGGTCAATTCTCGTATAAAATGATGCAAGATTGGAAAAATGATGATAAAGATTTGTTATATTGGCGTAATCAAACTAAAAACACAGATTTTGAAAATTCACCGTTATATGAAAAAGATATCAATGAACAAGAATATTTTGAAAATGGTATTTTTATGATTGCAATAATAAAATCAGGTATCGAACTTGCATTTGAAATAATGTTAGAATCAGGTATGATAGCAGAATCTGCATATTACGAATCTTTACATGAATTGCCATTAATTGCAAATACCATATCTAGAAAAAAATTATATGAAATGAATAAAGTGATATCAGATACTGCTGAATATGGCAACTATCTTTTTGCAAAATCGGCGATCCCTTTATTAAGAAATTTTATAAAAAAATTAAAAGATAAAGAATTAAGAAAAAATAATATATTAGATTCAATAAATAATAAGTATTTATATCGAATAAATGAAAATATACAAAACCATCCTATTGAAATCATAGGTAAAAAATTGCGTAATTATATGAAAGATATGAAAAACATTGCGTTAAAAAATAAAAACGCTCAACATTAATTATAATATATATATAAATTTTACATTAAAAATATTAAATGTATTAATATACATTTAATATTGAATTATCAAAAATATTAAATAAAGAACATTTTTATGTGTCTTAATTACAGTCAAAATAAAGCTGTGCAGCTTACTCAAGGTCCTTGTTTAATATTAGCTGGAGCAGGGTCTGGAAAAACTAAAGTAATTGTTAATAAAATAATTTATTTAATTAATCAGTGTGGTTATAAAACTAAAAATATTGTTGCTGTTACATTTACTAATAAAGCAGCGCAAGAAATGAAAAATCGAATTGCAAAATACGTTTGTAAAATAGAATTAGACAAAATTACTATTTCTACTTTTCATGCATTAGGTATGAAGATAATTAGGACTGAAATTACAAAATTAGGAATAAAATCTAATTTTTCATTATTTGACGAACATGATCAAATAATTGTATTAAAAAAAATCAGTAAAAAAGAATTAAATAATAATGTAACTTTATTGAAAAAACTTTCTCTCTTTATTTCTAAATGTAAAAATAAATTATTAAATCCAATACAAGCTTTAAAAATAGTATCATCAAATTTAGAAAAAAAATTTGCAGAATGTTATAAAAAATATGATGATTATCTAAAATTTTGTAATATATTAGATTTTGATGATTTAATTTTCTTACCTACATTGTTGTTAAAAAAAAATAAATCTGTTCGATTACGTTGGCAAAAAAAAATACGTTATTTATTAGTAGATGAATATCAAGATACTAACAATATTCAATATAAATTAATTAAATTATTAAGCGATAATAATTCCAACTTCACTCTAGTAGGTGATGATGACCAATCCATTTATTCTTGGAGAGGAGCACAGCCACAAAATATTTTACGTTTAAAAGAAGATTTTCCTAATTTACAAGTAATAAAAATGGAACATAACTACAGATCATCAAAAAGGATTTTAAAAGCAGCTAATCTTTTAATTGCTAATAATCCACATTTTTTTCAAAAAAAATTGTTTTCTGAATTAGAAAATGGTTCTAAAATAAAAATATTAATAACAGAAAATGAAGAAGAAGAAGCTAAAGAAGTAATTAAAAAAATTATTTTTCATCGTTTATTAAATAATACATTTTATAAAGATTATGCTATCTTATATCGAAGCAATTATCAATCAAGAGTATTTGAAAAAATATTAATTCAAAATAGAGTTCCATATCATATATCATCTAATATTTCCTTTTTATCACGTCCAGAAATAAAAAACTTAATTGCATATTTACGTTTTATTATTAATCCTAATGACGATAATGCCTTTTTAATGATCGTCAATACTCCTCCTCGGAAAATAGGTTCAATTACGTTAAAAAAATTAATTCAATTCGCGAAAGAAAATAAAAAAAGTCTCTTTTGTTCTATTTCTGATATCGAAATAAAAAAAATATTTAAAAAAAATACTTTTAAAAATTTACAAAAATTTACTTTTTGGATAAAAAAAATCATAGACATGATAGACCAAGATTCATTATCTATTCTAGATAAAATCATTATTGATATAAATTATAAAGAATGGTTAAAAAACAATTCAACAGATTTAAAAATAAATAATTTTAAAATTAAAAATGTGGATACATTAGTAAAATGGATTAAACAAATGTTAACAGGAAACGCGATCGAAAAACCACTAAATTTGTTTGAAATAGTAGCAAAATTCATACTTCGTGACATTGTTGATAAAAAAGAAGAAAACACAGATATAAATACAATACGTTTAATGACATTACATGCATCTAAAGGATTAGAATTTCCGTTTGTGTTTATTATCGGTATGGAAGAAGGCATTTTACCTCATCATAGTACTATAATAAGTGACAACATAGATGAAGAACGTCGTTTAGTTTATGTTGGAATTACCAGAGCTAAAAAAGAGTTATTTTTAAGTTACTGTGAAAAAAGATATCAATACGGATCAATATTATACCCAGAACCTAGTCGATTTTTATTTGAATTACCTAAACAAGATATATTATGGGAAAAAAATAATAAAAATCAAAATTATAAAAATAAAAAAAGTAACTCTTATTCTAATATTATGCATTTAAAAAGGATTTTAAAAAATAAAATATAATACATAATATATAAAAATGTTTTTGACAAAAAATTAGCTTTATATTTTAGATAAATAACTTCATTTATCTTAACTGAAAAATATTGAAACTAATTATTAACTTAACGAAATTGGTATTTTATTTTTTAAATTTAAAAAAATATTTGTTATCATTAAAATAATTTAAAAAACTTAAAAGATAATTTCAAATTATATAATTTTTTATTGAAATAATTTTTATTCTTATTTTTATGAAATAAAATTTATAAAAAATGTTGTTTTTTGAATAAATATATTTTTCACTAATATTAAATGTTATATTAATATCTAATCAATATTAAAATATGTAGGAAAATTTAATGAGTGAACAAATTATTATCTTTGACACCACTTTACGAGATGGTGAACAAGCTCTTCAATCTAGTCTCAGTATGAAAAAAAAATTAAAAATTGCTTTATCTTTAGAAGACATGGGAATTGATATTATAGAAGCAGGCTTCCCTATTTCATCTCCTGGTGATTTTAAATCAGTAGAAACTATTTCTAAAGAATTAAAAAATAGCATAATATGTAGTTTAGCTAGATGTGTACAAAAAGATATTGATGTTGCTGCTGAAGCTATGCGGTTCGCAAAAAACTTTCGTATTCATATTTTTTTAGGTACTTCTCCGTTACATATTAAATCTAAATTAAAAAAAAGCTTTTCAGAAATAATAGAAATGGCTATATTTGCTATTAAAAGAGCAAAAAGTTATACAAATGATGTTGAATTTTCTTGTGAAGATGCAGGAAGGACTCCAATAAATCAGTTATGTTATATTGTTGAAAACGTCATAAAAGCGGGAGCAACAACTATCAATATTCCGGATACTGTTGGTTTTACGATTCCTTATGAATTTAGTCAGATTATAAAATCTTTATACAATAAAGTTCCTAATATTGATAAAGTAGTTTTATCTGTTCATTGTCATAACGATTTAGGTATGGCTACAGCTAACTCTATAACAGCAATTCAAGCTGGTGCTCGTCAAATAGAAGGAACTATGAATGGTATGGGAGAAAGAGCAGGTAACACAGCATTAGAAGAAGTTATTACAGCTATAAAACTTAAAAAAAATAATTTGAATTTACATACTAACATTAAACATAAAAAAATATATAGAACCAGTAAATTAATTAGTGAAATTTGTAACACTATTATTCCATCCAATAAAGCTATTGTAGGAACTAATGCTTTTTCTCATTCATCTGGTATTCATCAGGATGGTATATTAAAAAATAGGAAAAATTATGAAATAATTACACCAGAAAGTATTGGTTTAAAACCTATTAAATTAAATTTAACATCACGCTCTGGCAGAGCTGCTGTAAAACATTATATGACAGAAATGGGTTATGATGAAAAGTTATATAATTTAGATATATTATACAATTCTTTCTTAAAACTAGCTGATAGAAAAGGACAAGTGTTTGATTATGAATTAGAATCATTAGCTTTCATGGATCAAAAAGAAGACACTATAGAACATTTTCGTTTAAAAAAATTTAATGTGCAACATCAGTCCACCGGTATTACTATTTCTAGTATAGAATTATATTGTGGGCAAAAAGTAAAAACTGCAAAAGTAAGAACCAAAAAAGGATTAATTAACTCTATATATATAACATTAAATAAAATAACTAATTTTCCTACATGTTTAAAAAATGTTCAATTAATTACTCAAAAAAAACCAATTAATATTGTAATATCGATAAAAGTACAAATTGAATATAAAAAACGTCAATTTTATGGTATCAGTAGCGCAAAAAATATTGTTGAGTCAACTGTCCAAGCTATGCTTCATATATTAAATAACATATGGAGAGCTAATAAAGTGAATATTATATTAAAAAATGTTAAAAAATAAATAAAGAACTAAAAATATAATCGATAATTATAAATGCAATTACTTAATTTACTTTAAAAACTATTTTTATTAAAAAAACGAATTTAAGATAATTAAAAAATCTATTTTTTATAGTGTATAAAATAGAAATTAGAAAATAATTTTACAGAAAAATATGTTCTTTAAAATTGATTTTTAAAATAAACTATAAATAATTAATGGAAATTTAATTGAGATTAATAGAACAATTAATTTAATCTTAGAAATAAAATGATATAATGGGCACTAAATAATAGAATAATGTATTTTTTTGTATTTTAATATTTTTGTTGAATTTTAATTTAATGTATTAAATATTTTTTATATAACATTATTTTTAAAAACGTAAAACTAAAAAATAATTTAATAATTTTCCTTATCGTAAAGAACTGATAGCAAAATATAAATGTATTTATTGAATTGAAATGTAAAAATTTAGAGTTATTTTATTATGAAGAAAATATACAATTTAGCAATTTTACCAGGTGATGGAATAGGCCCGGAAATAATGCGAGAAGGATTTAAAATTTTAAAAGTATTAAAAGAAAAGTACAAATTAAGAATTAATACTACAGAATACGATATAGGAGGTATCGCCATTGATAAATATGGAAAAGCATTACCTAAAGAAACACTTGATGGTTGTAAAAAATCTGATGCTATCTTATTTGGTTCTGTAGGTGGTCCAAAATGGCAATGTCTGCCATCTGATCAACAACCAGAAAGAGCTGCTTTATTACCAATAAGAAAACATTTTAATTTATTTGCTAATCTTAGACCTGCTAAATTATATACTGCATTAAATCATTTATCTCCTTTACGACACGATATTAGTGAAAAAGGATTTGATATTTTATGTGTTCGTGAATTAACAGGAGGTATTTATTTTGGAAAACCAAAAGGTTATATCAAAAATATTATAGATAAAAAAGCATTTGATACCGAAATATATTATGCATCTGAAATTAAACGTATTGCACATGTTGGTTTTAAATTAGCACGAAATCGTAAATGTAAGATTACATCTGTAGATAAAGCAAATGTATTAGAGAGTTCTGTACTATGGAGAGAAACAGTAAATATGATCTCAAAAGAGTATCCTGACGTAAAATTATCTCATTTATATATAGATCACGCCGCTATGCAGATAATTAAAAATCCCGATAAATTTGATGTTATTTTAACCTCTAATCTTTTTGGAGATATTTTATCTGATGAATGTGCCATGATTACAGGTTCTATAGGCATGTTGCCTTCTGCCAGTTTAAATGACAGTAATTTTGGTTTATATGAACCAGCAGGTGGATCAGCTCCAGATATTGCAGGGAAAAATATAGCCAATCCAATAGCACAAATTCTTTCAATAGCTATGTTAGTACGTTATACGATGAAATTACCCATAATATCAGATCAGATAGAATCTGCTGTCATTGATACTTTAAAAAAAGGTTATAGAACTTTAGATATAGCCAATGATAAAGAAAAATGTGAAAGTACTAATGATATAGGTGACATTATTTCTTACATATTAAAAAAGAGAATATAAAATGGGAAAAACTCTATATCATAAATTATATGATTCACATATAGTATATGAGCAAAACAATATAACATCGATTTTATATATTGATTTACATTTAATTCATGAAGTTACTTCCCCTCAAGCATTTAATTCACTTCGTTTAAAAAATAGAAAAGTGAGACAACCTCATAAAACTTTTGCAACAATGGATCATAATGTACCTACCCATAATCGAGATATTAAAAACTCTGAACATATGGCTAAAATACAAATGGAAGAATTATCTAAAAATTGTAAAGACTTCAATATTAAATTATATGATATTAATCATCCTCATCAAGGTATAGTGCATGTTTTAGGTCCTGAGAAAGGAATGACGTTACCTGGTATGATAATTGTATGTGGAGATTCTCATACTTCCACTCATGGAGCTTTTGGTGCTTTAGCTTTTGGAATCGGAACTTCAGAAGTAGAACACGTTTTTGCAACACAAACATTGCAACAAAATCGTTTAAAGACGATGAACATTGAAGTTACTGGTAACATTAATTCTATGGTTTTTGCAAAAGATATTATTTTATCAATAATAAGAAAACTTAGTTGTTCTGGAGGAATAGGTTATGTAATAGAATTTTCTGGTAGTGTCATTTCAAAATTAAGTATGGAATCCCGAATGACTATATGTAATATGTCTATTGAAATGGGCGCAAAATCAGGATTAATAGCACCTGACATAAAAACATATGATTATTTAAAAAATAAACTTTATAGCCCAAAAAATAAATATTGGAATAATGCAATAAATTACTGGAATACTTTAAAATCAGATTGTAATGCTTTTTTTGATAAAAAAGTTTCTATAAATATATCTGATTTAGCACCTCAAATTACATGGGGTACAAAACCAGATCAAGTAGTATCTATAGATGAACCAATTCCGAATATAGATTCATATAGAAATGTTTCTCAACAAGAATCAGCTAAAAAATCTTTATTATATATGGGTTTAAAACCAGGTGAATACTTAAATAATCTTGCTATTGATAAAGTATTTATTGGTTCGTGTACTAATTCAAGAATTGAAGATTTAAGAGCAGCTGCAAACATTGTTAAAAATAAACATGTTTCTAAAAATGTACATGCTATAGTCGTACCGGGGTCAGGAATGGTAAAATTGCAAGCTGAAGAAGAAGGATTGGATAAAATATTCATTGATGCAGGTTTTGAATGGCGTTTACCTGGTTGTTCCATGTGTTTAGGAATGAACTTAGACCGTTTAAAACCTAAAGAACGCTGTGCCTCTACTAGTAATAGAAATTTTGAGGGAAGACAAGGCAGAGATGGAAGAACACATTTAGTTAGTCCTGCGATGGCTGCTGCTGCTGCTATTTTTGGTCATTTTGTAGACATTAGAAAAATTTAAAATAGGAAAAAAATGACATTATTAAATCAATATACTGGTATTGTAATACCAATCAATATATCTAACATAGATACTGATGTAATTATTCCTAAACAATTTTTAAAAAAAATTAACAAAAAAGGATTTGGTAAATATCTATTTTACAACTGGCGTTTTAATGATAATGAAGGTAAAAATATAAATAAAAATTTTATATTAAATGATTTCCGTTATAAAAAATCATCTATTTTATTAACTGGAGATAATTTTGGATGTGGTTCTTCACGAGAACATGCAGTATGGGCTTTAATGGATTATGGTTTTAAAGTCATTATTGCTTCTAGTTTCGGTGATATATTTTATAATAATTGTTTAAACAATCATTTGATACCAATTATTTTATCTGAAAATAAAATTAATGCTTTGTTCGATATAACATCAAATTACAAAAATGTAAGTTTCACAATAGATTTGCAAAACAACACAATTTTAGCAAAAAATTATTCTTATCATTTTAAAATTGACGCATTACATAAATTTTGTATTATGCATCAATTAGATAAAATCGATTTAACAATAAAAAATGAAGAAAAAATAACCAAATATGAAAAGAAAATATTTGATTTTTTTATAAAAAAATAATTTTTATCAAATAAAAATATAATATAAATTAATATTTTAAAAAAATACTATATACTATAATAGTATAAAATACTAAAAAATTGGGGAAAAAATGGATAATACAAAAATTGTCAATTTTAACGACGAAAATTTTGAAAAAAATATATTACAAGAAAAAAAATTTATATTAGTTGATTTTTGGGCAGAATGGTGCAATCCATGTAAAATGTTAGCTCCTATTTTGGAAGAAATAGCTGCTGAGTATCAAGATCAGTTAATAGTAGCTAAAATAAACATTGATAAAAATCCCGATACAGCTCCTAAATATTCTATTAGAGGAATTCCTGCTTTATTATTATTTAAAAATGGAACATTAATAAAAACTAAAATAGGTGCACTTTCTAAGATACAATTACAAACATTTTTAAACAAATATTTGATATAATTTTATATAGAATAGCGGTTTTTTAAAATTTATACAGAACCGCTAGACTTTTTAAAAAAAATATGATAATATGAAATATATTTATGTTAAAAAATTTAATTGTTTAACAACTTAATATAAAAAAGATGGATAGTATAACCATATCAATTATAAACCTCATTTAGATATTTACCGCAAGTTTATTAAGAACCCACCATTATGAATCTTACCGAACTTAAAAATATGCCGGTTTCTGAATTAATTACTCTTGGCGAAAATATAGGGTTGGAAAATTTAGCACGTATGCGTAAGCAAGATATTATTTTTTCTATTTTAAAGCAACATGCTAAAAGTGGAGAAGATATTTTTGGAAATGGAGTTTTAGAAATATTGCAGGATGGTTTTGGTTTTTTACGTTCAGCTGATAGTTCTTATCTAGCAGGTCCTGATGACATATATGTTTCTCCTAGTCAAATTCGTAGATTTAATCTACGAACAGGCGATACTATTTCTGGTAAAATCCGACCTCCTAAAGAAGGAGAACGATATTTCGCTCTTCTTAAAGTAAATGAAGTAAATTATGATAAACCCGAAAATGCTAGGAGCAAAATTTTATTTGAAAATTTAACACCATTACACGCTAATTCTCGTTTAAGAATGGAAAGAGGAAATGGTTCGACTGAAGATTTAACAGCTCGTGTTTTAGATTTAGCATCTCCTATTGGAAGAGGACAACGAGGTTTGATAGTAGCTCCTCCTAAAGCTGGAAAAACAATGTTGTTACAAAATATTGCTCAAAGTATAGCTTATAATCATCCAGATTGTGTTTTAATGGTATTACTAATTGATGAACGTCCCGAAGAAGTAACAGAAATGCAAAGATTGGTTAAAGGAGAAGTTGTTGCTTCTACTTTTGATGAACCTGCTTCTAGACATGTTCAAGTAGCTGAAATGGTGATTGAAAAAGCAAAAAGATTGGTAGAACATAAAAAAGATGTAATTATACTGTTAGATTCTATTACCCGATTAGCCAGAGCTTATAACACTGTAGTACCTGCGTCCGGGAAAGTACTTACAGGTGGTGTCGATGCCAATGCATTACATCGACCTAAGCGTTTCTTTGGTGCTGCTCGTAACGTAGAAGAAGGAGGTAGTTTAACTATTATTGCGACTGCTTTGGTAGACACCGGTTCTAAAATGGATGAAGTAATATACGAAGAATTTAAAGGTACAGGTAATATGGAATTACTTTTATCAAGGAAAATTTCAGAAAAAAGAGTTTTTCCAGCTATTGATTATAATCGTTCCGGAACTAGAAAAGAAGAATTATTGACTTTACCTGAAGAACTTCAAAAAATGTGGATTTTAAGAAAGATCATACATCCAATGGGTGAAATTGATGCTATGGAATTCTTAATTAATAAATTGGCAATGACTAAAACTAATGATGAATTTTTTAATATGATGAAAAGATCTTAGTATTGTTACTATTATTAATGGTATTTCAACATTTTAAATTTATTTTTAATAAGGTATGGATTCATTAATATTTATTTTATTTTTTTATAAAAAAGCTGGACATTGTCTCTTAATAAATTTATTATTTGAATTAATAGTAAATTTAATTTTGCGTCCGTAGCTCAATTGGATAGAGTTCTGCCCTCCGAAGGCAGAGGTTTCAGGTTCAAATCCTGTCGGACGCAAAATATTTAAATTAATATCAATTTATATAATCATTTTGGTGGTTATAGCTCAGTTGGTAGAGTACTGGATTGTGATTCCAGTGGTCATGGGTTCAAATCCCATTAACCACCCCAATTAGTGTAAATTTCGGCGAGTAGCGCAGTTTGGTAGCGCAACTGGTTTGGGACCAGTGGGTCGGAGGTTCAAATCCTCTCTCGCCGATAATTTTTTTTTGTATAAAGTATAAATTAATAAATAAAAAATTTATTAAATAACATTATTTTATTAAAGTATTGAATATTTTTTCGTTGCTAATATCATGAATTATTTTAATATTATTCCATCCTAGTTGGAATGCTAGATTAGCTAATCTATTACTTACAACAATTATTTTACAATTTAAAATCCATTTATTCTTTTCAGATATCAAAATAATTTTATAAAATTGTTTTAAAATTAAGCCGCTGGTAATTACTAACGTTTTTATATTATTTTCTTTTAATTTTTTACCTATCTTAACATGATCAATTTTGTTAAAAATAATTTCATAACATTCTATTTTGTTAACTTTAACACCATAATTTATAAGTCTTTCTTGTAATAAAGTTCTTCCATATTTATTTTGTAAAATAATAGCTGATTTGTTTCTTATTTCTTTTATGTTCAATAAACTTATTAATTTTTCAGTATTATATTTTTTTTCAGGATATACTATATTATGACCACTATATTTATGTAATATAGATCCAGTTTTAGGTCCAATAGCATAATATTTTACAAAAGATGGCCATGTTATGTTGTTTTTATTTAGATAAACGTTAGCATAATAAATGGCTTGTTTAGAAAGACTAAAAATCATATCTTTATTTTTTAGTTTATTAATTTTATTTAATAATTTTTTTAATTCAACTCCTGGACGGAATTTAATTAAAGACAAAAAATATGATTTAATCCCAACAGCATGAAGCATAGAAACTAATTTTTTACCGTCTGGTAAAGGACGAGTAATTAATATTGTCATGTTATTTTATTTTTTATCAAAAAAAATATTTTTTAATATTTTTAAAGCACCTTTATTCAATAATTCAATAGCCAGTTCATTACCCATATTCTCTCCAAAATTTGGTTTACCTATTCTTTCTCCTGATAGAGATATTTTCCCATCAGGGGAACACACTAAACCTCTTAACCATAATTTATTTTTACTTAAAATAGCATAACTAGCAATTGGAATTTGGCAACCAGCGTTCATTTTTTTACAAAAAGCTCTTTCTGCTTTTGTGGTAAATTCAGTGTTTTTATCTTTTATTTTTTTTAAAAGTAAAGAGATATTATTGTCATTTAATCTATATTGGACACCAATGGCGCCTTGACCACAAGAAGGAAGAGACAACTCTGCTGGTATAATTTGACTAATGCGATTTCTTAATCCTAATCTTTTTAATCCTTCTGTAGCTAAAATAATAGCTGTATACTGACCTTCATCTAATTTTTTTAAACGAGTGTTGATGTTTCCTCGTATTGGATGAACAATTAAATCAGGACGATATCTAATCAATTGTGCTTTTCTTCTAGGACTGGAAGTACCTATTATTGCTTGTTCAGGTAATTCATCAATGGATTGGTAATTGTTGGAAACTAATGCATCTAAAGCATTTCCTCTACTACAAATGCTAGATAAACATAATTCTGGTGGAATTATATTGGGTATATCTTTCATAGAATGTACAGCTATATCTGCCCTATTTTCTAATAAAGCCAATTCTAATTCTTTAATAAAAAGGCCCTTTCCACCAATCTTTGATAAAGATCGGTGTAAAATTATATCACCACGTGTAACAATTGGTATTAGTGTAATAATTAAATGAGGATAAAAATATAATAAAATTTTCTTTATAAAATTACTTTGTAACAGAGCTAAAGGACTTTTCCTAGTGGCAATTCTTAATATTTTTTTTAGCATTTTTTTATTTTTTAGAAAAATAGTTATATTTTTTAGTAATAATATTATATGCTATCAAAATTTTCATTTATATATAAATATAGTTGTTTAAATTTTTATAAATGTACTGATTGTGAGTTAATATATAATTAATCAATAGAATTATTAAAAAATAATCAGTATTATTTATCATAAAAACATAAATTTATTATAAATAATTTTTATTTTATTTTAAATTGTATCAATTCTTTGCTTTCTGTTATACAAGCTTGAGTCAATATATCCCAAAAATTTTTTTTAGATTTATTACATATCCATTTTTTTTCTTTATATTCAAAATGATATCCATTTTTTTTTGTTGCCAACCAAATTTGTCTTAATGATTCTTGTCGATTGATAATAATTTTACTTTTATTGTCAAAAATTATCGTCATAGTATAGTATTGTATTTCACAATCTATATCAGCATTACCAAGATGATTATCTAATGTATCTTGTATTGTGAACATTAATTTATCCGTTATTTTGTGGAATTCAATAATATTAATTTTTCCTCCTTGTTTTTTGTAATGATATATTTTTTGATTTATTGTGTTATAGATATACAATATCTTTATATTTAAAATACAAAATTTATAAAAAGTGTTCATTGGAAATAGAATAATTGAAAAATAAATTTAAGTAAAGGATGAAATAATATTAAATATGATAAAAAAAAATAAGATATTTTTTTCTAAAATGCATGGTTTAGGGAATGATTTTATGGTAATAGATAATATTACTCAAAAAATGGTAAATTTTACACCTGCATTAATTCGTAATTTATCTAATCGAAATTTAGGAATAGGTTTTGATCAATTATTATTAATTAATCAATCCAATGACCCTACTATTGATTTTTATTATCGTATTTTTAATGCTGATGGAAGTGAAGTAGAACAATGTGGAAATGGTGTTAGATGTTTTGCTTATTTTGTGTATTTAAAAGGTTTGACAAAGAAAAAAAAAATATCTGTTAGAACTAAAAAAACACATATGATATTAGAAATATTAGAAAATAACCAAATAAAAGTCAATATGGGAGAACCTGTATTTGATCTTGCGTTAATCCCATGTCAATGGACAGTGCAAAAAAAATTTTATACTATAAAAATATTTGATAAAAATTTGCCGTTTGGAATAGTATCTATGGGAAATCCTCACTGTGTAACTATTGTTAAAAATTTATCTGCTTACGAAGTAGAATCAATAGGTTCATCGGTATCTAATAACGTTATTTTCCCTAATAAAATTAACGTTGGTTTTATGGAAATAATTAATAGTGATAATATTAATCTTAGAGTATACGAAAGAGGAGTTGGAGAAACAAAAGCATGTGGTAGCGGAGCATGTGCAGCTGTGGCAATTGGGATTTATAATAAATTATTATCTGAACAAGTAAAAGTATCTTTATCTGGGGGTAATTTATATATTACTTGGAAAGGTTCAGGTAATAATATGTATATGATAGGATCTGCGACACATGTTTATGATGGATATATTTTTTTGTAATAACTTTTACTAAGCATTGAAAGTTTCAATTTTATCTCAATTTTTTAATAAAAAACTATGTATTTTATATATATGTTTATAAAATTAATAAATGTATATAAAAGAAAATACAGTAATATTTATAGATTTTTAAAAATTTTAATATTATTTGTTATAATAAAATATTTTAATTTATATTTATCAATAATTTATATTAGAGAATATATTATGTTTTGTTTCCTTCCTATGAGGATTCTTAAGAAGAAAATTCTTTCGTATGTAAAAAAAAAGTATTTAAATTTAAAATCAGGAACATATATTCAAAGAAATAAAATACCATTTAAATTAAATAGATCCATTGTAAAACAAGAAAAAGTATACATAAAAAAAGGAACTAAAAAATTCAAAGAAGTCATTTTAGCATTTTTTTCAGCAGGTTTATCTACATTTGCTATTCTATATTGTGTACAACCTATTTTACCTTTATTTTCTGAAAAATTTCATTTAAGTCCAGCTCAAAGTAGTTTATCTTTATCTTCAGCAACTAGTATGATGGCAATTGGTATGCTTTTTACAGGACCTTTATCAGATTTTTTAGGTCGTAAAAAAATTATGTCTATTTCTTTATTTCTGGCTGCTTTTTGTACCATATTTTGCTCAACTATGCATAGTTGGGAAGCTATTATTATTATGAGAGCTTTAACTGGATTAGCTTTAAGTGGAGTAGTGGCTGTTGCTATGACGTATTTAAGTGAAGAAATAGATCCAATTTTTTTAGCTTTTTCTATGGGTTTATACATCAGCGGAAATACTATAGGAGGATGTTTAGGTAGATTTTTGACTAGTATTTTGGCTACTTATTTTTCTTGGGAAATTGCATTAAGAGTAATAGGAATTAGTGCTTTAATTACTGCCGGTCTGTTTTTATATCTTTTGCCGAATTCAAAAAATTTTAATAGTGCTCCTTTGAATACAAGAAAATTATTTTTTGATTTTTTATTGCAATGTAAAGATCCAGCGTTATCAAAATTGTTTTTTATAGGTTTTATTATTATGGGTAGTTTTGTTACTTTATTTAATTATGTTGGATATCGATTAATGTTGTCTCCTTTTTATATTAATCAAACTATTATTGGCTTTTTATCTTTATTTTATTTGATAGGCGTATACAGTTCACCACAAGCAGGTATTCTAACTGAGAAATATAATAAAGGAGTTGTATTGATTAGTGCTTTATTATTAATGATATCAGGTTTATTTATAACACAGTCTAATCATTTATGTTTTATTTTTATGGGTTTGATATTATTCGCAGCAGGTTTCTTCGCAGCACATTCTGTAGCAAGTAGTTGGATAGGACATCATACCACTGTTAGTAAAGCACAAACATCATCTTTATATTTATTTTTTTATTATTTAGGATCCAGTATTGTTGGTACTTGTGGAGGTTTTTTTTGGTTTTCTGGTGGATGGACCAGTATTTCTTTATTTATTTTTAGTATTTTAATTTTAGGAATCTTTTTAGCTATACGATTAGAACGCATAGAAAAAAATAATCATTGATATATATTTTGAATTTAATTCATACACAATGTGTTTTGCGTAAAATTTTTTTTAATATATAAAATAATGGTAATAATAAAAATTTTATTTTATTTATTTTTAAAAAAATATTTTTAAATTAATTTAATTTTTATGTAATATTATTAAGAATTTTACTTATTTAAAAATGTAATTTTATTTATTTTTTGAATAAAATTATGAATCTACATGTAATTTTTTGATTTGTTAAGCAGTAATTAATATCTTTAATTTATTCATAATTAAAATTAATTTTAGTTAACATCATGTTTATAATATAGTAAATAATTAAATTGTTCTTGTTAATATTATTTAATTTTTAATATTAACAAGAAAAAATATGAAATTCGTGTTATTTTTTATGAGTAAAATTTTACATATATTTTATACGTATATGTAAATTATAATTTTAGAAAATTAAAGATGTTTTTTTTGCTTTCAAGTAAAAATAACATTATGAAAATAAAATAATCATATGATTCATTTTTTATTAAGGGATATATATAGCACATTTTTATTTTAATTTGAAAGTGAAAAATAAATATTGGTAGAAAATGTTTTTAATTTGATTTTTATTTAAGAAAGTATCATACAGAAATCAATATTTATTTTTAGAGATTTAATTTTTTAATAAAAAATATATGTTTTTTTATATTATCAAAAATAAACTACATTATTATAATGGAGAATAGATATCAAAACGATGTTTTTTTGATATAATACTAAATGTAGATTTTATTCCTGACAAATAATTGGCGTGACGTGGTCTTTTTACAATTACACGTTTCTTAGAAAATTTTCTAGATAATTTTAATAATTTCTCTGAATCTGGATCTGTTCCAATTAATGATCTTAAAAAATACATATCTTTTTTAACTATATTTTTTTTTAAAACAGGATACATTGGATCTAGATATATAATATCTGGTTTTAATTTTAATATTTTTATTGTGTTAAAACTAGAACCATAAATTAAGCTCATTTTCTTTTTAAGTAACATATTAATTGTATGATTTTTATAATTTCTTTGTAAAGCATCATTTAATAAAGCAGCGACAATTGGATTACGTTCTATCATACAAACTTGACAACCTAAAGCAGCCAATATGAAAGCATCTTTACCTAA
>NZ_JAIWQW010000109.1 GCF_026122815.1 Buchnera aphidicola (Pemphigus obesinymphae) | reverse complement strand
GATTTTCTTTTTTTCGTATATGCTTCAACATTTTCTATAAGAGATAATATATCTCCCATACCAAGGATACGAGATGCAATTCTATCTGGATAAAATGGTTCTATAAAATTTAATTTTTCTCCTGTTCCTATAAATTTAACTGGTTTTCCGGTAATAAATCGTATAGACAATGCTACTCCTCCTCTGGTATCACTATCCATTTTAGTTAAAATGATACCCGATATAGGTATAATATTATTAAATACTGGTAGTATATTCATACTGTCTTGGCCTGTCATAGCATCAATAACGAGTAATGTTTCTATTGGTTTTATATTATCATGCATTTCTTTGATT
>NZ_JAIWQW010000108.1 GCF_026122815.1 Buchnera aphidicola (Pemphigus obesinymphae) | reverse complement strand
ACGTACTCTTGATGGGAAAATAGCTATTGTGCCAAACGGAAAAATTGTATCCGGAAATATCATCAACTATTCTAGAGAACCTGCTAGAAGAAATGAATTTATTATTTGTGTCTCTTATAATTCTGATATTGATTTAGTTATTAATACACTACATAAAGTCATTGACACCGATCATAGAGTTTTAAAAGATCGTGGTGTAATTATTGGATTAAGCGAATTAGGACCATTTTCCCTTAACTTTATAGTAAGATGCTGGAGCAACACAGATGATCTTAATATAGTTTATTGGGATTTAATGGCTAAATTCAAAAAAGCCTTAGATTCTAATAATATTGATG
>NZ_JAIWQW010000107.1 GCF_026122815.1 Buchnera aphidicola (Pemphigus obesinymphae) | reverse complement strand
ATTGAACTGAATAATCATGCGTACCTTTTATGGTTTTTAACTTATATATTCCTTTACAAATACCTGTTTCTACACCTTTAGGCATAGCCGGCATAGCATAATTTTCATTTAATGTAGTAATATAATAATATATATTTTCTTGTTTAGGACCATACATACGATGTAAGCCATCACACATAATAACAGCAATTTCATAAGCGTAAGCTGGATCATAAGATATACAATTAGGTACTGTCAAAGATAAAATATGACTATGACCATCTTCATGTTGCAATCCTTCTCCATTTAATGTTGTTCTGCCAGATGTACCACCTATTAAAAAGCCCCTTGCTTGTTGAT
>NZ_JAIWQW010000106.1 GCF_026122815.1 Buchnera aphidicola (Pemphigus obesinymphae) | reverse complement strand
CCTGTAATTAGTTTAACTACAAAAAAAATTTTAACGATAAATAACAATAAAGGAATATGTTATATCCAATTTAATCCTCTTGTAAATAACGCTATTAATAATTTATCCTTTCGACAATATAAGTACACAATAGGGATGCAAATTCGTTCTCCTTTAGCCAGATATATGTACAAAAGAATGAGTCATTATTGGGTTCAAGCTCATAAATTGTCGCCTTATACTCCTTCCATTATCAGTTTTTTAAAATGTAGTTCTAGAGAATTAAGTGTACGAATTTCAGAAAATATTAGAGCAATGAAAAACGCTCTCAATATTCTTATTTAGAAAAAAGTTATCAATTC
>NZ_JAIWQW010000105.1 GCF_026122815.1 Buchnera aphidicola (Pemphigus obesinymphae) | reverse complement strand
TTCTACAGTATCTAAATCAATTCCAGATAGAAACATTTCCCATAGTGGAGAAAGATCTCGTAATTTTTTAATTGATTTCCTAATTAATAAAATTGCATAATTTATTTCTTCAAAAGTTGTGAAATGACTAAATGAAAATCTAATAGAACTATGAGCTAATTCATCTTTTAATCCTAAAGATTTTAATACATAAGAAGCTTCTAAACTAGCAGATGTACAAGCCGAACCAGAAGAAACTGCTAAATCTTTTAAAGCCATAATTAAAGATTCACCTTCAACATAATTAAAACTCACATTTAAAATATAAGGTGATCCATATTGCAAATCAGAATTTAAATATACTTC
>NZ_JAIWQW010000009.1:25830-27158 GCF_026122815.1 Buchnera aphidicola (Pemphigus obesinymphae) | reverse complement strand
CAATAGAATAGTATATTATTTTGATTAAACATATTCATTATCGATGATATGAGTAAAAATTTGTAAACGTATTTTAAAATTATGAATAAAGGTATACTTTTTATCGTTTCTGCTCCTAGTGGTACAGGGAAATCAAGTTTGATTCAAGAAATTTTAAAAAAAGTTTCTTTTTATAAAATAACAGTTTCAGTATCATATACTACTCGTATGATAAGACCAGGTGAAGAAAATGGGAAACATTATTTTTTTGTATCAGAAAAGGAATTTAAAAATATGATAGATACAAAAAAATTTTTAGAATATGCTAAAGTTTTTAATCATTATTATGGGACAGCACAAAAAAAAATTAATAATATTTTGATAAGAGGAATTGATGTTTTTTTAAACATTGATTGGCAAGGAGCTCAGCAAATTCGTCAAAAGATACCGGAATCTAGGAGTATTTTTATATTTCCTCCATCTAATAACGAATTATTTCGTAGAATTAAAGCTCGTGGACAAGACAGCAATGTGGTAATATTAAAGCGAATGAAAGAAGCGGTAGAAGAAATGAGTCATTATTCAGAGTATGATTACTTAATTATTAATGATAATTTTAAAATAGCAGTATCGGATTTAAAATCAATTATTTATGCAGAACATCTTTCTATCAAACAACAGAAATACAGAAATATAAGTTTGATTCAAAAGTTATTAAATCATAAGTAATTAAGTTATATTATATTTCATATAATAGTGAAATAATTTATTATCGAACCTTGATTAGAATAAGCAATCTTATTAACTAAAAAAAATAATAAAGTTATTTATTCTAATGAGGTTTATTAAGATGTGATATAAATAGATTATTTATTAAAAATTTTTAAAATAAAGTTTTTAATGTCTATTAGATCTTGATACTCTTTTCCTTTCATTTTCTGTTAAATATTTTTTTCTTAATCTAATTGATTTTGGTGTAATTTCTACTAATTCGTCATCGTTTATGAAACTTAAAGCATTTTCCAGCGTTATTTTTATAGGTGGAATTAACACTATTGCTTCATCTGTACCAGATGCACGCATATTAGTTAATTTTTTCCCTGTTAAGCAATTAACAGTAAGATCATTGGAGCGATTGTGAATACCTATAATTTGTCCTTCGTATACTTGAGCACCGTGCCCTAAGAATAATTTTCCTCTTTCTTGTAAGTTAAAAAGAGCAAATCCAACAGCCATTCCTGTGTTATTGGAAATTAAAACACCGTTTCTTCTATGACCTGTATTATTAAATTGCATTTTTCCATAGTGACTAAAAGATGAATAAAATAATCCAGTTCCAGAGGTCATAT
>NZ_JAIWQW010000009.1:0-25730 GCF_026122815.1 Buchnera aphidicola (Pemphigus obesinymphae) | reverse complement strand
AATCCAACAGCCATTCCTGTGTTATTGGAAATTAAAACACCGTTTCTTCTATGACCTGTATTATTAAATTGCATTTTTCCATAGTGACTAAAAGATGAATAAAATAATCCAGTTCCAGAGGTCATATTTATAAATTCTGTTCGAAAGCCTATTAAAGATCTGCTTGTTAATATATAGTCTAATCGCACTCTACCTTTATTATCCGATACCATATTTTTCATTTCTCCTTTTTTACTACCTATTATCGTCATTATTGTTCCTTGATGTTTTTCTTCTATATCCAATGTTACATTTTCAAAAGGTTCTTGCATTTCACCGTGAATTTCACGAAAAATAACTTTTGGTCGAGAAACAGATAATTCGAAACCTTCTCTTCTCATATTTTCAATTAATATAGATAAATGTAATTCCCCTCGACCAGATACACAAAATATATTTGCATCAGTAGTTTCTTCAATTAGTAAAGCTACGTTGTGCATTTCTTCTTTTTTTAATCTTTTAAAAATTTGTCTAGAAGTAAGATATTTCCCTTCTTTTCCAGAAAAAGGAGAAGTATTTACACAAAAAAACATTTTTACTGTAGGTTTATCTATATTTAATGCAGGGAGTGGTTGTAAGTTTTTAGGATCGCAAATAGTATCTGAAATGTTTAATTGATCGATTCCAGTTAAAGCTACAATATCTCCGGCATGTGCTATGGGTACTTCTATACGTTTTAATCCAAAATAATGTAGAACTTTTCCAATCTTAGCAAATTTTGTTGTCCCGTCATTACTGATAATAGTAACTTGTTGGTTGGTGGAAATAGAACCTTGTTGAATTCTTCCTATTCCAATCACACCTAAATAGTTATTATAATCTAATTGAGATATTTGCATTTGCAGCGTGCCGGTTGGATTTACGTATGGTGGTGAAACATATTTCACTATGGCTTGATACAAAGGACTCATATCTTTTTCCATTTTAATATGATTTGTTCCTGCAATGCCAAGTAATGCAGAAGTATATATAATAGGAAAATCTAGTTGTTCATCAGTTGCATTTAGGTTAACAAATAGATCAAACACTTGATCTACTACCCAGTTAGGTCTAGAATTTTTTCTATCTATTTTATTTATAACAACAATAGGTTTTATACCATAATTAAAAGCTTTTTTTGTTACGAATCTGGTTTGAGGCATAGGTCCATCAAGGGCATCGACAACTAATAATACAGAATCTACCATGGTCATAACTCGTTCTACTTCTCCTCCAAAATCAGCATGACCCGGTGTATCCACGATATTAATACGATAATTATTCCATTGAATTGCTGTATTTTTAGATAGAATGGTAATTCCTCTTTCTTTTTCTAAATCATTAGAATCCATAATTCTATCAGTTTTTTCTTCATGATCTTGGAAGGTACCTGACTGTTGTAGTAATTTATCTACTAATGTTGTTTTACCATGGTCAACATGAGCTATTATAGCTATATTCCGTAAATTTTTGTTCATTTTACTACCTTAAAACGTTAGGGATAATAAGATTGATTATTACTAAAATGTAAATTTTGTTAAATATAAATTATAAAATGTTTTTAATATATTTAACATAATTTTCATATTTCATTATAATAAAATATGAAAATGAATTATACTAATTTTTGTATATATATTCATATATATATAAATATAAAATTTATTTATGTAAAAATAAATTTATATTTTACTTTTATTTTTATGTTTTCCATTGATTTGTTATAAACAGGAAAAAAAATTGTTTAAAAATAATTATGAGAATACTTATTTCTTAACCAGTACTGCAATCGTAAAGAAACAAAGTAATTCTGATATATCTGAAGTTGCATTTGTTGGTTATTCTAATTCTGGTAAATCAACTGCTATTAATGTTTTAACAAATAAAAAAAAATTAGCCAGAATTAGCAAAACTCCAGGAAGAACACAATTGATTAATTATTTTGCTGTTAGTGAAAAAAAATATCTGGTAGATATGCCAGGATATGGTTATGCAAAAGCAGCTAAATTATTAAAATTAGAATGGGAAAAAAATATTATTAAATATTTTAAAATAATGGCATCTTCTTTAAAGGGATTAGTATTATTTATGGATATTAGGAATCCTATGAAAAAACTGGATGAAAATATCATTCATTTCGCTTTAAGATTTAGAATTCCGTTGTTAATTTTATTGACAAAATCAGATAAAATAACATTAGAAAAGCGAAGACAGAAATTACAAATTGTTACTGAAAAATTATCTAAATTTTCATTAACGTCTTGCGACATAAATTTATTTTCTGCTGTGCATAAGACAGGTGTTTACGAACTTCGCGAAAAATTAGATTCTTGGTATAACGAATAATAGTTAAATGTTTTTAAATATAAATATATTTAATATTTTAATTAATTCATATTTTTATGTTTATTTGTTATGTAAAAATTTATTTTCAATCAATATTAGTTACATAATAAAGATATTCGTGTTTATTGAATATGTTTAATGTTTTCTTTCCAGTTATTTCCTATTTTGACGTTTATACATATGGGTACATCTAATTTTGTATTATATTCCATAATAAGACGTATATCTTCACAAACATTCTCGATTTTTTCTTTTTGTACTTCAAACACTAATTCATCATGTACTTGCATTATCATTTTTGCATCTGAATGATACTTTTTTTTAAAACAATTATATATTTTTATCATTGCTAATTTTATTATGTCTGATGCGGTACCTTGGATAGGAGCGTTAATGGAGGTTCTTTCTGCTGATTTACGGATTAAAAAATTTTTTGAATTAATGTTAGGAATATATATTTTCCTTCCATGAAATGTTAATACGTATCCTTTTTTTAATGCAAATTGATAAGTGCTTTGCATATATTTACGGACATCTTTATAACGTTGAAAGTATTTTTTTATGTATTCTTTAGCTTGTAATATATTTATTTTTAGTCTGTTAGATAGACTAAATGGGCTTATACCGTACATTAAACTAAAATTAATAATTTTGGCATTTTGTCTTTGTGTTTCAGTAATATCAACTATAGGAACATTGAATATTTCAGATGCTGTTATTTTATGCAAGTCAGAGTTATTATGATATATTTTAATTAATTCTTTATCTTGTGATAAATGTGCTAGAATTCTTAATTCAATTTGAGAGTAATCGGCAGAAACTATAAAAAAATTTTTTTTAGCTATAAATGCCTTGCGAATATTGTAACCTTCTTTAGTTTTAGATGGAATATTTTGCAAATTAGGATCTTTGGATGATAAACGACCGGTTAAAGTATTTGTTTGATAATAACATGTATGTATTTTACCTGTTATTTTATTTATTTTTTTGGGTAATGGATCAAGATAAGTTGATTTTAATTTGTATAAACTGCGGTAATTTTTTATTATTTTAAGAAGAATATCTTTTTTTTGCACATTGTATTTAACGTCATTCTTATTTTCTTTTATTTGTAGTAAAATTTTTTTTAATTGTGTAGTGGACAAGATATTAAAAGATAATCCTGTTAATTGGTAAGCATTTTTTTGTAAATTTGATAGTTTAATATCAATTTCTTTTGATTGATCTTTTAATTTTTTCATATTTATCAAAACACCGTTTCTTTCAATATTGGCTATTATTTCTATTAACGGTATTTCTATATTTTCTAATATTTTTTTTATTTTTTTTTCTTTTTCTAAATGTACTAATATTTCTTCATATAATTTTAAATTTATGTGAGATTTCAGATCTACGCATTTTTTTATATCAATATTTTTTTTGTTGATTTTATTTTCTTCTATCCATTTTTTTTCTAAATATTCTAATATTTCTTTATTTTTATATATGTTTTTTAGCATATATGATGCGATCATGGTGTCGAATTTTCTGCCGGATAGTGTAATATCGTATTTTTTGAAAAAATGATAATTTTTTTTTATATTGTAACCTATTTTTAGTATATTTTTGCTTTCAAATAAAATTTTTATTTGTATTAAAATATCGTATTGATCATTTATTTTTAATGAAAAAAAGTCATTATTAATTATAGGTATGTAAAATATTTGATTAATAGTGGTTGAAAAAGAGAATCCAGTGATGTAAGTATTATTTGTATTGAATGATTTTGTTTGAATGATAAAAGAAAAACTATTAAATTTTTCTATTTTTTTTAACATTTTTTCAAATTTTTCTTTTGTTAAAATTATAATATATTCTATATGTGGTATGATATGAGGATATAAATTTATTTTTCTGTTATTAACCATGAATCATTTTCTACCTGTTTTTTCCATTTTTTAAAATTGTAGTGATCAAAGAAATATAATAATTTTTGTTTTTTTAATCTTAATGTTTTTAAATTTTCTAAATCAAGATCAATTGGTATATCTAATTTAATAGTCGACAATTTTTTTGAAAGAAAAGCAATTTCTTTATTTTTTTTTATTTTTATAGATATATTATTAGCTCCACGTATTGGTAATATTTTTATATTTTTTATTTCTTTATATATTTTTTCAAGACATCCAAAATGTTTGATTAGAATTAAAGCCGTTTTTTCCCCTATTCCTGGTACACCAGGGATATTATCCACAACATCTCCCATTAATGCTAATAGATCAATTATCAGTTTCGGTGGTATTCCATATTTTTTTTGAATTTCTTTAGGTCCAATGATAACGTCATATGTAGAATTAATAATCTTGATATTTTCAGTTACTAATTGCAACATATCTTTATCATTGCTACTAATTAATATGGTTAAGCCAATTTTTTCAGCACGATACGATAATGTTCCTATGATATCATCTGCTTCTACTGAAGGAATAAAAATTAAAGGTATACCAATTGATTTTATTATTTTATATAAAATTGGAATTTGTTTTTTTAAATTTTCAGGCATAGCAGGTCTATTTTTTTTATATTTTTTAAATATATCATGGCGAAAGTTTTTATGAGGTGAGTCAAATACTATAATTATTTGATTATCTTGGTATTTCAGTATTATTTTACGTAACATGTTTATTACACCATATATTGCTCCAGAAGGTTCTCCTGATTTATTTATCAAATATGGAAAAGTATAATACGCACGATATAAGTAAGATGTTCCATCTATAATTAGTATTTTTTTTTATTTTTAGTATTCATGATTGCTTTTAAGTTATGAAAAATTTTAATATTTATTAAAATGATAAATGAGTTATTTTTTATATAAAAATCAAAAACATTATAACATAATAACGTTATTTATCAAAATATATACTAATAAAGTATGCATTATTTTAATAATAAGAAAATTTATTTCATTTAATAATAAATGTTAATTTTTATAATAATTGTTATTTAAAATTTGTGTGTATTATTTCAAAAAATTGATTAGATTTAAATAAATTTAATTTATTAATAACAAAGTAGAGATTGTATAATGAATAAAGAAAATAAAAAAAACGAACATACACCAATGATAAAACAATATCTCAAATTAAAGTCTAATTATCCGGATATGTTATTATTTTATAGAATGGGTGATTTTTATGAGTTATTTTATGAAGATGCTAAAAAAATTTCTAGTTTATTAAATATTACTTTAACAAAGAGGGGTTATTCAGCAGGAAAAGAAGTGCCTATGTCTGGAATACCTTGTAATTCAGTAGATATTTATTTATTAAAATTAATAAAATTAAGAGAATCAGTTGCTATTTGTGAACAAATGGAAGAATTTGATTCAAGAAAAAAATTGTTATCGCGCAAAGTGGTTAGAATTATTACTCCTGGAACAGTGACAGACGATTTGTTTTTGCAAGATCATCAAGATAATTTATTAGCATCAGTTTTTTTTAAAAGTAATATTATTGGTTATTCTACTTTAAATATTTGTTCAGGTGAATTTTTTATTTCAGAATTTACATGTGCAGAAGATTTATTATCGGAGTTACAACGAACTAATCCAAAAGAATTATTGTATCCTGAAGGTTTCGTTTATTATGATTTAATAAAAGAAAATTGCGGATTACGTAAACGTTCTTTGTGGGAATTTAAACTAGATAGTGCGCATCGTCAGTTAAATTTACAGTTTGGAACCAATAGTTTAAATGGTTTTGGTTTAGAGGGAGTAGATGTTGCTTTATGCGCTGCTGGTTGTTTATTCCAATATGTAAAAAATACGCAGAATTCTTTATTACCTCATATAAAATCGATAAAAATGCACAATATAAAAGATAATATCGGTATAAATTCTACTACTCGTAAAAATTTAGAAATAATTAAAAATGTTTCAGGAGGATATAAAAATACTTTATGTTGTATTTTGGATCATACATCTACGTCCATGGGAAGTAGAATGTTAAAACGTTGGTTAAATTCTCCTGTACGTAATATTAAAATTGTTAATGATAGGCAAGATAGCATACAAGGTTTTCAAAATATTTTTCCTGTATTGCAAAATGTTTTATGTCGTATAAGTGATTTAGAACGTATTTCTTCTCGTATTGCTTTGCGTACAGCGTCTCCTAAAGATTTAATTGCTATTAAGGAAACTTTTTTAAGATTACCTGTAATAAAAAAGATATTAAAAGATATTAAAATAGAACATATTCAAAATTTATGTAATTCAATTGGAAATTTTTTAAATTTGTCTAATTTATTAGAAAGTGCTATATCTAAATCTCCTTCTAAATCAATTCGAGAAGGTGGAGTGATAGCGGATGGTTATAATATTGAATTGGATAAATTAAGGTTAATCAATAATGATGGACAAAAGTATCTTAAAAATTTTGAAATGCAAACGAGACGTATTTTAAAAATAGAATCGTTAAAAATTAGACATAATAAAATTATCGGTTATTACATTCAAATTAATAAAAGATATAGTCATTTAGTTCCTAATTCTTATAAAAAATGTCAAACATTAAAAAGTTGTGAACGATATATTGTAAAGGAATTAAAAGATTATGAAAAAAATATTATTTTTGCTGCAAGTAAGAGTATAGAACTAGAAAAGAAATTATATGAAGAAATTTTTGACATTTTATTTTCTTATTTAGATAAATTACAAATCAGCAGTCGAGCATTAGCAGAAATAGATGTACTAACTAATTTGGCAGAACGTTCTATTACTATGAATTATACACGTCCAAAAGTAGAAAAAAAACCAGTAATCTCTTTAACAGATAGTCGTCACCCTGTAATCGAAACAGTAATAAAGACTCCTTTCGTGCCTAATTCGGTATTTTTGTCTGAATATAATAGAATGATTATTATTACAGGTAGTAATATGGGTGGGAAAAGTACTTATATGAGACAAATAGCATTAATTGTTATCATGACTTGGATAGGAAGTTATGTTCCTGCTAAAAAAGCAGTTGTAGGTATGTTTGATAAAATTTTTATAAGGGTGGGATCAGCTGATAATTTATCAATGGGTCAATCTACTTTTATGATGGAAATGAATGAAATAGCGAGTATTTTACATAACGCTAATTGTAATAGTTTAGTCTTAATCGATGAAATTGGTAGAGGAACTTCTACTTATGATGGTTTATCTTTAGCATTGGCATGTGCTGAATATTTAATCACATCTATTAAGTCTATTACTTTATTCTCTACTCATTATTTTGAATTAACTAATTTAGAAAAAAAGTTTAAAGAAATTAAAAATGTTCATTGTGGTGTTATCGAATATGAAGATGGTGTTTCTTTTACACATATTATTAAAGATGGAGCGACAAGAAACAGTTATGGATTAGCAGTGGCTTCCTTGGCTGGTTTACCTAAAATTGTTACTGATTTAGCAAACATAAAATTAAAAGAATTGTTAGATTTATCCGATAATCATGATGATAATTGTTTTATAAAGAAAATAAAAAAAAAATTTTTTAAAGATTCATCAAAAAATTCTATTTTACATTTTATAAGTGTGGTAGATCCTGATGCGATTTCTCCACATCAAGCTTTGGAAATTATATATTATTTAAAGAGTATTGTATAGAATCTACTAATTATTAGAAGTTTATTACCATATATATAATCAATGTTTTTATAAAAATATTTATACAGTATTTAAAAAATATTTAATTTATTTAAGATTTTATATTTTTGATGTAATATTGTGTTTTAATTTCAAATTGTATCTTTAAAATTGTGGTGGTAGTATTTTTATAAAAATTAATTTTATATTTACATGAATAAAAGAGTAATCGATGACATTTTAATATATTAATTTATATTCTATTTACGATAACAATTTATTTTTATTTTATTTATAAATAAATTATATCTACAGTGTATTTTTAGTTTTAATTATACAAAAAATAACAATATATAGGTAATAATAAAATGGAAGATATTCAAAAAGATTATTTATTGCCTTTAAATGAAAAAAAAATAGCTATTTTGGATTCAGTAAGTAGTAATTTTTCTACTATAGAGCAAATTTGGTTATCTGGTTATTTCTGGGGTTTATCCAGAAGTGGAAAAAATAAATCACCAATAAAAAATGTTATTGAAAATGAATTTGTTGTTACTATATTATCCGCTTCACAAACGGGGAATGCACGTGAATTATCTAAGTTATTGTATGAAAAATGCAAGTTAACGCATATTAAAGCTAATTTAGTTAATGCATTTGATTATCAATTTAAAAAAATTAATAAAGAAAAAATATTTATTATTATTACTTCAACTCAAGGAGAAGGTGAACCTCCAGAAGAAGCTTTAGATTTATATAATTTTTTAATGTCAAAAAAAGCTCCTAAATTAAATAATTTTTATTATAGTGTTTTTGGATTAGGTGATAGTTCTTATAATTTATTTTGTCAATCTGGAAAGGATTTCGATAAAAAATTATGTGAATTAGGTGGTATCCGATTGTTGGATCGGGTTGATGCTGATATTGAATATATCGAAATAGCTAAGAAATGGTGTGACGATATACTTAAAAAAATAAATACATTATTTAAAAGTAAAAATAATACAATTGATGGAAACATTTTAGGAGAAGAAAAATCTGTATCTTCTATTGTAAATTACACAAAAGAAAAACCTTTTTTTGCTAAGTTATGTATTAATAAAAAAATTACAGGTCGTCATTCTATAAGAGATATTCGTCATATTGAAATAGATATTACTAATTCAGGAATTATTTATAAACCTGGAGATGTATTAGGGATTTGGTATGAAAATGATCCATGTTTGATAAAAGAATTTTTGGAATTATTAAATATTAAAGAAGATACTTTAGTAAAATTTAATAAGGAAGATAAATCAATTTTTAATTTATTAAAAAATAATTTTGAGCTTACTGTCAATAATATTCACGTTGTATCTTCTTATGCTAAATTGTCTAATAGTAAAACGTTACAAAATATAGTTTTAGATAAAAAAAAATTAAAATTATATGCTGACAAAGTATCTATTATTAATATGATTAGAGAATATCCTATTAAAGAAAATAATTTATGTATTTTAGAAATTTTGAGACCAATGATTCCTCGTTTATATTCAATATCTTCATCTCTATCAGAGGTTGAAAATGAGATACATATTACTGTAAGAGTATTGAAACATTTTCATCAAGGGAAAATATATTTAGGAGGAGCTTCTGGATATTTAGCTCATCGTGTAGAAGAAGACGATATACTTAAAATTTTTGTTGTTGAAAATAATCATTTTCGTTTACCTACAGATAATAATATGCCTATTATTATGATTTGTGCGGGAACTGGAATTGCTCCTTTTCGTGCTTTTATGCAAGAAAGAGATTTCCAAAATGCAAAAGGGAAAAATTGGTTATTTTTTGGTAATCCATCTTTTACTGAAGATTTTTTATATCAAATAGAATGGCAAAGATATTTTAAAAAAGGATTATTAACAAATATAGATTTAGCTTGGTCCAGAGATCAAAAAAATAAAATTTATGTACAAGATAAAATTAGAGAAAAAGGCAATAAAATATGGAATTGGATAAAAGAAGGAGCTTATATTTATATATGTGGTGATGCTTCTAATATGGCTAAAGGTGTCGAATCTGCTTTTCTTGATATATTTATTCAATATGACAATATGGATTTAGTTCAAGCTAAAAAATTTTTAAATAATCTTCGTATAGAAAAACGTTATCAGAGGGATCTTTATTAATGAAAGAAAATAAAAATAAAAAATTTTATATTAAAGGAAAATTAACCGATTTTGAACGTATAAAAACACAAAGTAATTATTTGAGAGGTACCATTAATGAAGATCTAAAAGATGGTATTACTAATGGATTTAATGGAGATAATTTTTCTTTAATTCGTTTCCACGGAATGTATCAACAAGACGATAGAGATATTCGTTTAGAGCGCAGTGAACAAAAATTAGAACCTCGTTATGCTATGATGTTACGTTGTAGATTACCAGGTGGAGTAATTACGGCTAAACAATGGTTAAAAATTGATAAATTTGCGACTAAAAAAACTTTATATGGAACAATTCGTTTAACCAATCGCCAAACATTTCAATTTCACGGAATTCTTAAAAAGGATTTAAAATTTGTACATAAAATGTTAAATAGTATTGGATTAGATTCTATTGGAACAGCGAATGACGTAAATAGAAATGTTATTTGTACTTCTAATCCTCTTGTATCGGAATTACATCATGAAGTGTATGAATGGGCAAAAAAGATATCTGAACATTTATTACCAAAAACCAAAGCTTATGCAGAAATTTGGTTAGACAAAAAGAAAATATCTACTACTGATAATGAGCCTATTCTTAGTTCAAGTTATTTACCGAGGAAATTTAAAACTTGTATAGTTATTCCTCCGTATAATGATGTTGATTTACATGCCAATGATATGAGTTTCATAGCTATTTCAGAAAAAAAAAGATTAATTGGATTTAATGTATTAATTGGAGGTGGTTTATCTATTGAACATGGAAATAAAAAAACATGGCCATCTTGTGCTAGTGAATTTGGTTTTATTCCTGTTGATAAAATTTTATCTGTATCTGAAGCAATAGTTACTACGCAACGTGATTGGGGTAATCGAACTGATAGAAAAAATGCTAAAACGAGATATACTTTACATCGTGTGGGACGTGAGGTTTTTAAAAAGGAGGTAGAAAAAAGGGCTAATGTGACTTTTAAAAACATTTATCCTTATTATTTTACTAAAAGAGGTGATCGTTTTGGTTGGGTAGAAGGTATAGATCAAAAATGGCATTTAACCATTTTTGTTCCAAATGGAAGAATCATCGATGATTCAAATCAGAAAATCAAATTAGCTTTATCTAAAGTAGCCGAAATACATAAAGGTGATTTCCGTTTGACTGCTAACCAAAACATAATTATATCTGGAGTTAAAGAACAGGATAAAAAAGAAATTGAAAATATTTTTTTTATACATGGTATGTTGAGTTCAATAACTAAATTAAGGCAAAATGCCATGGCTTGTGTATCTTTTCCTACTTGTCCTTTAGCTATGGCAGAAGCGGAACGTAAATTACCTTTTTTTATTATGCAAATAGAAAATATTTTATTGAAATATAATATGTTACAGGAAAATTTAATATTTAGAGTTACAGGATGTCCAAATGGTTGTGGAAGATCTTTATTAGCTGAAATTGGATTGATAGGAAAATCTCCAGGAAGATATAATTTATACATAGGAGGAAATTATATTGGCACTCGTATTGCTAAAATGTATGCTGAAAATTGTACAGAAAAGGAAATATTAGATCATTTAAAATCATTAATAAAAATTTGGTCTGAAGAAAGACATAATGGAGAGCATTTTGGTGATTTTGTTATTCGATTCGGTATTGTGAAAGCTGTAATTGATGCTTCTAATGATTTTTGGATAAAATGAAAGAGGTTATTGTGTCTGTTTTAAATTTACTTGAAATTAATAAATTAAATAAAGAAGAACAATATCATTTTTTTTCTCATATTAATATGTTTTTGAAAGATTTTTCTGCAGAAAAACGCATTATTTGGGCAATAGAAAATTTATGTTCAACATTTGTTTTGTCATCTAGTTTTGGTATTCAATCAGCAGTATGTCTACATCTTATAACACGACAAAAACCCGATATTCCTGTTATTTTTATTGATACAGGATATTTATTTCCTGAAACTTATATATATATTGATCAATTGACAGATCAATTTAAATTAAATTTACATGTTTTTCGTTCAAAAATAACACCTGCTTGGCAAGAAGCAAGATATGGAAAATTATGGGAAAAAGGTCTTAAAGGAATAGAATTCTATAATAAAATTAACAAGGTAGAACCGATGAATACTGCTTTGCAAAAATTATCGGCAAAAACATGGTTTTCTGGACTGCGGCGTAGTCAATCTAAAAGTAGATATCATTTATCTTTTATTAGTATACAAAAAAAAATATTTAAATTTTTACCTATTTTAGATTGGGATAATAAAAAAACATTTGCTTATATTAAAAAGAATAATTTAGGATATCATCCTTTATGGCATAAAGGTTATTTATCAGTAGGAGACGTACATACAACCAGTAAGTATGAGTATGGAATGAGAGAAGAAGATACACGATTTTTTGGTTTGAAACGTGAATGTGGTTTACATATAGAATGATTTTTTGAATATAATTTAAATTTATTTTAAATTAAATATTTTATATGAAAAAATATTTAATTTGTTTTTATTATAATACTTTTTTTATATAAAAATGTATTTGTATAATTTTTTATACTTTTAAAGTAAGGTTGACGTGAATTATTTACCTATTTTTGCTAATTTAAAATTTAGACGTGTATTAGTGGTTGGTGGTGGAGAGATTGCACTTCGCAAAGTTATGTTGTTATTACGTGCAGGTGCGATAATTACTGTTATAGCTAATAAAATTTGTTTAAGATTATTATATTTTTTTAAAAAAAATACGATAAAATGGTTAAAGACTGAATTTACAGAAGAACATTTAGATCAAGTATTTTTGGTGATTGCAGCAACAAATGACAAAATTTTGAATAAAAACGTTTTTATAGCATCAAATAAAAGATGTATATTAGTTAATGTTGTAGATGATCCATCCAAATGTTCTTTTGTATTTCCTTCTATTATTGATCGTTCACCTATAGTTATAGGTATTTCTTCAGGTGGATGTGCACCGGTATTATCACGTTTAATTCGTGAACGTATAGAATCTTTATTACCTATGAAATTAGGGATGGTAGCAAAGATAGCTCAAAAATGGAGAGAACGAGTTAAAAATTTTTTTTTATTTTCATCTGAAAGACGTTTTTTTTGGGAACGTTTATTTAATGGAGCATTTGTTGGACAGATTTTAAGTGGTAATATTAAAAATGCTATAAATATTCTAAATAAAGAAATGAAGCTTCCTAATGTACCTAAGGGAGAAATTATTTTAGTAGGAGCTGGACCAGGGGATAGTGGTTTATTAACTTTAAGGGGTTTGCAAGTTATACAGCAAGCTGATTATGTTTTGTATGATACTTTAGTGAGCAAGGAGATATTGGGGTTAGTTCGTCGTGATGCTAATTGTATTAATGTCGGAAAATGTTCAGGAGGAGAAGGTATGTTACAAAGAGATATTAATAATTTATTAGTATCTTTAGCAAAAAAAGGAAAAAAAGTTGTTCGTTTAAAAGGTGGTGATCCTTTTATATTTGGGCGTGGAGGAGAAGAATTGAAAAATCTTAAAAGATACAATATTTCTTTTCAGGTAGTTCCTGGTGTAACTGCTGCTATTGGTGCTGCAGCATATGCAGGTATACCATTGACTCATCGGACTTTTTCTCATGGCGTTATATTTATTACCGGTAATCGTACCGATAATAATTTAAACAAAATTAATTGGTGTCATTTAGCTCAATCTGCTATTACTGTAGTAATATATATGTTTAAAGTAAATGCAAATGAAATTTATAAGAAATTAATTTTTTATGGTTTTTTAAAAAAAACTCCAGTGGCTTTAATAGGACAAGCAACTACATTAAATCAGAAAATTTTAATTGGGATTGTAGAGGATATTCCATATTTGGCATTGCGTATTACGAATCCATCTATCTTAGTTATCGGGAAAGTAGTTAATTTACATAAAAAATTGAAATGGTTTAATACTATCAATTTATTAGATGAAAATAAATATAAAAATTTTATTGAGAATTGATATGAAGAAAAAAAAATTTACTTATTTAGATCAACTTGAGTCAGAAAGTATCTTTATTATTCGCGAAGCAGTAGCAGAATTTCAAAATCCAGTTATGTTATATTCCATAGGAAAAGATTCTTCAGTTATGTTACATCTTGCTAGAAAAGCTTTTTATCCGGGGATAATACCTTTTCCTTTATTGCATGTAGATACAGGTTGGAAATTTTCTGAAATGTATAAATTTCGTGATCAAGTGATTAAAGATTTAGACATTGAATTAATTGTTTATTGTAATGAAAAAGGATTATCTTCTGGTATAAGTCCTTTTGTACATAGTTCTACTGAATATACTGATATTATGAAAACGGAAGGATTAAAACAAGCTATTAGTAAATATGGTTTTGATGCTGCTTTTGGTGGAGCCAGAAGAGATGAAGAAAAATCACGTGCTAAAGAACGTGTATATTCTTTTCGTGATTTATCGAATCAATGGGATCCTAAGAAACAGAGACCTGAATTATGGAATCTGTACAATAGTCAGATTAACAAAGGAGAAAATATCAGGATATTTCCTTTATCTAATTGGACAGAATTAGATATTTGGTTATATATATACATAGAGAAAATAAATATTGTACCGTTGTATTTTGCTGACAATCGATCTATTTTAGAAAGAGACGGTATGTTAATAATGGTAGACGATGACCGTATGCTTATTAAAAAAACTGAAAAAATTATAAAAAAAATGGTGCGATTTCGTACTTTAGGATGTTGGCCTCTTACTGGAGCTCATTTATCACATGCTAAAACTATTCCTGATATAATATCGGAAATGTTAATTATAAATAAAAGTGAACGGATGGGTAGATTGATTGACAGTGATAAAAATTGTTCTATGGAATTAAAAAAAAGACAAGGTTATTTTTAAATATGAATAAAAAAAATGATATTTTTATTGGTAATAATAGTCATTATAAATTGAATTTTAAAGATTGGATAAGTCTAGATAAGAAGAAAAGTTTATTGCGATTTTTAACTTGCGGAAATGTCGATGATGGTAAAAGTACTTTAATTGGTCGTTTATTATATGATACTAAACATATTTATGATGATCATTTGCTTTCTTTACGTAGTGATAGTAAAAGACATGGAACTCAAGGTAACAAATTAGATTATGCGTTGTTGGTAGATGGTTTACAAGCAGAAAAAGAACAGGGTATTACAATTGATGTTGCGTATCGTTATTTTTCTACAAATAAGAGAAAATTCATTATTGCAGATACACCAGGACATGAACAATACACTAGAAATATGGTTACAGGAGCTTCTAATTGTGATCTTGCTATTTTGCTTATAGATGTTCGTAAAGGATTATTAGAGCAAACATGTAGACATGCTTTTATTGCTGTTCTTCTTGGTATAAATTATTTGGTTGTGGCTATTAATAAAATGGATTTAGTTGATTATAAACAAGATTCTTTTGATAAAATAAAAAAAGATTTTGTTTTTTTTTCTAATAGATTAAAAAGGGAATTAAAAATTTTTTTTGTTCCGATTGTTGCCACTATTGGTGAAAATATCGTTTTTTCAAAAAATTTTATGGAATGGTATCATGGATCAACTTTATTGCATATTTTAGAAACAGTAAAAGTTAATAATTTTCTTAAAAAATCGCACGTTAGATTTCCGATCCAGTATGTCAATCGTCCCAATTTGGATTTCCGTGGTTATTCAGGAACATTAGTTTCTGGAAATTTGAGAGTGTTTGATAAAGTTAAAGTATTACCATCTGGTAAGGTATCAACAATAGAAAAAATTGTTACTTTTGATGGTAACCAAGATCAAGTAGAAGAAAACCAAGCTGTTACTTTGGTATTAAAAGATTGTTTAGATATTAGTCGTGGTGATATGTTAGTAGATTTAAATTCGAATTTAATAGGTTTACAAAAAGCGATTATTTATATTGTATGGATGTCAGAAACTAATTTATTTTTGAATAAATTATATAACGTCAAATTAGGAAATCAAAATACACGTGTTTATATTAAAAATATATTATATGAGATTAATGTTAATACATTAGAAAAAAATAAAACAAATGATTTATGTTTGAATAGTGTGAGTGTAGTTGAAGTTAAATTCGAAAAGCCTATATTATTTGATTTGTATTGTGAAAATAAAATAACTGGCAGTATGATTTTTATTGATCCAATTAGTAATGTTACTATAGCCGCTGGTATGATAAAAAAGAAATTAGATGAAAAAGATAAAGAAAAAGATATAAATATGAATAATTTTGAGTTGGAACTACATTTTTTGATATCTAGATATTTCCCTCATTGGGGAGTAAAAAAAATATTTAATAATTAGGATTTAATTTTAATGAAAATTGGACACAAAGAAAATGTTATTTGGCATCAATATGAAATTAACCGAAAAAAACGTGAAAAATTACATAATCATAAATCAGGAGTTCTTTGGTTTACAGGTTTATCTGGATCGGGCAAGTCAACTATCGCTGATAAATTAGAAAAAGTTTTGTATAAAAAAAATATTAGCACTTATTTATTAGATGGAGATAATATTAGACACGGTCTGTGTAGGGATTTAAATTTTACTGAAAATGATAGAAGGGAAAATATTCGTAGAACAGGAGAATTAGTTAAGTTAATGGTAGATGCTGGTTTATTAGTAATAACGGCATTTGTTTCTCCATATCGAAAAGATAGAGCCAATGTTCGTAATATCATAGATTGTAAAAATTTTTTTGAAATATTTCTTGATACCCCTATTCATATTTGTGAAAAACGTGATCCAAAAGGTTTATATAAGAAATCCAGGTTAAATTTATTAGATAATTTTACTGGTATTACTTCTCGTTATGAAATTCCTTATGAACCAGATATTTATTTGAATGGAGAAGATTCTTTTTTTAAAAATATAAATAATATATTATATGTACTTAAGAAAAAAAAGGTATTTTAATATTAATATAAAATTGATAATATTTTTATATTAAACGAAGTAGTAGAATTATAAAAACAGTATACTGTTTTTAGTACATTTGGTATTGTTAGTTTTATATTAAAATAGTATAAATAATTTTATTTTGATAGAATAAACATTTTTTTTGGTGATTTATTTTTTATATTTTTTAATATTATTGATTGATAATATCAGTGATTTATAAGAATCACATGTAAAATTTTTACTTACTTAAATTTTTTACATTATAAAGATTTCGTATTAGCGTTAAAATTTATATTTTATTTACAGTTATCAATTTTTTAATATCATTTAATAGAGAAGATATATGTGTTATATATAATGTTTTATTTATATAAAATAAAATTTATTAATAAGAAGAAAAGATTCTTGATTATCAGTAAGAATATAATTTTTTCTTATTTATTTTAAATTATTTTATTTAGCGGTATATTTTTATTGAATATTTATCATTATATATTTCATATTTTTTTAAAAATATTTATGGGATTTATAAAAACATTATTTTTAACTTACTAGAATATCAAAATTAAGCAGTGATTTGATTAAAAAGTATAGTTTAAGATAATGGTATATTAATTTTATGAGTATAAATATTAAATTTATTTTTATTTATAAAACTTTATTTTTAAAATAGGTATTGATATGAATTTGATTTATTTTTAAAATAGAATAAATTTTAGTAAATGTAATAAATGCATAACTGACATGTTTTATGATTTTTATATTAGGTAAAAATATTTTAAATAACTTTTTTAAATTTTTAATAAAACTTGTGCATATAATTTTTTATTTTTTTTGTTATTTACATTTTGTATATCGATATATATTTTGAATATTAATTAATTATTTAAAAAAATTGTTATTTATGTAAAAAAACATATATAAATAGTTACGTTCTGAATAAATACTATATATTTATTTTTGAAAATTTTCAAATTAATATTTTTAAAAACATAAGTTTTAAATTTATTTTTTAAGTCGATAGATAAAATAAGTAAGAATAAAAATAAATTATATATTTAATAATAATATAATTTAGTATAACAAATTTAAAATTTTTTCTTATTATTTTAATAATGTTCAGCATTTTTTATTTTAAATAATATATATTAAAAATAATTTATTAATTTTTTATTGATAGTATAAAATTTTATATTTGATACATAAGTTTCTATAATTTTATATGTGTTATTTTTAAAATACTTTTAAGTACATGTATAGATGTCATTTTTTATGTAAATTATGTTATATATAAAAAATAACAGACTTTATTAAATATTATAATTAAGTCTGTTATTTTTTAAAATTTTATTTTTTAAATTAATTGATAATTTTTTATTTCTTTAATGCCATTAAATGGCGCAAATTCGTTTCCTAACGTTTCTTCTATTCTAATTAGTTGATTGTATTTTGCTGTTCTTTCAGAACGACTAACAGAACCTGTTTTAATTTGTCCAGCAGCTGTACCGACTGATAAATCTGCAATGGAAGCATCTTCAGTTTCTCCTGATCTATGTGAAATAATTACGGCATAATTGGCTTTTTTTGCCATTTTTATTGCAGCAAGAGTTTCTGTAAGAGATCCTATTTGATTTAATTTTATTAAAATAGAATTTGCTATGCCTTTTTTTATACCTTCATGTAAAATTTCAGTATTAGTTACAAATAAATCGTCTCCTACTATTTGTATTTTATTACCTAGTTTTTTTGTTTGATAAGAAAAACCATCCCAATCTGATTCATCTTGTCCGTCTTCAATAGAAGAAATTGGATATTTTTTGGATAAATTACATAAATAATTAGTAAATTCATGTGAATTAAAAAGTTTTTTTTCGTTTTTTAATTTATATTTTTTAGTATCAATATTATAAAATTCTGATGCTGCACAATCAATGGCTAAAGTAATATCTTTTCCTAATGTATATCCAGATTTTTCAACAGCTTCTTTAATTATTTTTAATGCTGATTCATTGGAAGATAATTCTGGAGCATATCCTCCTTCATCTCCAACAGCTGTACTCATACCTTTTTCTTTTAATATTTTAGCCAATATATGGAATATTTCAGACGATATACGAATAGCTTCTTTTATATTTTTAGCTCTAATCGGTTGTATCATAAATTCTTGAATGTCTAAATTATTATTAGCATGTTTTCCTCCATTAATTATGTTAACCATAGGTAGAGGCATAGAAAATATTCCAGATGTGCCATTAACGTCTGCAATATGTTGGTATAAAGGTATACCTTTAGCTGCAGCAGCTGCTTTAGCGGTTGCTAAAGATACTGCTAAAATAGAATTAGCTCCTAAATTAGATTTATTTTTAGTACCGTCTAAATTGATCATAATACTATCTATATTTTCTTGATCTCTAGCATCTTTTTTATAAATAGCAGAAGATATAGGGCCATTAATTAGTGCAGTAGCTTTATTTACTCCTTTTCCTAAAAATCTTGATTTATCATTATCTCGTAGTTCTAATGCTTCTCTAGATCCGGTAGAAGCTCCTGAAGGGGATGATGCCATACCAACAAATCCACCTTCTAAATGAACTTCAGCTTCAATAGTTGGATTACCTCGAGAATCAATTATTTCTCTAGATATAACTTTCATTATTTTAGACATTTTTTATCCTTTTATTTTTATTTAAGATATATTAATTTTAGGTATTTTTTTATTTTTTTTATATTTTTTTGCTGCTTTTATAAAACCTATAAATAAAGGATGACCATATCTAGGTGTTGAAGTAAATTCTGGATGAAATTGGCAAGCAATAAACCAAGGATGATCAGATAATTCTATTATTTCTATTAATTGATTGTTGTTTGATCTTCCAGTAATTATTAATCCAGATTTAATTATTTTTTTTAATAAAGTATTATCTACTTCGTATCTATGTCGGTGTCTTTCTGTTATTTTATTTTTTTTATATAATTTTCTAGCTAAGCTGCTTGATTTTAAATTGCACATTTGATCACCTAGTCTCATAGTTCCACCTAGGCTCTCATGTTTATTTTTTATTTCTTTTTTTTTGTTTTTATTAATACATTTTTTTATTAAATTTATAATAGGATATTTACATTTTGGATCAAATTCTGTGGAATTTGCGTCTTTAATTCCTATGACGTGGCGAGCGAATTCTATTATCGCTATTTGCATACCTAAACAAATTCCAAAATAAGGTATTTTTTTTTCGCGAGCGTAACGTACAGATAATAATTTTCCTTTTATTCCTCTTTTCCCAAATCCGCCAGGAATTAATATTCCATCAAGTGAATGTAATAAACCTACACCATTTTTTTCAATATGTTGAGAGTTAATTAATTTAATTTTTACAGAAATACGTGATTTTAATCCTCCGTGTTTTAAAGCTTCCATTACGGATTTATATGCATCAGGTAATTCAACATATTTTCCTATCATACCGATGGTAACAGTTATGAGTGTATTTTCTTCATCATGTATTACTTTTTCCCATTCCAATAAATTAGCTTCAGGTGCTTGGATATTAAATTGTTCACAAATATAATTATCTACTTTTTGCAATTTGAGTAATTTAGGAATTTTATATATAGAATTTACATCTTGTAATGCTATTACTGCTTTTTCTGGAACATTACAAAATAAAGCAATTTTTTCTTTTTCATTTTTCGAAATAGGATATTCTGAACGGCAAATAAGGATATCAGGTTGTATACCAATAGATAATAATTCTTTCACAGAATGTTGAGTAGGTTTTGTTTTTATTTCTCGTGATGCAGCGATATATGGAATTAGTGTTAAATGTATATATATAATTTTTCTTCTACCTATATCTACAGCCATTTGACGAATGGCTTCTAAAAATGGTAGTGATTCAATGTCACCTACTGTGCCTCCTATTTCAACAAGAACAATGTTATATCCTTTTGCACCTATGATAATTCTTTTTTTAATTTCATTGGTAATATGAGGTATTACTTGAATAGTAGTTCCTAGATAATCTCCTTTCCTCTCTTTCCTTAATACTTCAGCATAAATACTACCTGTAGTGAAATTATTATATCGTGTCATTTTATTGCGAATAAAACGCTCATAATGACCTAAATCTAAATCAGTTTCTGCTCCATCTGCAGTAACAAATACTTCTCCATGTTGCATTGGATTTATAGTACCCGGATCTAAATTTATATATGGATCTAATTTCATAATTGTTACATTAAGATTACGGGCTTCAAGAACAGCTCCTAAAGAAGCGGCTGTAATCCCTTTACCTAAAGACGAAACAACTCCACCTGTTACAAAGATATAATTTGTAGTCATAATTAACCACAGAGTGTAATTTTGATAGAAAATAAAATACTAAAAATGATAATATGATTTTTTTATAAATTGTTTATTTTATAAGAGATATTCTATGTTTATTTTTTATAAAAATTTGTATTGATAATTTTTACAGATGTTTATGTATGGTAAGTATGTTTTTAATATGAATATATTTTGCAATTATATTGGTATAATGTGTAATAAATATTATGAATAATAAATAGATTTTATTGAGTGTAACAGTTTTAAGTTTGATAGGGAATAATGATTTTTATATATATTTTAAAAATTATTATATTTTATTAATTTTAAAGTATTAGTTTGATTAATGATAACATTAATCAAACTAACAAGTATAAATATAGATGTTTTTGTTAATCCTGCATTTTTTTATTTCTTAGAGTGATTATTCGATTAAAGATTAAATTACTATTACTTTTATTTTTTTCAATACAAAAATAACCTTCTCGTTCAAATTGATAAACTTGATTATTTTTTATTTTTGTTATATTTGATTCGACAAATCCTTTTTTAATTAAAAATGATTTTGGATTTATGTAGTTTAAAAAATTTTTTTCTTTTTCTGGGTTTTTTACAGTAAATAATGTATTGTATAAATGGAAGGTTGCTGATGATGCGTGTTTTGTAGATAACCAATGGATGACACCTTTTATCTTTCTATCTTTTGGATTTTTTCCTAAAGTATTAAAATCACAGGTACATATAACATTGATAATATTATTTTTGATATCTTTTTTTACTTTTATAGCTTTAATTACATAACCGTAACGTAATCTTATTTCTTGACCTAGTATTAATCCACGATAATCTTTTTTATTTGTTTCATGAAAATCAAAGTAATCAATATATAATTCGTTAGTAAATGGTAAAGAACGAAAACCCATGGAATTATTAGTAGGATGATTGGGAACTGTAAAAATTTCTTGATAATTATTAGGTACATTAGATAAAAGTATTTTAATTGGATTCAGTATAGCCATGTTGCGTGGAGCTGTTTTGTTTAGTTCATTGCGTATACATGATTCTAGAGAGGATGTTTCTATTAAATTATCTTGTTTAGTAATACCTATCTTTTGACAAAATGTACGTATTGAAGATGGTGTATATCCACGGCGACGTAATCCTGTAATAGTCGGCATTCTAGGATCATCCCATCCATTTACTATTTTTTTATTGACAAGGATATTTAGTTTCCTTTTAGATAAAATAGTATATTCTAAATTTAGTCTAGAGTACTCGTATTGATTAGGTCGATGTTGAATAGTTATATTGTCGAGTATCCAGTCATATAACCTTCGATTGTCTTGAAATTCTAGAGTACAAATAGAGTGTGTTATACCTTCCAATGAATCTGATATACAATGTGAAAAATCGTAAGTTGGATATATACACCATTGATCTTTAGTTTGGTGATGGTTTGAAAATATTATGCGGTATAGAACAGGATCTCTCATTATCATAAATGGAGAACTCATGTCTATTTTTGCACGTAAACATGCTGTACCTGTTGGCAAATGGCCATTTTCCATTTTTTCAAATAGCAACATATTTTCCGTTACACTTCGATTTCGATATGGACTATTAGTTCCTGGTTTTTTTAAAGTTCCTCTATATTGACGTATTTCTTCTTTATTTAATTGATCGACATAAGCTAATCCTTTTGCAATTAATTCTATGGCGTATTTTTTAAATATATTAAAATATTTTGATGAATATTGAATTTCGCCATTCCATTGAAAACCTAGCCATCTAATGTCTTTTTTTATGGCATTAATATACTCTATGTTTTCTTTTGTAGGATTAGTATCATCAAATCGTAAATTGCATTTACCCTTATAATATTTAGCTAGTCCAAAATTTAAACATATTGATTTTGCATGACCAATATGAAGGTAGCCATTTGGTTCAGGTGGAAATCGTGTTTGTAAATAGGAATACTTTTTTTGCTTTAAATCTCTTTCGATAATTTTTTTAATAAAATTAGAATTAGAAGAAGTATTTTCTTTCATTTTTACCTTGATATTTATCTAAACGTATTAGATTTTGTATTTTACAATCAGTTATTAATTATTGTTGATATTAAATAATAATGATAAAAATATTTATTTTTTATAAATTATACAATTTTATATTTATATATTAATATTAATTTAACATTAATTTTGAGTATTATGTATATAATATTTTTTTGTAGAAAATAGTATACTATGAAGTGGTGTTTTTTATTTATTTAAATATTTTTATATAAATTTATTGACGATGAGTAATTTATTTAGCATAATTTAAATATTAAATAAAAGAGGCTACGTAGCTCAGTTGGTTAGAGCACAGCACTCATAACGCTGGGGTCATGGGTTCGAGTCCCGTCGTAGCTAATATTTATTAAGACGTTTGCGGAAGTGGCGAAATTGGTAGACGCACCAGATTTAGGTTCTGGCACCGAAAGGTTTGCGAGTTCAAATCTCGCCTTCCGTATTATTTGTAATTAAAGATGATTTAGTTTCTAAATTGTTTTTTGGGGTATAGCCAAGAGGTAAGGCACCGGTTTTTGATACCGGCATCCCTGGTTCGAATCCAGGTACCCCAGATTTATTAAAATAATAAAAAGAAAGTATTATTAAAAATAAAATATTAAATTTATATGATTTTTAGTAAAATATTGTTGATTTTTATGATTTTATCATTATTTAATATTAAAATTTTAAATAAAGTACGGATTGTATTATGATTGAATTAAATAAAATAAAAAAAACTGTGGCATGGTCAGCGTTAAAGTATATATGTCCTGGAACTGTAGTTGGAGTAGGTACTGGTTCTACAGTTTCTTATTTTATTGAAGCATTATCAACCATAAAACATTTGATTCATGGAGCAGTATCTAGTTCTTGTTATTCAACTAAAATTTTAAAACAGTTTGGAATTCCTATTTATGATTTAAATACAATAAGTTTTTTAAAAACATATGTAGATGGTGCAGATGAAATTAATCCAGATATGTATATGATTAAAGGAGGAGGTGCAGCGTTAACTCAAGAAAAAATTATTTCTTCTGTAGCTGATACATTTATTTGCATCATTGATGAATCTAAGAAAGTGAAAAAATTAGGTTCCTTTCCTCTGCCTGTGGAAGTTATTCCTATGGCTTATTCTTATGTATCTAATGAATTAATTAAGTTAGGCGGTATTCCTAAATATAGAAAAAATGTTATTACAGATCATGGTAACATAATTATTGATACTTATAACTTGCAGATAAATGATCCTGTTTCTATGGAAAACAAAATTAATTCTTTACCTGGTGTTGTTACTGTGGGGTTATTTACATTAAGAACGGCAGATATTGTATTAGTTGGTACAAAGTTTGGAGTAGACGTAATAAAAAATAAATAGTTTTTTATGTAATTTAATTTTTAATTTATGTTGTAAAAGTAATTTATTTAATTTTATTTGTTAAAAATAATTTTATTTTTATTTATTTTATACGAATAAAAAATGTAATGTTATTTTATATGTTAAAAAATGATTTATATCAAAAGCGTTTTCTATTATAAATTTTTATTTAATATTTAATGAAACATTAAATTTTAAATAAGTATTAAAAAAATAATTAATATTAAATGGCTGAAAATAAATTAAATTATATTTAGATATTAAAAATTTTATGATAATTAATTGATTTATATAATTGTTACTTATTATTAATAAGTGTTTCTTTATAAAAAATATTTTTACTTATTTTACATTAAATAAAATGTTATGTTGCATAGTATGTTAATTCGTCAAAATATACGATTATATATTAGAAATATCCGTAATAAATTAACATATTACGAAAAGGAAGAATTATCGCTAAAGATAGCTTTACATATTTTCCAATATGAAATAATGAAAAAAGTAAAAAACGTAGCTTTATTTTTATCGTTTGACGGAGAAATAGGTACTGAATCACTAATAAAAAAATTATGGGGAAAAAATATTAATGTTTATTTACCAGTGTTAGATAAATTTAATGCAAAAAATTTGTTATTTGTTAAATATAATAAAGATACATCATTAAAGTTGAATAAACTAAAATTTTTTGAGCCAACAAATATCATTGATAGTACAATATTACTCAATAAATTAGATATTATTTTTGTTCCATTAGTAGCATTTAATAAAAAAGGGTATCGTTTAGGTATGGGAGGAGGATTTTATGATTTTATTTTAAAAGATTGGCAAAAAAATAATTTTCTTCCAATAGGTTTAGCTTATAA
>NZ_JAIWQW010000104.1 GCF_026122815.1 Buchnera aphidicola (Pemphigus obesinymphae) | reverse complement strand
AATAGCTTTAGAATTTGAACATGGAACAGATAATTTTTTTAATTCTTTTACTGCTTTAATTACTGCTTGATCAATTCCTCTTTTTAAATCCATTGGATTCATTCCTGCCGCAACTGCTTTTAATCCTTCATTGACAATAGATTGAGCTAATAAAGTAGCAGTAGTAGTTCCATCTCCTGCAACATCATTTGCTTTAGAAGCTACTTCTTTCACCATTTGAGCACCCATATTTTCAAACTTATCTTCTAGCTCAATTTCTCTAGCTACGGATACACCATCTTTAGTAATACTAGGAGCTCCAAAAGATTTATCTAAAACAACATTTCTTCCTTTTGGTCCTAAAGTAACTTTTAC
>NZ_JAIWQW010000008.1 GCF_026122815.1 Buchnera aphidicola (Pemphigus obesinymphae) | reverse complement strand
GGATTATTGGTATCAATAAATGTTATGTCAAGATTATAGTTATCGGTTAACCAATTACCCAGTGCTATAATTCCATCTCTTTCACTAGCATGATGGCCTATTGAAAAAAAATGCAGAGAATTTTCTCTAGCAACATAAATTGTTTCTTCAGATACTTCTCCGGTTAAAAATGCATCTAAATTAAAAAGATCTATTTTATTAATAAAACTTTGTCCTTTTCCACTACACCAAGCTATTTTAAAAATTTTAGAATTATATTTTGGATTTTCATAAAAAGGAGTACGATTATACTTTTTCTTGATAGAATTAAATAATTCTTTTCCTGATATACCATTATCAAATGTCCCCCATGGAACTAATGGCAACAAATATCCTCGAATTTTAATATTTAATTTTTTCGCTATATGTGCGTTATTTCCTAATTCTTTATGTGCATCCAATGGTAAATGCCAACTATATAAATTAATGTTGTTACTAATAATAGTTTTTAATCTTGTTCTTTGCATATTTTTAATAACTTTTTCTGTATTATTCCAAAAATAACCATGATGTACAATGATTGCAGTAGCATTTAATTTTACTGCTTGATCTAATAAATCTTGACATGCACTGACTCCAGTAACTATTTTTTTTATATTTTTTGATCCTTCTATTTGTAATCCATTTGGAGCATAATCTTGAAACATATGTGTTTTTAATTTTTTATTAATTATTTTTTCTAAATTAAAATTATTCATTTATAAATCACTTTTTTAAAGTAAAGATTTGGCTGCTTTAAAAACAGAAATAACATTTTTTTTAGTTTTTTCATGATTAACTATTGGAAAAGGGTAATTGATTTTATTTCCTGTTTTTTGAGACCACAAATGGGGAGTGAAAATAGCTGAATTTGGAATCGAACGTAATTCAGGAAGATATGTTTTAACAAAAACACCTTCTTTATCGAATTTTTTTGCTTGATTTATTGGATTAAATATTCTAAAGTAAGGATTACTATTAATTCCAATAGAAGCTATCCATTGCCAATTTCCGTTATTTATAGCCAGATCTCCATCTATTAATTTTGATATAAAATATTTTTCCCCTTCTCTCCAATTTATTAAAAGATCTTTTACTAAAAAACTTGCAGTAATCATTCTAATACGATTATGCATCCATCCTAATTGATTTAATTGTCTCATACCAGCGTCAACGATAGGATATCCAGTTTTTCCTTTTTTCCAAGAATTAAAGTGTTCTTTTTTATTACTCCACGATATTTTATCGTCTAAATGAGAAAGTGCTTTGTTTTGGCTTATTTCTGGATATCTAATTAACAAATGTTTATAAAACTCTCGCCATATTAATTCATTTAACCATAAACATTCATCTATTTTTTTTAACTCATAAAAATTTTTTTTTAAAAGTAATGTTATACATTGACGAGAGGACAAAATTCCTATTGAAAGACTTGCAGATAAAAAACTGGTAGAATTTAAATTAGGGAAATGGTGTTCTGAATTATAGTTCATTATTTTTTTATTTATAAAGAATAGTAAATTATTTAAAGCGCGTTTTTCTCCAATAGGAAATAAATATTCGTCAATTTTTTCACGAGGATAAGTAAATTTAATAATATTTTTTTCCATTTTTGAACATGTTCTTACGTTTGGTATGGGGAAAGATAGTGGTATTTTTTCTTGTATTTTTTTTATAATATTTTTTTTAAAGAAAGAAAAAATATTATAAGCTTGTCCATTTTTTTTATGTATTTCGTTAGGAGAAAACAATATTTCATCGTGGAAAGCATATGTAACAATATTTTCTTTTTCAAGGATTTTTTTTATAATATAATCTCTTTTCCTTTCATTAATTTCATATTGATAATTATAAAAAATAGCATTTACTTTATATTTTTTACAAAAAATTCTTAAAAATTCAATTGATGTAAAAAAATCTTCAGATTCATAAAAATATAAAGGAATTCCTAATTGCATAATGTTTTTTTTCAAAATTAATAAATTTTTGTAAATATATTCAGATTTTTTAAAAGACATTAAGTGGGATTCCCATTGTTTGGGAGTGGCAATAAAAATAGATAACACATTTGTTTTCTTATTTTTACAAGCAGAGTACAATGCTGTATTATCATGGATTCGTAAATCGTTGCGAAACCACATAAGATGTACATTCATTTTTATTCCTCAATATTTTATATATATTGATAATGCATTATTGTAATATTTTAAAACATATAAAGATATTAACATACGTTAGAAATTATATTTGATATTGAATTCTTAGCTAGAATACATTGCTAATTCCTTTATTTTTATATTTATTTTATTATTATAGTATATGTAATTAATATAAAAAATATATAGATATCGTTTTTTTTAAGATTCAAAAATATATTATATATTATTGATAATAAAAATTTAATTACATTTTACATATATTAATTTTTATTGAAATCGTGATAAAATTTTGATATACATTATTGATTTTATAAATATTTTTATCTAGTAAAAAATTTTTACTATCTTTTAATTTTTAAAATCCTATTATTTATTAGGTACGTACTGTTATGTTAATGATGATTGTTTATTAAAAAACTTGATTATTTTTTAGGTAAAAAAATGAAACCAATTGGTATATTTTTTGGAAGTGATACCGGTAACACAGAAAAAATTGCAAAATTAATTCACAAGTACATAGGTTTAAAAAATGCTCAAGTATACGATATTTCTGAAGCTAAAAAATCGGATATAGAATTTTTTGATATTATAATTTTTGGAATACCAACATGGTATTATGGTGAAATGCAATGTGATTGGGATAATTTTGTACCTATTTTAAAAAAAATTAATTTTAGAAAAAAAATAGTTGCTTTATTTGGGTGTGGAGATCAAGAAGATTATTCTGAATATTTTTGTGATGCAATAGGTACAATTTATAATATTGTAAGAAAAAAAGGAGCAAAAGTAATTGGGACGTGGCCAAAAAAAGAATATAAATTTGAATCATCTAAAGCTTTAAAAGATTCAAACAATTTTTATGGTATGATCATAGATGAAGATAGACAACCAGAAAAAAGTGAAAAAAGAGTGCAAATTTGGATTAAACAACTGTATAGAGAATTATCACTATGTGACATTGAATAGACAACATTATAAAAAATAGAATAAAAATAAAATCTGTCGTCATGCACATAATTTTAAAAGACATTAAAAAAAATAAAATTAATTTTATTTTTTTTAATGTGGTAATAATATAATTATTAAGATGCTATTAAAGCAACTAAGTCTAAAACTTTGCTAGAATAGCCACTTTCATTGTCATACCAAGAAATTAGTTTAAAGAAATTACTATTTAAAGCTAATCCTGCTTTTGCATCAAAAATTGATGTTAACACTTCTCCGTTAAAATCTGTTGATACAACATCATCTTCTGTATAACCAATGATACCTTTCATTGTATTTTCTGAAGCATCTTTAATTGTTTCACAAATTTCTTTATAACTAGCTGATTTTTTTTGACGAATAGTTAAATCAACAACGGAAACATTTGGTGTTGGAATTCGAAATGCAATTCCTGTTAATTTTCCATTGAGTTCAGGTAATACTTTACCTACCGCTATAGCTGCACCTGTTGAAGAAGGAATAATATTTTGTAATGCACTTCTTCCTCCTCTCCAATCTTTTTGAGAAGGACTATCTACTGTTTTTTGAGTAGCAGTAGTAGCATGAACTGTTGTCATCAGTCCTTCAAGAATGGTGAATTTATCATTTATTATTTTAGCAAGGGGAGCCAGACAATTAGTGGTACATGATGCATTAGAAACAATTTTTTGACCAGCATATCTATTAAAATTCGCACCACTAACAAACATTGGAGTGTCATCTTTAGAAGGTCCTGTAATTACCACTTTTTTTGCTCCAGCAATAATATGTTGATAAGCACTTTCTTGAGTTAAGAAGATTCCTGTGGATTCTATAACGACATCAATATTCAATGATTTCCACATCAATTTAGTAGGATTTTTTTCTGAAGAAAGATAAACATTTTTATGATCAATAGTTAAAATATTATCTTTCACTTCTATTTTTTTGTGGAATCTTCCGTGAGTAGAATCATATTTTAGCATATATCCGATATATTTGGGATCTAAAATATCATTGATAGCTACTATTTCAATATCAGAACGCAGTTGAGCCATACGAAATACTACTCTTCCTATACGTCCAAAACCATTTATTCCTACTCTAATAGTCATGTTAATTGCCAATTTTTATAAATTTCAGTTAATGTTATTTGATTAATAATTTTGTACTTAAAATAAACTGTTTTAAAAAATTATGTTTATATATATATACATAAAATTTTATGCAATTACTTAATTTTATTTTAATAGTGTTAAAAATAAATATATTTAATTTTAAAAACCAGATGGCATCTATATATAAAATAATAAAAAAAATACATCTATAAAATTAAATATTTATCGTATGAAAAAAAGCACAATATTTACCAATAAAATTTCGTATTTACATAATTCAGTTTTTACAAAATATAATTTTTCGTTAAAAATTTTTAATATATAATAGTAAATATAAAATTTGTTATAATACTATATATTGGTAAAAATTTAAATATATATAATTTATTATTTTATTTTTAACAAAAATTAAAAATTATTTTTATAATATTAGTCTATTTTTTAACAGAAATGAATTAATATTTCAAATTTAAAAATTTTTATGTATATAAATAATTATTTGTTTTTAATAAACAGAATAATTTTACATCTAAAATATTAATTAATATTAAATAACATTTAAAATTAATTCATCTTATTTTTAAATGTAAATGTACTTTTATATTAAAAAATTTAGTTAACTATAAACATATGAGAATAAAAAATTATGCCAGAACATATTATATATTCATTACCAAAAAAAACTGGAGAAAAAAAGATACTGGGTCAATTAACTGAATCAGCAATTTCTTTTGAATCTGTTAAAATTATTGAATCTTCAGATAATTTAGTAGTATTAATTACAAAAAATACACAAGAATCACTAAAATTAAAAAAAGAAATACAACTATTCACAAAAATGAATATTCATGTTTTTTTCGATTGGGAAACTTTACCATTCGATATTTTTTCTCCTAATCGAGATATTATTTCTTCTAGAATTTCTCTTTTATATAAATTACCTAAATTACAAAAAACATTATTAATTATCTCTATAAATGCATTTTTACAAAAAGTTTGTCCTCATAAATATTTAAATAATGAAGTATCAGTAATAAAAAAAAATATGTTTATATCATATAATATGTTAATAAATATGTTAAAAGAAAAAGGATATACATTAGTTAATCAAGTAATACAATATGGTGAATTTTCCGCTATAAATAATGTTATTGAATGTTATTTTATGGGAAATGATTTACCATATAGATTATGTTTTTTAAATAATAAAATTTTTTCTATAAACAGTTTTGACATTAATAAAAGAGAATCAATAAAGGATGTACAATCAATAATATTTATGCCTGCACATGAATTTCCAACAAATCAAAATGGAATAAATTTATTTTTTTATCATTGGGAAAAAAATTTTCATACTGATCCTAAAAAAGATATTATTTTTCAACAAGTTAAAAAAGGTATTTTTTCTTTAGGAATTGAATATTGGCAACCATTGTTTTTTAAAGATAAATTAGAAACAATTTTTGATTATTTACCTAAACATACGTTGATACTTTATTCGGAAAATATAAAGAAATATGTCCTTTTTTATTGGAAAAAAATAAAAAAAAGATATTTTTACCTTTATAAAAATAAAGAAAGGTTATTAATTCAACCTAACAAGCTTTGGATAGATATAGATTTTTTTTTTCTTAACTTAAGAAAATGGCCACAAATTCAATTTAAAAAAAAAATATTACCGAAAAATATTAATTATACTAATTTAAAATATTATTATTTACCTGACGTTTCTATTCTTGTAGATAATAATAAAGAAAATTATAAAAAATTAGCTGATTTTTTAAAATCGTTTTTAGGATCTATTATTTTTTTTACAAAAAACAAATATAATTTGCATAAATTATCCGAATTATTAATGACTTTTAACATCAATATAAAAAAAATAAATGCTTTAGACATACTAAAAAAAATAAAATGTTTAAAAAATAAAAAACAATATTTTGGTATAATTAATTTATATAATCGTGGATTTATTGATGAAGATAAAAATATAGCATTTATTTCTGAAAATGATATTAAATTAAATTATCTGATTGGTAATAATCAAGATTTAAATAAAAAAAATTATCTAGATATTACGATAAATAATTTATCTGACTTAAAAATAAACCAAATAATAGTACATTTTGAACATGGTATCGGTAGATATAAAGGATTAAAAACCATAGAAAATGCGGGTATTCAAGGAGAATATGTCATATTAGAATATGCTGAAAAAGTAAAATTATATGTACCGGTTGCTTATTTGCATTTAATCAGCCGATATACTGGTTTTTCAGAAAAAAATGTTACTTTAAATAAATTAGGTTCTGATAATTGGAATAAAATAAAAAATAAAGCTATAAAAAAATTAAATGATACTGCTGCCATGTTATTGGATGTATACGCGAATAGAAAATCTAAAAAAGGTTTTCCATTTAAAATAAATATAGAGAAATATAATCTTTTTTGTCACGATTTTCCGTTTACTATTACTTCAGATCAAAAACAAGTGATAGATTCTGTTTTATATGATATGAGTAAACCAGTACCCATGGATAGATTGGTTTGTGGAGATGTTGGATTTGGTAAAACAGAAGTGGCGATGAGGGCTGCTTTTTTAGCATTTTGTAATAATAAACAAGTAGTGGTGTTAGTACCTACTACACTTTTAGCTCAACAACATTTTAATAACTTTAAAGAACGTTTTTTTAATTTTTCTTGCAACATCATAATGTTATCTAGATTTTGTGATCCTAAAACATTATCTTTTGGTTTAAGAGATGCACAAAATGGAAAGATAAATATCTTGATTGGTACTCATATAATTTTGTTTAAAAAAATTAAATTAAAAAACTTAGGTTTATTGATTGTAGATGAAGAACATAGATTTGGAGTTAGAGATAAAGAAAAAATTAAAGCTATGTGTTCAAATATAGATATATTAACATTAACTGCTACACCTATACCTCGAACATTAAATATGGCTATTAGTGGAATTCGAGATATGTCAGTTATCATAACTCCACCAGATAAAAGATTGACTATAAAAACTTTTGTACGAAAATATGAAGACTCTCTTGTAAAAGAAGCAATTTGTAGAGAAATATTACGAGGAGGACAAGTTTTTTATGTTTTTAATGAAGTTAAAAAAATTGATCGCAAAGCTAAAGAAATTGTAAAATTAGTGCCAGAAGCAAATGTAGCTATTGCGCATGGTCAAATGTGTATTCATACTTTAAAAAAAATTATGAATGATTTTTTTCAAAAAAGAATAAATGTATTAGTATGCACAACTATCATTGAGACAGGTATCGACGTTCCTAATGCAAATACTATTATTATAGAACAAGCAGATTGTTTTGGTTTAGCTCAATTACATCAATTAAGAGGGAGAGTTGGTAGATCCTGTTATCAAGCATATGCTTGGTTTTTGATATCTGATTTTAAACAAATTACGTTAGATGCAAAAAAAAGACTTGATGCTATTGTTTCTCTTAAAGATTTTGGTTCAGGTTTGAGATTAGCTATGCAAGATCTTGATATCAGAGGAGTTGGTGAAATATTAGGTGATGATCAAAGTGGACATGTTAAAAACATTGGTTTTTCTTTGTATACAGAATTATTGCAACATGCTGTAAAAAATATAAAAAATAAAAATCAATTATCTTTAGAAGATACTATGAAAAATCAACCAGAAGTAGAATTACATATTTCAGCATTAATCCCTGATGAATATATTTCTAACATCAATTTTCGACTTTCTTATTATAAAAAAATGGCAGTAGTAAAAAATATACAAGAATTGAAAGATATAGAATATGAATTATCACATGAGTTCGGATCTATTCCTCGTGAAACAAAAAATTTAGTGATTTTATCTAAAATAAGATTAATAGCAAAAAAAATAGGAATTCAACGTATTGAGTCTAATAAAACAAAAAGTATTATTTGTTTTTTAGAGGAAAATATGATTGATTCTGTTTTTTTATTAAAAATATTAGAAAAAGAATTAAAACAGTGGAAATTTGAAAAATCTCACCGTTTAATATTCAAATATACGTTTCATTCTTGTTATCTTAGAATAAAATGGATCTTAAATTTTATAGAAAAATTAGATTTAATTAGATAATTTCATTTGTAATATTAGTATATTTTGCTAATTAATAGCATTGTTATTTTATATAACATATAAAATACAATTTATAAAATATATAAATTACATTTATACATGTAAATTTAATCGATGATATATAAAATTATAAAAGGCAATTTCATATTAAATTATTATAAAATATAGAGGTTTTATGAAAACTATTATTTATGTTTCTGCTCCAGGAAATAATCAAATACAAGTATTAAAAATTAATCAGAATTTTAATTTAAAAATTATTCAAACATTAGATGTTGATGGAGAAGTTCAACCAATATTTGTATCCGAAAATCGTCTCTATGCAGGTGTTCGACCTAAATTTCAGATAATTACATTTAGCATCAAACACAATGGTACATTAGAAAAAATTGGAGAATCTCCTATTCCAGGTAGTCCTAATTATTTATCTGTAGATAAAAAAAAACGTTTTTTATTTTGCGCTTCTTATAGTAAAGGATGTCTTAGTGTCAGTCCAATAAATAAATCAGGTATTCCTCAAGAGCCAATACAAATATTTAATAATATAGAAGGTTGTCATTATTGTAATATTGATTTTGAAAATAAAGTTTTATTTGTAACATCTCTTAAAAAAAATTGCATTTATCTGTATGATTTAACATGTAATAATTTACCGTTATGTGCAAAATCATATGTATTGAACACGTATCCAGGATCTGGACCAAGGCATATAGATTTTCATCCGAAAAAGAAATACATTTATAGTATTAATGAGTTAAACGGTACGATTGATGTATGGAAACTAAGAAAATATGAAAAAACAATAAAATTTATTCAAAACATAAGTTTATTACAAAGAGAAAAAAATTATACACCTTGGGCTTCTGATATTCATGTACATCCTTCTGGATCTTATTTATATGCATGTGATCGTTCTTCTAGTCTTTTATTAATGTTTAAAATTAATAAAAATAATAATAAATTAAAAAAAATAGGTAGTTTACCTACAGAAAAACAACCAAGATCGTTCTCTATTAGTTCAAATGGTCAATACTTGGTTGTTGCAGGGGAAATATCAAATAGTGTTACATTATATGAAATATCAGATAATTCTTTTTATTTACAAGAGAGGGGGAAAATATCTGTGGCAAAAAGACCAATTTGGATACATATTCACCAATTTTAAAATATAAACATTTAACAAATAAAAAATTTGTCATTATCCAATGCTTTTGCAATAGTATCAATAAGTTGTTTAAGTGAAAGACTATCTATTATGTAGGGTGGTATCAAATATATCAATTTATTAAATGGTCTTATCCAGACTCCATTTTGAACAAAGAAAAATTGAATTTTTTTTATATTTATTGTATAGAAACATTCGACTACACCGATTGCACCTAATACACGAACATCCAATACTTTAGGATGTTGTTGTAACGGTAATAAATTAATTTTTAATATTGACTCAATTTTTAGTACTTGATTTTTCCATTTTTTTTCTTGTAACATTGAAATATTTTCACTAGCAACTGCGCATGCTAAAGGATTACCCATAAAAGTAGGACCATGCATAAAACAATTTGCTTTACTATTGCTGATAATGTGTGCTATTTTTTTTGTTGTAATAGTAGCTGATAAACTGATCATGCCACCAGTAAGAGCTTTACCTATACACAAAATATCAGGAACAATATCAGCATGTTTGTAAGCAAAAAATTTTCCTGTACGTCCAAATCCCGTGGCAATTTCATCTATAATTAATGGAATTTTATAATAATCACATAAATATCTAACTTTTTTTAAATATTTAGGATGATAAAATTTCATACCACCAGCTCCTTGTACTATTGGTTCCAAAATTACAGCTGCAATACTTTCTTTATTTTTTTTAATTAATAAACTGAAAGAATATATATCTTTTTCATCCCAAAATTCTCCAAAATTACATTTGGGTGCATCCGCAAATAAATGTGATGGCAATAAATGATTGTATAAACCATGAATAGAATTGGTAGGATCAGACACAGACATAGCAAAAAAAGTATCACCATGATATCCATTTCTAATTGTTAAAAACGTACATCTTTTTTCACCTAATGCTTGCCAATATTGTAACGACATTTTCATCGCGACTTCGATAGCTACAGAACCTGAATCACATAAAAAAATACATTCTAATTCTTTAGGTGTAATTTCATTTAATTTTCTACATAATAGAACAGCTGAAGGATGTGTGATACCCCCAAACATCACATGAGACATTTTTTTAATTTGATTTTTTAACGATTGATTTAATCTAGGATTATTATATCCATGTATAGCAGACCACCAAGAAGACATTCCATCTATTATTGTTTTTCCATTATTTAACTTTAGATAGATTCCTTTAGCTGATATAATGGGATAACAAGGTATCGGATTACTCATAGAGCTATAAGGATGCCAAATATGTTGCAAATCGAAATATAAATCAGATTTATTCATAATTTGTGTATGTTTTATATAAAATATTTGTTTTTTATATTATAAACTTTTATAAGTATAAGACCATCTAACTTTTGGAGAATATATGAAAAAAATATGGTTTCTTAAAGATATAAAATCGTTATTTGAAAAACCTCTTTTAGAATTAATATTTGAAGCTCAAAATATTCATAGAAAATACTTTGATCCTAATAAAATACAAGTTAGCACTTTACTTTCGATTAAAACAGGAGCTTGTCCAGAAGATTGTAAATATTGCCCTCAAAGTGCTCGATATAAAACTAGTACGAAAACTGAAAAATTATTGGAGATAGATAAAATATTAAAAGCTGCTCATCAAGCGAAAAAATCAGGATCAACTCGTTTTTGTATGGGAGCTGCTTGGAGAAATCCGCATAATCGAGATATGCCTTATTTAGAAAAGATAATAAAAAAAGTGAAAAAATTAGGTTTAGAAACTTGTATGACATTAGGTTCATTAACTGAACAACAAGCGAAAAAATTAGCTGATGCAGGATTAGATTTTTATAATCATAATTTAGATACTTCTGAAAATTTTTATAGTAAAATTGTTACTACTCGAACTTATAAAGAACGTATTAATACTTTAGAAACAGTCAGAAATTCTGGAATGAAAATATGTTCAGGAGGTATTATAGGTCTTGGGGAGAAAATACAAGATAGAATGGAATTATTGTTAAAATTAGCTAATTTACCAACTCCTCCTGAGAGTGTACCTATCAATATGTTAGTTAAAATAAAAGGAACTCCTCTCGAAAATAATATAGAAATTGATGCCTTTGAATTTATACGAATAATATCAATTGCACGTATAATGATGCCACGTTCATATATACGACTTTCTGCTGGGCGTGAAAAAATGAATGAACAAACGCAAGCTATGTGTTTTATGGCTGGTGCTAATTCAATTTTTTATGGTTGTAAATTGCTTACTACTCCGAATCCAGAAGAAACTAAAGATATAAATCTTTTTAACAAATTAGGATTAAATATTCAACAAAAAAATGTAAGTTCTGGGAATAATGTCGAATCAATATCGTTATATGATGAACTATCAGAAATAAGTCATAAAAGATATTATAATGCTGCTATTAAAGAAATAAAAAGAGACAATGTAGTTAAAGAATAAATTTATAAAAATATAGTATAATAATAAATTTCACATCATAATTATTTTGATAATAAATCTATTGAATAAATAAAAAATAAAACATTCAAAAATTGATATATTAAATGTAATTAAATAAATTTAACTCTATAAAAATACGCGTTTTATGTTTTTTAAATAAAAATATAAATTTATGAGTAAATAATTTTAAATAAATTCATTATATGTTGAATAAAAAAACTTTCATTCGATTATTAACAATTAAAATTAAAAATAAAAATATATATTGAAATCTAATTTTATTGATATCTAAAAAAATAATTAGGTATAAAACACCTATATTTAGGCTTAAATAGAATAGATAATGATAGAGAATAATTTTTAATAAAAATTATTCTCTATCTGTTTGATTTATTTAATTAAAATTAATTACGTATCACAATAATATCAATAATATTATTGTGATATTATAAAATATAAATTTGATTTTTAATCATTAATCAAATTATTAATAATATTGATTATAATTAAATTTAATGAATATTGTTATTACAATGCTTATATTTAAAAAATATATTATTTTCCCATATTAAAATATAAATATGGTTATTTTAATAATTTTATTTAATACATATATGTTATATTTTAAATTAAAAATAATTATAAAAATAATATATATGTGAAATATGAAAAACAATTATCAACATTAACATGAGATAGTTATGAATGTTATATTAACTATAAATTTTTATTTATAAAGATTAAGATTATCAATCTTAAAAAAAATTGTTATTAAATCAATAAATATATTAATTTTTGTTTATATGTATGTTTTAAAATAAATCTCTGTAGAAATATAAATTACTTTAGGAGTTATTTAAAAATGAATAATTGTTGGTTTGTTACTGGAACGGATACTAACATAGGAAAAACTATTGCAAGTAGTCTACTGTTAATAAATGCCAAAAAATTAGGATATCGAACAGCTGGTTATAAACCAGTAGCATCCGGTATAAAAAAAAAATATAAGAAATCTCAAAACAATGATGCTTTAATATTTCAAAAGTTAAGTAGTGTTAAACTTGAATATAAAGAAATTAATCCATTTTGTTTTTATGAAAAAGCAGCTCCTCACATTTTGAGTATTAAACATAATATAAAAATTAGCTTTGAAAAATTATCTTTAGGATTGTTTGAATTAAAGAAAAAATCTAATTGGATATTGATAGAAGGTGCTGGTGGTTGGTACACTCCGTTATCTCGTTATATTACTTATGCTGATTGGGTATTTCAAGAAAATTTACCAGTTGTTATGGTGGTAGCTATCAAATTAGGTTGTATTAATCATGCTATTTTAACAAGTCACGCTATTCTAAAATATAATCTAAATTTTTCTGGATGGATAGCTAATAATATTAAACCAAAAGAAAAATTTCATGAAGAAAATATTTTATTTTTAAAAAAAAATTTACAAGCTCCATTCTTAGGAGAAATTCCATATTTTCAAGACATAAAAAAAATTTATACTTGTGAAATTCCACTTACATTACCTAAATAATATTTTAATAAAATATAATCAGAATTGTCATTGATCACTTTTAATATTAAATTTTATATTAATGTAGGATCACCATCCGCAAGATGGTGTTTACAAAGGTTATAAATATACTGGATATTTTTTACATATATTTAAAATATGATCTTTTATTTCTTTTATTTTATTTTTATTTTTAATGTTATTTAGTATCTTTATAATTAAATAGGATAAATTTTTTGCTTCATGTTCTTTGAAACCACGACGAGTAATAGATGGCGTTCCTATCCTTATACCTGAAGTAATGAAAGGATTTTTTTGATCGTTCGGTATACTATTTTTATTTACGGTAATGTTAGCTGAACCTAAAGCTAATTCTGCTTCTTTTCCTGTTATATTTTTATCGGTTAAATCAATTAAAAAAAGATGATTATAAGTATTATTAGATATTATTTTATAACTATGTTTGATGAATGTATTAACCATACATTGTGCATTCTTTAAAACTTGAATTTGATATTTTTTAAAAGATGGTTCCATTGCTTCTTTAAAAGCTATTGCTTTAGCTGCAATTACATGCATTAAAGGCCCTCCTTGAATACCTGGAAATACGGAAGAATCTATTTTACGATATAAATCCGTAGTTCCATTTTTAATTAATATTAAACCACCTCTAGGACCTGCTAAAGTTTTATGAGTTGTTGATGTTACAATGTGTGCATGGTTCAATGGATCAGGATATAATCCCGTAGCGACTAAACCAGCAACATGAGCTATATCAACTAGTAAATAAGCATTAACACTGTCTGCAATATAACGCATTCTCTCCCAATCGCATAATCCAGAATATGCTGAAAATCCACCAATAATAATTTTAGGATTATTTTTTTTTGCTAATTTTTCTAATTGTAAGTAATCAATTTCACCATTTATATCAATACCATATGAAATCGAATTATATAATTTTCCAGAAAAATTTACAGAAGAACCGTGAGTTAAATGTCCTCCGTGGGATAATTCCATCCCTAATATTAAATCTCCTGGTTTCAATAAAGCATGATATACTGCAAAATTAGCTTGAGATCCAGAATGCGGTTGTACATTAGCATAATCAGCATTAAACAATGTTTTTGCTCTTTCTATGGCTAATTCTTCTATTAAATCAACATTATGACATCCTCCATAATATCTTTTTCCAGGATATCCTTCTGCATATTTATTCGTGAGCTGTGAACCTTGCGCAAGCATGACATATGAACTAACATAATTTTCTGAAGCTATTAATTCAATATGATTTTCTTGACGCAATTTTTCTTGTTCTATAAATGTCCAAATATCTGGATCATATTCCGCAATTGTCAAGTTATTTTTTAACATTAATTATCCTGTTTTTAAAAATTATATTTGTTTAAATAACAACATCAATTATATATAATAAAAAATATTTAATAATATTACCATGTAATAATAAAATTGAAGAATTATGAAATTAAGAACGCATATTTCTATTTTATAAAATATATATAAAATATTTTTTTAAAAAATATAAATTTTATGTTGAATTAATAATATAAAAATTTAATGTTTAATTTAATATTTATGTGAATTAAATATATGAGTAAAAATTATATTTTATAATAAAAAAGAAAGTTCATTAATTAATTCAGTTCTTAATACTATTTTTTGTGTTTGATTAGTTAAATCTTTCATTAATACGGATTTTTTTTCTTTTTCTTTAGGCCCTAATAGTAATGCTACTCGAGAATTATGTTTGTTGGCTAAACGAAATTGTTTAGTTATATTGATTTCATGAAAGTTGGTCATTATTTTTAATGCAGGTAATTGATTTCTTATGAATTCACTTAATTTTATCGCATCTAATTTAAAAGAATCATCAAAAATAAGAATATATACATCTATGGAAAAAGGTAAAATTAAAGATGTAACTTCTTTTATCAATAAAATTAAGCGATCCATTCCGACAGCAAAACCAACAGCAGGAACTTTTGGACCACCTAATTGTTCAATTAATTTATCATATCGACCTCCAGCACAAATAGTATTTTGTGAACCTAATTTATTTGTTTTCCATTCAAATACGGTATCATTGTAATAATCTAATCCTCGAATTAAATTATTATTAATAGTGTAAGGGATTCCAATATCAGACATAAAACAACATAATTTTTTAAAAAAAATAGAAGAGTTTTCATCAAGATAATGATACAATTTAGGTCCATTTTTTAATAAAATTTGTATGGATGGATTTTTGCTATCTAAAATTCTAAGGGGATTTGTATCTAAACGTTTTTTAGAATCATCATCCAATTGTGATTTATTTTTTTTTAAAAAATTTATTAAATCTTTTTTATATTTATGTCTAATATTGATAGAACCTATAGAATTAATTTCTAAAATCAAATATTTATCTATACCTAATTTTTTCCAAAAACGGGATGTTAATAAGATCAATTCCATTTCTATATCAGGTCCTTTAAGACCAAACACTTCAACTCCCATTTGATAAAATTGTCGATATCTTCCTTTTTGAGGACGTTCATATCTAAACATAGGACCTAAATACCACAATTTTTGTTCTTTATTATTTAACAATTTATGTTGAATATTTGCTCTAGCACAACTAACAGTACCTTCTGGTCGCAAAGTTATTTTTTTTTTATTACGATCTTCAAAGGAATACATTTCTTTAGTGATTATATCTGTTGTATTACCTATTGTATTGTTAAATAATGTAGCATATTCTAAGATAGGTAAACGAATTTCATTATAACAGTAACTAAATAGAATTTTTTTAAGAATAGTTTCAACATGATTCCAAATCATTATTTCTTTAGGTAAATAATCATGCATGCCTCTTATAGATTCATTTTTTATGTTCATAAAAAATATCTCTTTAATTTTTTAAAATGATTAATGATTTATTGTATGATAAAATATTAATTTTAAAAAAAAACATTATATCATATATAATGATAAAAAAATAAATATAAGTTTTATATATCAATTTAATTTTTTGAATATTTATTTTTTCCATATAATTTTAGATCATATTTTAAATGTTTAAAATACATTATTATTATAAACATTTTATTATTTGTTAATATTAATATATAAAAACTATTTTTATTTAAAAAATTAGATGTTATTTAAATTTTTATGCTACATTAACGTTATTAATTTTATATCAAAAATAGAGAACAAAAAATAGAATTCAATATGCTAGGATCAATATTTTAGTTAAATTCATAAAAAATTAATCTATTTTCTTAGAAAAAAATCTAAAAAACATATTAGAAAAAGCAAATTAGAAAATAAAATATTTTACTTAATAGATAACGATAATTAATAAATTTATATTTGTATATTGACTGTCGATTAAATTTATTTTTTGAATCAAAACTAAATAATTATTCATTTTTTTGCATCATTATGTTTTAAAATTGCTATAAATATCAACGTTATGTTTCGTGATAGTTAATTGAACAAACCCCTTATTTTTTAAATTTTAAAAATATTTTAATTTTAATTTTTAAAATTAAGATTATATATTTTTATATGTTGATTTACTTAAGGAAATAAGTACATATTTTATTCATTTAATACCGATATTTAAAAATTAATAATTAATCAAAAAAATACAAATAAATTATCATTAATTATTTTTTCAACATAGATAAAATCTACTAAATAATTTTAAATTATTATGTTAAATAATTTTTTTTCCATAAAAATTAATTTTATTAATTTATTACATAAAATTATTTTATGTTTATATTCATATATTAATACATATTTTAAATTAAATTAATATTTCGATTTGAAAATTTATCTTTTTTTGATTTGTAAAGCTATTTTTGGATTAAACAATTTTACCAATTAGCTGCCCACAAGCTGCATTAATATCTGTTCCTCTATTTTTTCTAATAATGGTAAAAAATCCTTTTTTCGTCAAGATTGAAGCAAATTTTTCTATTCTTTTAGGATGGCTACTTTTATAAATAGAGTTTGGGAAAACATTCCAAGGAATTAAATTAATTTTGCTCGGTGTTTCTTTTAAAAGCAAGGCTAATTCTTCAGCATGAATAATTTCATCATTAACATGATCTAACATAACGTATTCTATTGTAACACCTCCTCGATTTGCTTTAGATACACTTAAATAACGATTAACTGCACGTAATAGATTTTGAATATTATATTTTTTATTAATTGACATTATTTGATTACGAATCAAATCGTTAGGAGCATGAAGAGAAACAGCTAAATTTACATCAATCATACTACTTAATTTATTTAAAGCTGGTACTATACCTGCTGTAGATATAGTAACTTTATTTTTTGATATGTTAAAACCAAAATTGTTTAATATAATTTTTAATGAATTTACTACATTTTTTAAATTTAATAAAGGTTCTCCCATTCCCATGAAAACTATATTAGTAACAGGACGTTTTTTTTTAGATTGATTAAAACGTATTCTTCTGATAGCATTCCATATCTGACCAACTATTTCTGAAACTTTTAAATTACCTCTAAATTTAATTTGTCCGGTAGAACAAAATTTACATCCCAAAATACATCCTATTTGAGTAGAGACACACAATGTAGAACGATTTTTTTCAGGAATGTAAACTGTTTCTATTAAATTGTTATTTACTGCTGCTTTCCATTTTATAGTACCATCAACAGACAAATTTTCTTCTACAAAGCGGGGAGCTTTAATAACGCATATATTTTTTAATTTTTTTCTTAAAACTTTACTAATATTAGTCATTTTATCAAAATCATCACAGTATTCACGATAAATCCAATTCATCATCTGATCTGCACAAAATTTTTTTTCTCCAATAGAAAGAAAAAAATTACACATTTTATGATAATGTAAATTTAATAAATTAATTTTATTATCAATATTCTCAAATTGATGTAAATTGTTATCCATATTATATTTCCCATTTTTTACATAAGTAAAATTTATTTTTTTATAAAATGTTGAATTAATCAATATCAATTATTTAATTTTTTCTTAAAAATAAACGTTATAAAAATTTATTCGATAATGTTAACATTTAATATGTTATCATTATATTTATGTTTTTTTTTATCAAAAAAGTAGAAAAAATGTATCCTATGCTAAATATTGCAGTACGTGCTGCTAGAAAAGGTGGAAGTATAATAATTCAAAAATATGATACCCAAAAAAATTTTGTAGCAAACAAAAAAAATCATAAAGAGAACACAATGAGTAAGATTGTACAAACTACTCACAAAATAATGACAGACATTATTTATAAAGCATATCCTAATCATTTCATTTGTACTACAAAATATAACAACTCTTTTAAAGAAAACCATGTTACATGGATTATTAATCCCTTGGATGGACTCAATAATTTTGAAAAAAAATTTCCACACTTTTGTCTTTCAATATCCATTATTATTAAAAATAAAACTGTAATATCTGTGATATATGATCCTCTAAAAAATGAACTTTTTACCGCTATTAGAGGACAAGGAGCTCAATTGAATGGTTATCGAATGAGATGTTCAGATGTAAATTCTTTAAGTAACAGTAAAATAGGAATGAATTTTTTTATGAAAGAACAAAATGAAAAAAAAAATTATTTTAAAACAATAGAATTATTACTTTCGAAAAGTATACGTTTTATATCTTCTGGTTCTAGCGTACTGGATTTAGCTTATCTAGCAGCAGGTAGATTAGATGGTGTATGTAATTTTTCTTTTAAACCACGGAATATTATATCTGGAGAATTACAAATTAGAGAATCAGGAGGTATTGTTAGTGAATTAACAGGAAAATGTTTTAATTATTTTAATTCAACATCATTGGTAAGCGGAAATTCTAAATTTTTAAGAGCACTTCTATCAGAAATTAGAAAAAAAGACAATATATGATTAAAATACATTTTATTAAATTTAACGTATTTTTAAAACATATTTAACATTTATTAACATACCATTATTATATATAACATATATAATCAATTATAAATTAAAAATTTACTCTAATTTTAATATCGCATCTATACTTTATATTATACCAAATTTTTCTTTTTTTAAAATAAATTAATTCTAAATAATATCTAAACGACCGGAGAAAACATCTATATAGTTTAATTTTTATTGAATATATGTTCAATAAAAATGAACTATTTTTTCATAAAACGTTCTCTTATAAAAAATAAAAATACTGTTATAAATTTCATATAAAATTTACACAGATTTTATATTTTTTATATTTGATAAATAATTAAAATCATTTTAAAAAATATATATTTTAAATTTATTTTTATTCATTTTTAAAATTATATTTTATAAATATAGAATTATCACTGATATAAAAAATATTTGTTTTAATAATTTAATTATTTATGTTAATATTTTACAATTTTTTAATAAAAAAATTTTTTTTAATCTGTCTTCCTTAGTTTTATACATTTTAATATAAATGAGATTTAATCTATAAAATAACATATTTAGTGATCTAATTTTTACTATAAATACTGATTTTTATAAATAATTTCCTTTTGTTCATAAAAAATGAACGTACATCGTTTTTTATTTATCTAAATTAATATATATATTAATATAATTCGTTTTTTTAATTCTCATTAAATATAATTTTAGTAAATACTAGTTGATAATCAATCTAGTCAATTTAGCATTAATAAAGATTAACTATGTATATAAAATTATATTTTTTAAATTTTATAATTTTTAATATTTTATATTAAATCAATTTTAATGTAATAAACCTTAAAATTAATATAAAAATATTATTTATTGACAATCATTGAAAACACATTTTTCACGATATTGTTAATAATATCACCTATAATATTTTTTTTTGATACATATTTTATTTCTAATAAAGTAAACGTATTTTTTTTTGAAATTAAAAAATCATCACTATTATCAATACTATCTACAAGATTTTTTTTTAACGCAAGAGAGCCAAACCAATACTCTCCTGTAGCAACAGAATCAATATTTAAAGACGGTCTCATTTCTTGAATGAATTTTTTAAAGAGATTATAAGTGATATCTAATTCACTGCAAAATTTTTCTCGTGATTCTTGAGTATTTTTGCCAAATAAAGTTAAAGTACGTTTGTATTTTCCCGCTGTATGTAATTCTACGTCAATATTATTATTTTTTAATATTCTATTAAAATTAGGAATTTGTGCAACAACTCCAATAGATCCAATAATAGAAAATGGAGCAGCTATAATATGGTCAGCAACACTAGCCATCATGTATCCTCCACTGGCAGCAATTTTATCTATTGCAATGGTTAAGTAAATTCCTTTTTGACGTAATCTTTGCAATTGAAAAGCAGCAAAACCATAACCATGCACAATTCCACCAGAACTTTCCAATCTTAATAATACTTCATCATTTTTTTCTGCAACTGTAAGAATAGCAGATATTTCTTCTCTTAAATTGCTAACTGCACTTGCATTCACATCTCCTTTAAAATTTAAAATATATAATGTTGGCATTTTTTTTTCTAAATACATTTTTTTATTTGCAATATATTTTTTTTTATTGTTTATCATTTCTTTTTTTTGTTTTTTTTTATTGTTTTGATACCATATTTTTTTTTCATAAGGTGTCATTTTTAAAAAAAGTATATTTTTTTTTATATCTTCATATTTTTCCCCTAATAAAGTGAATTTAAAATCTCCTTTCTCTTGATTTCTACGATGTAACATACGCGTAAAAAAAATCATAATAGTTAATATTGTCACTAATACAGTAATATTTTTTGCTAAAAAAAGTCCATAATTCAAGATAAAATTCATATATTCTACACTTATATTATATTTTAATATGTTTTTTATGTTATAAAAACATAATTTTAAATTTTAAAAATTAATTATATTTTAATTGAATTAAATTATACAAATCATTAACTAAATTTTCCTTAAGATACATCCATGATCCAGGAGATAAATGTGGAGGTAAAATAATATTTGCATAACTAATACGAATTAGTTTATTAACTTGAACTCCAACTTTTTCCCATATTCTTCTTACCTCACGATTTCTACCTTCTGTTAAAGATACTATAAACCATTTATTTTTAGCATTATTAGATTTTAATTCAATAGTTTTAAAAACTGCATATCCATCTTTAAGATATACTCCTAATTTTAATCGATTTATTTTTTTATCATCTATATTTCCGAATATACGAACTGCATATTTTCTTACAATATTAAATTTTGGATGCATAAGACGATAAGCTAATTCCCCATCAGTTGTAAATAAGAGTAAACCGCAACTATTTAAATCCAATCTACCTACCATGATCCATTTAGTATTTTTTAATACTGGTAATGTTTCAAAAACTGTAATACGATTTTTAGGATCATTATGAGTACAAATATAACCTTCTGGTTTATAATAAATTAGTATACGCGGTTTTTTTTTTACTAAACAAAAAAAAATTTTTATGAATATTTAACGATTGAATATTTTTTTTAAAAAATCGTTGACCAATCTTAACTTTTTCTCCATTAACAAAAATAAGATTAGATTTAATCATTTTTTCGATATGACGACGAGATCCATAACCTGAATTAGCCAATATTTTTTGTATTTTTTCATTCATATTTAACTCATTAATTAAAAGTGATATTAACAACATTATTTTAAAATAGAATTTTTATATATTGAATTTAAAATCAAAGTATTAACAATATTATTAAAAAATATTTTTTATAAAATTTTGAAAAGTAAAATATTTAACTAATGCATTTTTACGAAAAATTAACATTTAATTAATTTTAATTTCAATCAACATAAATTCTATATCGTATATAATATTAATTTAACAAATTATATTAAAAATAATAATTTTAAATATTATTTTTCATTTTACTCGGAATCAAAGTTAACAATATACCAAACATTAATGGAATTGTTAATAATAATTGATTAATAGGAACGCTACATTCAAAAATATAATAATCTAAAATAGTAGCAATAAATGGAAAAACTAAAAATACAATAGAAGCATGAAAAGAATTCACTTTTTTTTGTAAATAAAAATAAGATAATATACCACATATTCCAGAGAAATCTCCTAAATAAATTACTGCTAAAATTGACATTTTTGAAAAATTATTAATAACTGGATGTTCAAAAAACCAAGCTAAAATTAATAAAATTACACCAGATATTAACGAAGGTAATGCATTAAATGTCAAGACAGACACGTTATAAGATTTCTTTTTACATTTTACGTACATGATAGCATGACTAATTACTGCTAATATCAATGCAACAATTCCTTTAAATTGACAATCATGTATAATGCACACTGCATTAAATAAAATAAAAATAAGAATGATTATAGCTATCGTTAATCCTATTTTTTGTAAAAAAAATATTTTTTTTTTCAATAAAAAAAAAGAAGTAATTAAAATAAAAATAGGCATATTTGAAAAAATTATAGAAGACACATATGCATTAACGTATAATCCACCATATAACATCAATGAAAATGGAATAGAAAAATAAAATATACAAATAAAAAATTGAAAATATCTCTCCCCTGGAGGGAAGAGTAACGGTTTATTACTGTAGTAAGCCATAATAATTAATAAAGGTGCCGCCAATAAAAAACGCATTCCTGTAGCAAAAAAAGGAGGAATAGTATCTATGACAATCTTCATTGCTACCCAAGTAGTACCCCACGTGATAGAAACTAAAAAAAATAATGTTATTATTATAATATTTCTCATAGAAGTATCTCTAATTAATAAAAATATATATTTTATAAAAATAGAAGAATACTTCTATTCATTATTAAACTTATAATATATTTGCTTAATAAGAATAATTTTATTAATCTAAAAATATATATTAAAAATAGTTTTTTTGACATAGTAATCACTATGTAATACTGTAGAAAATAAATTCTATCATTATAAAATGAAATTTAAATAATCTTATATTAATAAAAATCAATAAAAAATTGATAGATTAAATTACGATATGGGTAATTAAAAATAAGAAATTATTTTAATTACTCAATATATCATAAATAGATATTTATATATATATTCAATATAATTGTAATTATTATAAACGAATATGTAAAATATAAATCAATTGAAATAAATATATTATATGAAAATAATTATAAGATACATATTTTATATATATTAAATTTAAAATACATAAATTACAATTAATCTAATATATCAATATTCCAAAAATTTTATGTATAAATAAATTTTATTTTATTTTAAAAAAATTTTATTTCTATTCTCAATATAGTATATTAATGCAGGATATTAATATGGAAAAAATTTTAAAAAAAATATATGAGTCAAAGTTATTAAGTAATATAGAAAGTTATATTTTGTTTAAAAATATCATTAAAAAAAAAATAAATAATGTTCAATTAGCATCTTTATTAATTGCTATTAAAATAAGAGGAGAATCATCAGATGAAATATCTGGAGCCATACGTGCATGTTTAGAAGAAATAGATTTTCCTGTCAAACCCAATTATGATTTTTCTGACATAGTTGGCACTGGTGGAGATAAAAATAACACCATTAATATATCAACTGTAAGCGCTATTGTTGCTGCAACATGCGGATTAAAAATTGCAAAACATTGTAATTCTAAAATATCTAGTCGATCCGGTTCATCAGATGTATTAGATAAATTAGGTATTAATTATACTCTATCATCTGAACAATCATATAAAATGTTAGATGAATTTAACATTTGTTTTTTATTTGCACCGCAATATCATACCGTGTTTAAAAATGCCATAAGAGTGAGAAAAACATTACAAACAAAAACTTTATTTAATATTTTAGGTCCTTTGCTCAATCCATTTAAACCTCCATTAACGGTGATTGGTGTCTACAATAAACCACTCGTTTCAACTATGATAAAAACGTTAAGAAAACTAGACTATAAACGTGCTATTGTATTACACAGTGGTGGCAACGACGAAATAATGTTATTTGGAAATACATATATATCTGAATTAAATAACAAAAAAATTATTTCATATGAAATATCAGCTAAAGATTTTGGATTACATTCTCATTCACAAAACGCATTAAAAGGCGGTTCTTCGAAAGAAAACTGTGATATTATAAAAAAAATATTGCAAGGACGTGGTAATTTAGCACATGAAGAAACGATAGCAGCAAATGTAGCAATATTATTAAAAATATTTGGACATGAAAATATAAAAGAAAATGCACAGTATGCATTGGAAATTATTCGTAGTGGAAAAGCGTATAAAAAATTAATATCCCTTATTAATTGGAAAAATTATGCAAAATACAATATTGCAAGAAATTGTAAAAGATAAATTTATTTGGTTAAATATACATAAAAAAAAACAACCATTAAAAGATTTTAAAAAAAAAATACAAAAAACTGATAGAAATTTTTATCAATCATTAAACAATATTCGTCCATTTTTTATTTTAGAATGTAAAAAATCTTCTCCTTCGTCAGGAATAATCAGGGAAAAATTTAATCTTATTGACATTTGTCATATTTATAAAAAATATGCTTCTGTAATTTCTGTGTTAACTGATGAACAATATTTTAATGGAAAATTAGAATTTATATCAATAGTTCGATCAATGGTTTCTCAACCTGTATTATGTAAAGATTTTTTTATTGATCCGTATCAAGTATATTTAGCCCGTTATTATCAAGCTGATGCCATTTTGCTAATGTTATCTATTTTAGATAATGAACAATATAAAATTCTTTCTAAAATTGCAACAGATATGAACATGGGAATAATTACCGAAGTAAACAATGAAATAGAATTAAATCGTGCAATTTTGTTAAATGCAAAAGTCATTGGCATTAATAATCGAAATTTACACGATTTTTCAATAGATCTTAATCGAACTAGATCCATTGCTCCTTTAGTACCAAAAAATATAAAAATTATCAGCGAATCAGGAATTTGTAATTATTCTCAAGTTCGTAACTTAAGCAAATTAGTGCATGGATTTTTAATTGGTTCATCATTAATGAAACAAAAAAATTTAGACATAGCCATTCGTAGAATTATTATGGGTGACAATAAAGTTTGTGGGTTAACTAGAGGAAAAGATGCAGAAATATCAAAAAAAAATGGAGCTATTTACGGTGGATTAATTTTTGTGAAAAGTTCTCGACGTTATGTTCGAGAAAGTATAGCTATTAAAATTATCGGTACAGCCAATTTATATTATGTTGGAGTTTTTAGAAATGAAAATATACGTTATATTGTATCTATATCTACATTATTAAATTTAAAAGCTGTACAGTTACATGGGAATGAAGATCAAAATTATATTAATAAACTTCGAGATCAATTACCTTATGAAATAAAAATATGGAAATCATGTAGTATTAAAAATGTTGTGCCTAATTATAGTTTCAAAAATATTAGTTATTATATATTCGATAATTTAGAAGGAGGCAGTGGAAAAAGCTTCAATTGGTCAATATTGGCAAATTGCAATCTCAGTAACGTCATTTTAGCTGGTGGATTAAATTCTAAAAATTGTGTCTATGCTTCTCAATTAGGTTGTGCTGGATTAGATTTTAATTCAGGTATAGAAGATAATTTCGGGAAAAAAGATCCTAAAAAAATATTTTCTGTTTTTCATTCTTTAAGAAATTATTCTTAATAAAAATTTAAGAGAAATAAAATATGTCTTTATTAAATCCTTATTTCGGTGAATTTGGCGGTATGTACGTTCCTCAAATACTAATGCCTGCATTATACGAGTTAGAAAAAGCATTTATAGATTCTAGTCATGATCCTATTTTTAAAACTACTTTAAACAATTTATTAAAAAATTACGCAGGTAGACCAACTGCTCTTACTTTATGTAAAAATTTAACAAAAGGAACTAAAACACGTCTTTATTTAAAAAGAGAAGATTTATTACACGGAGGAGCTCATAAAACTAATCAAGTTTTAGGACAAGCCTTATTAGCAATAAAAATGAAAAAAAAAGAAATTATTGCAGAAACAGGAGCTGGTCAACATGGAGTAGCTGCAGCTATGTCATCTGCTTTATTAGGTTTAAAATGCAGAATATATATGGGCAAAAAGGATTATCAAAGACAGTCTCCAAACGTATTTCGAATGAAATTAATGGGAGCGAAAGTAATACCGGTAACGAATGGTTCCGAAACTTTAAAAGATGCTTGTAACGAATCTTTACGTGATTTTGCTGAAAATTATCCGAAAGCACATTATATGATAGGAACTGCTGCTGGACCTCATCCTTATCCTACCATAGTAAAAAAATTTCAAAGTATCATAGGAAAAGAAACGAAAAATCAAATTTTAAGAGAAGAGGGAAGATTACCAAATGCAATTATTGCGTGTGTTGGAGGAGGATCAAACGCCATTGGTATATTTTCTAGTTTTATTCATGAAAAAAAAGTTAATTTAATAGGAGTAGAAGCAGCAGGAAAAGGAATTGAAACAGATCAACATGGAGCTGCTTTAAAATTAGGTAGAATAGGAATATATTTTGGTATGAAAGCTCCTTTGATTCAAACAAAAGAAGGTCAAATTAAAGAATCATGGTCTATTTCTGCTGGATTAGATTTTCCTTCAGTAGGTCCTGAACACGCATGGTTAAAAAATGTCGGTCGTGCGAAATATGTCTCTATCACAGATCAAGAAGCACTAACAGCTTTCCAAACTTTATCTGAAAAAGAAGGTATTATACCAGCTTTAGAATCCGCACATGCTTTGGGTTATGCCTTAAAATTAATTAAAAGAAATCCTAACAAAGAACAATTGTTAATTGTAAATCTTTCAGGTCGTGGTGATAAAGATATTTTTACTGTCAGTAATATTTTAGAAAAGGAGAAATGTTAAGTGAATCGTTATCAAATACTATTTGATAAATTAAATTTTAAAAAAGAAGGTTGTTTTATACCTTTTGTTACGTTAGGAGATCCTTCTCCAGAAATATCATTAAAAATAATAGAAACATTAATTAAAAATGGTGCTGATGCTTTGGAATTAGGTATTCCGTTTTCAGATCCGGTAGCAGATGGTATTATTATACAAAAAGCGAATTTAAGAGCATTATCTTCTGGCATCACATTAAAAAAATGTTTTGAAATGTTATCTATTATAAGAAATAGA
>NZ_JAIWQW010000103.1 GCF_026122815.1 Buchnera aphidicola (Pemphigus obesinymphae) | reverse complement strand
TTTTTAGTTTTTTTTACATTTTTTTTATAAATCCATATTCCTTTATCATGAATATGATATATACCTTGGAATAAACGTCCGCAATTTATTGGCCAAGTAATAGGAGTACAAGATATTTTTAATTTGTTTTCAATATCATCAAATAACTCTATGGGATCTTTAGCATCTCTATCCAATTTATTAATGAAAGTAATGATAGGTGTATTTCTTAATCGGGTTATATTAATTAATTTTTTAGTTCTTTCTTCTACTCCTTTAGCTGCATCAATAATCATTAAACAACAATCCACTGCAGTAATAATACGATAAGTATCTTCTGAAAAATCTTGATGACCTGGGGTATCTAACAAATTAATTAAATGAA
>NZ_JAIWQW010000102.1 GCF_026122815.1 Buchnera aphidicola (Pemphigus obesinymphae) | reverse complement strand
AAGTTATGTATAAAAAATTATACATATTAAAAAACAATATCTCTTGCTATTTATTAAATTGTATATAATACATTATATAGGAAAAATATGAAAAAAGAAAAAAATAGAAAAATATCATCACTAAGTGTTCTTGCTATGGCTGGAGTTTTACCATATCAAGTTAAAAAAGATGAAAAATATATGAATAAAAATCAAATAAATCACTTTAAAAAAATTCTTGAAGCTTGGAAATATCAATTACAAAGTGAAACAAATCATATTACTCCCTATATGAAAGATCAATCAAGCAATTTTCCTGATCCTGTTGATCGAGCAACACAAGAAGAAGAATTTAGTATTGAATTAAGTAACAGAGCAAGAGAGTCAAA
>NZ_JAIWQW010000101.1 GCF_026122815.1 Buchnera aphidicola (Pemphigus obesinymphae) | reverse complement strand
AACATATTTGGCATCCTTATAGCTCTATGAATAATCCGATACCTTGTTATCCTATTATATCAGCTAAAGGAATCTATCTAAAGTTAAATAATGGAAAAACAATAATTGATGGAATGTCTTCTTGGTGGTCTGCTATACATGGATATAATAATCCTAGATTAAATCAATCGTTAAAAAATCAAATTAAAAAAATGTCTCATGTGATGTTTGGCGGCATTACACATCCTTCAGCTGTTCTATTATGTCGAAAATTAAATCAAATTACACCGAAAGAATTAGAATGTATTTTTTTATGTGATTCAGGTTCTGTCGCTATTGAAGTCGCGATGAAAATGTCGTTACAATATTGGCAAGCATTAGGTAAAAAAAGAT
>NZ_JAIWQW010000100.1 GCF_026122815.1 Buchnera aphidicola (Pemphigus obesinymphae) | reverse complement strand
TCACCACGACCTGAAAGATTTACTATTAACAATTGTTCTTTGTTAGGATTTCTTTTAATTAATTTTAAAGCATAACCTAAAGCATGTGCAGATTCTAAAGCTGGTATAATACCTTCTTTTTCAGATAAAGTTTGGAAAGCTGTTAGTGCTTCTTGATCTGTGATAGAGACATAATTCGCACGACCGACATTTTTTAACCATGCGTGTTCAGGACCTACTGAAGGAAAATCCAATCCAGCAGAAATAGACCATGATTCTTTAATTTGACCTTCTTTTGTTTGAATTAAAGGAGCTTTCATACCAAAATATATTCCTATTCTACCTAATTTTAAAGCAGCTCCATGTTGATCTGTTTCAATTCCTTTTCCTGCT
>NZ_JAIWQW010000099.1 GCF_026122815.1 Buchnera aphidicola (Pemphigus obesinymphae) | reverse complement strand
ATAATTCTAAACCTACTTCACCACTAATATCGTTAGATAAACTATCAGCAGCAGCTTGAAGAGATTGACGTAAAGGAGCAAACCAACGTCCATCATAAACTACTGAAGACATTTCTAATCCTATATTTTCTCTCCATTTGAAACTTTCACGATCTAGAACTAATTGTTCTATTGCTCGTAATGCCGTCGACATTATCGTACCTCCTGGTGTTTCATAGCAACCTCTAGATTTCATACCGATTAACCTATTTTCTACAATATCAACACGACCTACCCCATGTTTAGCGCCAATTTTATTTAACTCTTCTAAACATTTTACAGGACTTAATCGCTGATTGTTTACTGCTATAACACAACCTTGTTTAACTGTAA
>NZ_JAIWQW010000098.1 GCF_026122815.1 Buchnera aphidicola (Pemphigus obesinymphae) | reverse complement strand
TTACAAAAATAATAGTAGCTGAAAAATCTTCTACCTCTAAAAAACGTATCAAAGCATCAGTTTTACGACCATATACCATCCAATAACTTTGTTTAATATCAGGACGAGTCGAAATATTAGATTGAATTCGTACTTCTTTAGGTTCTTTCATAAATCTACGTGAAATTCGACGAATAACATCAGGCATTGTAGCAGAAAACAATGCTGTTTGATGATTTGCTGGAATTTCAGCCATAATAGTTTCTACATCTTCTATAAAACCCATTCTTAACATTTCGTCAGCTTCATCCAATACTAAACTATGTAAATTAGAAAGATTTAAAGTTCCTCTTTTTAAATGATCTAATAAACGACCTGGTGTTCCAACAACAATTT
>NZ_JAIWQW010000097.1 GCF_026122815.1 Buchnera aphidicola (Pemphigus obesinymphae) | reverse complement strand
AGCTCACAAATACAATTTTATAATGGCATTAAAACTATTATTATTCATGAAACTATCATTAAAACTGCAGCAGATCTGATTTCTGAAGATACGCCAGATTATCAATACATGGCGGCTAGATTAGCTATATTTCATCTTCGAAAAAAAGCATATGGTCAATTTGAACCTCCTTCATTATATACACACGTAAAAAAAATGGTTAAATTAGGAAAATATGATGAACGTTTGTTAATTGATTACTCATCACAAGAATATATCGTCATGAACTCTTTTATTAATCATTGGAGAGATATGAATTTCTCCTATGCAGGGGTTCAACAATTAGAAGGAAAATATTTAATACAAAACAGAGTAAATGGAAAAATTTACGAAAGTG
>NZ_JAIWQW010000096.1 GCF_026122815.1 Buchnera aphidicola (Pemphigus obesinymphae) | reverse complement strand
CCTAAAGTTCCAACATCAGCTAATAGTATTAATTCTAATAATATTTCTCTTTTTTCTCCTGATGTTCCAAGAGTTCTTTTTTTTGGTGTACGATTAATAGAAGATTTGAATCTGGTGTTTCCTAATCCATGCCAACCTCCTTTTGCAATTAGTAATATTTGATTATTTTTAATCATATCGCTTATAATTTCTTTAGTTTTTATGTCAATTATTCTTGTTCCTACTGGGACAAAAACAGTAATATCAAATCCTTTTTTACCGGTACATTTACCAGAAAAACCATTTTCCCCATTGCCTGCTGAAAAGATTTTTTTAAATTTAAAATCTATTAATGTATTAAGATTATTGATAGATTTTAACCAAACATTCCCTCCATT
>NZ_JAIWQW010000095.1 GCF_026122815.1 Buchnera aphidicola (Pemphigus obesinymphae) | reverse complement strand
GTTACCAATTGACCATTTTGGTTAATTTGAAAAGAACCGTCTCTAGTATAAGCTAAATTACCATCTGGTAGTTGAACTTGAAAAAAACCTTGGCCATTGATTGCAATATCTTTTGATGAATCGGTTTTAGAAAGGTTACCTTGACTATGGACACGTTCTGTAGATACCGGCCTGACTCCTGTTCCTAGTTGTAAACCTGAAGGCAAAATTGTATCTCCTGATGAGTCAGAACCTGGTTGTCGTATATTTTGATAAATCAGATCTTCAAATATAGCTCTTGATTTTTTAAATCCATTTGTACTGACATTAGCTAAATTATTAGAAATAACGTTCATGTTAGTTTGTTGAGAATCTAGTCCAGTTTTTGCTATCCATAAAGAAGGAATCATAATTTATTACATCC
>NZ_JAIWQW010000094.1 GCF_026122815.1 Buchnera aphidicola (Pemphigus obesinymphae) | reverse complement strand
TTTTACTAAAGGAAAGATACAAGGTAAACAAGGTTCTTTAACAGCTTTACCTATTATTGAAACTCAAGGTGGTGATGTATCTGCTTTTGTTCCTACTAATGTTATTTCTATTACCGACGGACAAATTTTTTTAGAATCTAATTTATTTAATTCTGGAATTCGTCCTGCTGTTAATCCCGGAATCTCTGTATCTCGTGTTGGTAGTGCTGCACAAAGCAACATAATTAAAAAATTATCTAATGGAATTCGAACTGCTCTTGCTCAATATCGAGAATTAGCATCTTTTTCTCAATTTTCTTCTGATTTAGATGAAATTACGAGAAAACAATTAATTTATGGTAAAAAATTAACCGAATTATTAAAGCAAAAACAATATTGTCCATTATCCATAGCTGAACAATCAGTA
>NZ_JAIWQW010000093.1 GCF_026122815.1 Buchnera aphidicola (Pemphigus obesinymphae) | reverse complement strand
CTAAAACTAATTTAAAATTATAAAAATAAAGCAAGGTGAGATGGCCGAGTGGTTGAAGGCGCTCCCCTGCTAAGGGAGTATGTAAATACTGCATCGAGGGTTCGAATCCCTCTCTCACCAAAAAAACATTTGCATCCGTAGCTCAGTTGGATAGAGCACTCGGCTACGAACCGAGAGGCCGAAGGTTCAAATCCTTCCGGATGCAAAACCGATAATAAAAATAATTACATTTTTTACCAAAATTTAACAAAAATATATCCTTTCCGTTTTATTCTTAATTTTTAAAAAATTTTTATATTTTTTTCAAAAATATAATCTTAAACATATTTAACACAAGGAGATAAAATTGATACCTGATATTTCTGATGCTCTTGATTGGTTAAAACATAATCCAAACATATTCAAAAATATTTC
>NZ_JAIWQW010000092.1 GCF_026122815.1 Buchnera aphidicola (Pemphigus obesinymphae) | reverse complement strand
AGATAACATTATACGAATTACTTCTACCCTGCTTGATACTGTAATTCCTGCTAATTTTTCTACTGCCAAAACATAAGGCATTTCGTTAACACAACCACCAAGATATTCAATACGATCAGTATACGGAATGTAACTATGCCAAGACTGACGTTCCGCTATTTTTTCTGCGCCTCGATGGTGGTATCCTATATCTGGCATACAATCAACAATTTCTTCACCATCTAATTGCAAAACAATTCTAAATGCACCATGAGCAGAAGGATGATTCGGTCCTAAATTCAAAAACATATAATTGATGTTTGGATCTTTTTTTTTCATTCCCCATACTTCTGGATTAAAATTTAAATCTTCCATCGCTGAATCTTCTTTTTGTCTTGTCAAAAAAAATGGATCAAATTCTGTTGCTCTGGCTGGATAATCTT
>NZ_JAIWQW010000091.1 GCF_026122815.1 Buchnera aphidicola (Pemphigus obesinymphae) | reverse complement strand
GATACTATAATGCCTCAAGACATGATCAATGCTAAACCGATTTCTTCTGCTGTAAAAGAGTTTTTTGGATCCAGTCAATTATCTCAATTTATGGATCAAAATAATCCTTTATCTGAAATTACACACAAACGTAGAATATCTGCTCTAGGAATTGGTGGATTAACAAGAGAAAGAGCTGGATTTGAAGTACGGGATGTACATCCTACTCATTATGGTCGAGTGTGCCCTATTGAAACACCAGAAGGACCAAATATAGGATTAATTAATTCATTATCAGTTTATGCTCGTACTAATAAATATGGTTTTTTAGAAACACCATACAGAAAAGTAAAAAACAACATAGTAACCAATGAAATACAGTACTTATCTGCTATCGAAGAAGGTAATTATATTATTGCACAAGCAAATACTAATCTTAATTCTCAAAATATATTTATTGATG
>NZ_JAIWQW010000090.1 GCF_026122815.1 Buchnera aphidicola (Pemphigus obesinymphae) | reverse complement strand
AAAAAAAAAATACAAAAAACTGATAGAAATTTTTATCAATCATTAAACAACATTCGTCCATTTTTTGTTTTAGAATGTAAAAAATCTTCTCCTTCGTCAGGAATAATTAGGGAAAAATTTAATCTTATTGACATTTGTCATACTTATAAAAAATATGCTTCTGTAATTTCTGTGTTAACTGATGAACAATATTTTAATGGAAAATTAGAATTTATATCAATAGTTCGATCAATGGTTTCTCAACCTATATTATGTAAAGATTTTTTTATTGATCCGTATCAAGTATATTTAGCCCGTTATTATCAAGCTGATGCCATTTTGCTAATGTTATCTATTTTAGATAATGAACAATATAAAATTCTTTCTAAAATTGAAACAGATATGAACATGGGAATAATTACCGAAGTAAACAATGAAATAGAATTAAATCGTGCAATTTTGTTAAATG
>NZ_JAIWQW010000089.1 GCF_026122815.1 Buchnera aphidicola (Pemphigus obesinymphae) | reverse complement strand
ACTAAGACGTAATCTTCCTTGTCTATCTACTTCTAATACTTTAACAGATACTATTTGATCTATTTTAAGATAATTAGTTACTTTTTCCACTCTTTTTTCAGCTATTTGTGAAATATGAACTAATCCTTCTTTTCCTATTCCAATAGAAACAAAAGCGCCAAAATCAACTATCCGCGTTACTTTTCCAATATAAATTTTACCTACTTCAATTTCAGCAGTAATTTCTTCAATCCTTCGGATAGCATTATTAGCTTTTTCTTTAATAGTTGCGGAAATTTTTACCGTACCATCATCTTCAATTTCAATAGTTGTTCCTGTTTCTTCAGTTAACATACGAATAACAGATCCTCCTTTTCCTATAACATCCTTTATTTTCTCCGGATTAATTTTTATTGTATGTATCCGTGGAGCAAATTCAGAAATGTCGTTACGAGGATTTTTTAATTCTT
>NZ_JAIWQW010000088.1 GCF_026122815.1 Buchnera aphidicola (Pemphigus obesinymphae) | reverse complement strand
TAACAAACACCTTGATGATAGAGAAAGCGCCCCCATACTAACTAATATTCGCAAACTTAATTTTTAAAATTTATAAACTTGTTTAGCTGGTTAAAAACCAAAAAAATGGCTACATCACAGTTGAATAACCCAATTTATTAAAATATTTAAATGGGAGATTTTAATGGGTAAAATTATTGGTATTGATTTGGGTACAACTAATTCTTGTGTTGCTATTATGGATGGAAATAAAGCACGAGTTTTGGAAAACGCAGAAGGAGATCGTACTACTCCTTCTATTATTGCATATACCCGAGACGGGGAAATTTTAGTAGGTCAACCTGCTAAACGTCAAGCTATTACTAATCCTCAAAATACGTTATTTGCTATAAAACGTTTAATAGGAAGAAGATTTCAAGACGAAGAAGTACAACGTGATATTAAAATTATGCCTTACAAGATCATTAAATC
>NZ_JAIWQW010000087.1 GCF_026122815.1 Buchnera aphidicola (Pemphigus obesinymphae) | reverse complement strand
TAAAATTAGAAAACAAGTAAAAAAACTTGCTATCGAACTATCGGTAAAAGGACTAATGAACGTACAATTTGCTATACAAAACAAAGAAATATATGTCATTGAAGTCAATCCAAGAGCTTCCAGAAGTGTACCTTTTGTATCTAAAGCAACAGGCATACCATTAGCAAAAATTGCAGCAAGAGTTATGTGTGGGAAAAAATTAAAAAAACAAAAATACATAAAAGAAATTATACCACCTTACTATTCGATTAAAGAAGTGGTTTTACCATTCAACAAATTTCCAGGAGTTAACCCCATCCTTGGTCCAGAAATGAGATCTACAGGAGAAGTTATGGGTATAGGGAAAAATTTTGCAGAAGCATTTGCTAAAGCAATGCTTGGAGCTCAAATAGATATTAAAAAATCAGGCAGAGTATTAATATCTGTTAAAGAAAAAGATCAAAAAAGTATTATAAATTTAG
>NZ_JAIWQW010000086.1 GCF_026122815.1 Buchnera aphidicola (Pemphigus obesinymphae) | reverse complement strand
CTGCTTTAGCTATATTTATTAATGCTGATTCTAATTGAAAACCACAATCACATCTTAAACTAAATAAAGCATCTCCAGTTAAACATTCTGAATGAATTCTAGTTAATATCGGATCAGCTAAAGAAATATCACCATAAATAAGAGCAATGTGATTTTTAATACCTATTTCTTCTTCAAATCCAATAATAAAAAAATCGCCCCATGGAGTAGGTAATTTTGCTTTAAATTTTTTTTTTAAGTTCATAAATTTCCCCAAAATTATTATCTGTTTAACAATAATTTTATATATTTTTGTAAATTAAAATTTAATTATATAATGTTACATATATTAAAAAATTTTTTAAAAATTTATTTAAAATGAATATCAATATATACTTTAAATTAATTATGAAATTATTTTATATATTACTATTTTATAAAAAAAATTATTAATCTAATAATTAAATGAAAAATATAAAATCTAT
>NZ_JAIWQW010000085.1 GCF_026122815.1 Buchnera aphidicola (Pemphigus obesinymphae) | reverse complement strand
ACAAGATATTTTTAATTTGTTTTCAATATCATCAAATAACTCTATGGGATCTTTAGCATCTCTATCCAATTTATTAATGAAAGTAATGATAGGTGTATTTCTTAATCGGGTTATATTAATTAATTTTTTAGTTCTTTCTTCTACTCCTTTAGCTGCATCAATAATCATTAAACAACAATCCACTGCAGTAATAATACGATAAGTATCTTCTGAAAAATCTTGATGACCTGGGGTATCTAACAAATTAATTAAATGAAATTTGTAATAAAATTGCATGACAGAGCTGGTAATAGAAATACCTCTCTTTTTTTCAATTTTCATCCAATCAGATGTAACGTACGTTCCGGAACCTCTAGCTTTAACGGTACCAGATTTATGAATTACTTTTCCTAACAACAATATTTTTTCAGTTATAGTTGTTTTCCCAGAATCTGGATGAGAAATAATTGCGAAAGTTCTTCTTTTTTCTACTTCCG
>NZ_JAIWQW010000084.1 GCF_026122815.1 Buchnera aphidicola (Pemphigus obesinymphae) | reverse complement strand
TAACCTGTCGAACCTGTAGGAGTAGAAATAATTAAACCATCTGATCTCTGAGAAAAAGCAAAACTTTCGTCAATATAAACTTCAAATTCTATCATATGAGCTACTTTATCCGCATGTAAAACTACTTCATTTATAGCAGTATTAACATAACTTTCTCCGTGTTCTTGACATATTTGAATCTCTAGTAAAAACCTGTTCTCTAATATATATTTTCCAGATAAAACATCTGATAACTGTTTTAACACTTTATCAGGACTTAAATCGGTAAGAAAACCTAAATTTCCTCTATTTACACCAATTATTTTTATGTTATAACCACACAAAATATAACCTGCACATAACAAATTACCATCACCTCCTACAACTATAGCTAAATCACAATATTGACCAATTTGTGATAATGTGCCAACATTAGGTTTCTTAATCGATAATAATTGTTCTGCTATTTGATATTCAATCATTACTTTATAACCTTTC
>NZ_JAIWQW010000083.1 GCF_026122815.1 Buchnera aphidicola (Pemphigus obesinymphae) | reverse complement strand
GAAGGTGTTACTAGAAATGTTAGTAAACATGCTGGAGGAGTAGTTATTTCTTCTACTAAAATTACTGATTTTTCACCATTATATTGTGACGAATATGGCAAAAATCAAGTTACTCAATTTGATAAAAATGATGTGGAATATGTAGGATTAGTGAAATTTGATTTTCTTGGATTGCGTACTTTAACTGTTATTAATTTAGCGTTAAAAATGATTAATAAAAATCGAGTAAAAAAAAATAAAAGCAAAATTGATATTTCTTTAATTCCTTTAGATGATATTAAAACTTTTAAAAAATTACAGGAGTCTGAAACAACTGGTGTATTTCAATTAGAATCTTTAGGCATGAAAGATTTGATTAAAAGATTAAAACCAGATTCTTTCGAGGATATAATTGCTTTAGTTGCTTTATTTCGTCCAGGTCCGTTACAATCTGGAATGGTTGATAATTTTATTAACAGAAAACATGGAAAAGAAAGTATTTA
>NZ_JAIWQW010000082.1 GCF_026122815.1 Buchnera aphidicola (Pemphigus obesinymphae) | reverse complement strand
TCTCCACCACCAACCACTAATACACGTCTAAATTTTAAATTAGCAAAAATAGGTAAATAATTCACGTCAACCTTACTTTAAAAGTATAAAAAATTATACAAATACATTTTTATATAAAAAAAATATTATAATAAAAACAAATTAAATATTTTTTCATATAAAATATTTAATTTAAAATAAATAAAAATTATATTCAAAAAATCATTCTATATGTAAACCACATTCACGTTTTAAACCAAAAAATCGTGTATCTTCTTCTCTCATTCCATACTTATACTTGCTGGTTGTATGTACGTCTCCTACTGATAAATAACCTTTATGCCATAAAGGATGATATCCTAAATTATTCTTTTTAATATAAGCAAATGTTTTATTATTATCCCAATCTAAAATAGGTAAAAATTTAAATATTTTTTTTTGTATGCTAATAAAAGATAAATGATATCTACTTTTAGATTGACTACGCCGCAGTCCAGAAAACCATGT
>NZ_JAIWQW010000081.1 GCF_026122815.1 Buchnera aphidicola (Pemphigus obesinymphae) | reverse complement strand
CTTACTTATTAAATCAATTTTTTTATTTCTTTTTTTTAACAAATTTAAATTAAAACTAAAAAAAGGTAATTTTAACCAAAAAATTATTTTTTCTAATAAATTTAATCTAGATAAAGATGGAGAAATTGATTTATTTTTTACAAATGCATGAGATTCTATTTTTTTTTTATTATCTATTGTTTTTTTTAATAAAAAAGTGTTACAAATAGAGAAAATAGAGTTTTTATTTTTTTTCTTATCTACAACTTCTTCAACAGTCCGAATAATACCATTTTTATGAAATTTTGGAAGTCGATAACTGGTAGTTTCTATTTCTTCGCCTTTTCTAATACGTAAAACAGAATAATGAGGTGTTTTTATCTCGTCATGCGGAATAATAATTGTTTTCCCACCGCTTTGACGCTTTTCAATTGCATTAACAGCTTCTCTTTTTTCATTTAATAAATAACATGCCACTTCTACAGGCACAATAGCATGTACTTCATGGGTGTTT
>NZ_JAIWQW010000080.1 GCF_026122815.1 Buchnera aphidicola (Pemphigus obesinymphae) | reverse complement strand
CCTATTTATTTAGATTATGCAGCAACTACACCAGTCGAGTTTTCAGTTGCAAAAAAAATGATGGAATATTTAACATTAGATGGAACATTTGGTAATTCGGCGTCTCGTTCACATCAATTTGGTTGGAAAGCAGAGGAAGCCGTCGATATTTCTAGGAATCATATAGCCAAACTAATAAATGCTGATGTTCGTGAAATTATTTTTACTTCTGGCGCTACAGAATCTAATAATTTAGCTATTAAAGGAAGCAGTTTTTTTTATAAAAAAAAAGGGAATCATATAATTACTGTTAAAACAGAACATAAATCTGTTTTAGATACATGTAGATATCTTGAAGATAAAGGATACAGCATCACTTATCTGAACCCTATGTCAAATGGTTTAATCAATTTAGAAGACATTAAAAATGCGATTAACAAGGAAACTATCCTTGTTTCTATTATGCATGTAAATAATGAAATTGGGATAATACAAGACATTAGTGAAATTGCTA
>NZ_JAIWQW010000007.1 GCF_026122815.1 Buchnera aphidicola (Pemphigus obesinymphae) | reverse complement strand
ACACGTATAGTTTTTCTATTTAAAAAATTGTGATGATCACGATTTAATAACTTTAAATTGATTTGTTTATTAAGAATACGAGTCCGAATTAAACGTTGTAATAAATCTTTAGACATACCACAAGGTAATTCAATCGTAGAATAAGAAGCAAATAATTTTATGTTACCAATTTGACGACTACTAATATTCCCTTCATTAGCGATAGCGCCAACTATATGTCGAACTTCTACACCATCATCACGACCAACATCAATCCTATACAAATCAATATTTTTATTATTTACCCGACGATCACGACGAATTTTATTAATTCTGACATTATCATACCGACGATCTTCATAAGAATTAAAATTTTCATTTTTTCGTATTATAGAATCAGGTTTAACAATTAAAGATCTTTCTCCTTGAGCTATTTTTAACAAAGCTGCTGCTAAATTATTTATATCTAATTCACTTTCTGGTTGTATTTTATATAATAACTCACGATAATCATTTAAATCTTTACTTTCTAATTGTTCTTCTACTTTTTTAGAAAATTTTTCAAGACGACGTTGACTTAATAATTCAGTTGTTGGTAAATTTACTTCTGTAATACTTAATTTCATCGTACGTTCTATATTTCTTAATAAACGACGTTCTCTGCTTTCAACAAACAATAAAGCTCTTCCAGTTCTCCCAGCTCTTCCCGTACGACCAATTCTATGAACATATGATTCAGAATCCATAGGAATATCGTAATTTATAACGAAACTAATACGATCTACATCCAAGCCACGAGCTGCAACATCTGTAGCTATTAAAATATCTAACCGTCCATTTTTCAATCTTGCCAATGTCTGTTCACGTAAAGATTGATTCATATCTCCATTTAATGCTGCGCTGTTATAACCATTCCTTTCTAACGCTTCAGAAACTTCCAAAGTTGCATTTTTAGTTCTTACAAAAATAATAGTAGCCGAAAAATCTTCTACTTCTAAAAAACGTATCAAAGCATCAGTTTTACGACCATATACCATCCAATAACTTTGTTTAATATCAGGACGAGTAGAAACATTAGATTGAATTCGTACTTCTTTAGGTTCTTTCATAAATCTACGTGAAATTCGACGAATAACATCAGGCATTGTAGCAGAAAACAATGCTGTTTGATGATTTGCTGGAATTTCAGCCATAATAGTTTCTACATCTTCTATGAAACCCATTCTTAACATTTCGTCAGCTTCATCCAATACTAAACTATGTAAATTAGAAAGATTTAAAGTTCCTCTTTTTAAATGATCTAATAAACGACCTGGTGTTCCAACAACAATTTGGGGTCCTTGACGAAGTGCTCTTAACTGCAATTCATATCTCTGTCCACCATATAATGCTAAAACTTTTATACCGGATATATATTTTGAAAAACTTGAAAAAGCATCAGCTACTTGTACAGCTAATTCTCTAGTCGGAGCTAAAACTAAAATTTGTGGTGCTGTTAAAGATAATTTAATATTATTCAATAAAGGCAATGAAAAAGCAGCTGTTTTCCCACTACCAGTTTGTGCCATACCCAATACATCTTTACCTAATAATAAATGAGGAATACAAGCTAATTGAATAGGAGAAGGTTTGATATATCCCATTTCATTTAGTGCTTGAATAAGTTGAGAATTTAAACCAAGAGCAAAAAATGTATTTTCAGTGTGAGTCATGCAGTACATGTACCTCTTAAGTTAAAGATACCAGTTAATACAATTTTTTATAAAAATTTATTTTGTTTAAAAGTGTACACTGTATAAAATGAAATAATAAAAATAGAAATTTATTTTCTATATTATAAAAAATAATTTAAATAAAAATATCTACGATTATAAAAGAAATATGATAACAAATACATATAATATAAAAAATTATTTAACAAAAAAAATATATCAAATATAATATTTATAATTAAAGTTATATTAAATATTTTTATTCCAAATAAAAATATTTTTAAAAAACTATTTTATATATAAAAAATTTATATAAAATTTTTTGAATAAAATTATCTACTGTTATCATCGGTAATATAATTACTCTGCAGCTTTAATACTAAGACGTAATCGTCCTTGTCTATCTACTTCTAGTACTTTAACAGATACTATTTGATCTATTTTAAGATAATTAGTTACTTTTTCCACTCTTTTTTCAGCTATTTGTGAAATATGAACCAATCCCTCTTTCCCTATTCCAATAGAAACAAAAGCGCCAAAATCAACTATCCGCGTTACTTTTCCAATATAAATTTTACCTACTTCAATTTCAGCAGTAATTTCTTCAATCCTTCGTATAGCATTATTAGCTTTTTCTTTAATAGTTGCGGAAATTTTTACCGTCCCATCATCTTCAATTTCAATAGTTGTTCCTGTTTCTTCAGTTAACATACGAATAACAGATCCTCCTTTCCCTATAACATCTTTTATTTTCTCCGGATTAATTTTTATTGTATGTATCCGTGGAGCAAATTCAGAAATGTCGGTACGAGGATTTTTTAATGCTTTACCCATAACATTCAAAATATGTAAACGGGCTCTTTTAGCTTGATATAATGCTAATCTCATTATATTACTTGTAATCCCTTCAATTTTAATATCCATCTGCAAAGCAGTAATACCTTCTTTCGTTCCTGCTACTTTAAAATCCATATCACCAAGATGATCTTCATCTCCTAATATATCAGATAATATGACATATTTATCACCTTCCTTCACTAATCCCATTGCGATACCAGCAATAGCAGAAGTTATAGGAACACCTGCATCCATTAAAGCTAAGGATGCTCCACAAACTGAAGCCATAGAAGACGATCCGTTAGACTCAGTAACTTCAGATACTATTCTTATAGTATAAGGGAAATCTTCTATTTTAGGCATAACTGCTAATATACTACGTTTTGCCAATCTGCCATGACCTATCTCACGTCTTTTTGGTGATCCAATAATACCAATTTCACCTACAGAATAAGGAGGAAAATTATAATGGAAAAGAAAATTATCTGTTTTGTCACCCAATAAATCATCTAAATTTTGAGCATCTCGAGATGTTCCTAAAGTTGTAGAAACTAACACTTGTGTTTCACCTCTTGTAAATAGAGCAGAACCATGTGTTCGAGGTAAAATACCAGTTCGTACATCTAAAGCACGAATCATATCGTTTTCTCGTCCATCAATACGTACTTTGCCGTTTAAAATGCGATCACGTACAATGTTTCTTTCGATGTCATAAAGAATATATTCAATTTCACATGTATCTGAAACAATATTTTCATCAACTAAACGTTCTATTATACTATCTTTAATTAATTTAAGCTGCTCGAATCTTTCTTTCTTTTCAATAATTTTATAAGCATTACTAATTTCATCTTTGCATAATTCTAACACACGAAACTTCAAATGATCACTGATTGATAACGTATTTAAAATCCACGAAGATTTTCCATGTTCATCTGAGAAAGCACGAATATTTTCAATTACCACTTTTTGATGTTTATGTGCAAATAAAATAGCATTGAGAATTTTATCTTCATTTAATATATTAGCTTCTGCTTCTACCATCAAGACAGCATTTTCTGTGCCCGAAACAATTAAATCTAAACAACTCGATTTTAATTCATCTACAGTAGGATTTAAAACATATTTATTATTAATATATCCTACTCTAGCTGCACCAATAGGACCGCTAAAAGGAATACCAGATAAACTTAACGCCGCTGATGCCCCAATAATCGAGACTATATCTGGATGTACTTGAGGATTAACAGAAACTACAGTCGCTATTATTTGAATTTCATTAAAGAACATCTTAGGAAACAAAGGACGAATAGGACGATCTATTAATCTTGCTATTAATATTTCATTTTCACTAGGACGACCTTCTCTACGGAAAAATCCTCCTGGAATTCTACCTGCAGCATAAGTTCTTTCCTGATAGTTAACAGTTAAAGGGAAAAAATTTTGTCCTATTTTTGATATTTTTTCACCTACAATAGTAACAAATACAGCAGTGTCGTCCATACTAACCATTACAGCAGCAGTTGCTTGTCGTGCCATCATACCAGTTTCTAAAGTAACAGTATGCCGACCATACTGAAATTTACGAACAATAGGGTTTAGCAAAATAACATCCTTAATATATAATTTTTTAATAACCAATTCAACCTAATAGATATGATTAAATTTTAAATTGATATAGACATATATTTTCATAATTTATTATATCAGCAAAAGGGCTGAATTAGCCCTTTTAAAGATGATGTATCCTTAAAAATATTATATTTTTGATTGCATAAAACTAGTTGGTCAATATTAGAAATATTTAACTTTTAACGACGAAGTTGTAAAGATTCAAGAATATCATTATAACGAATTAGATCCGTTCTTTTTAAGTAATTTAACAACTTTCTACGTTTAGAAACCATTTTCAATAAACCGCGTCGCCCAGAATGATCTTTTTTATGTATTAAAAAATGATTTTGTAAACTATTTATTTGAGAAGTTAACAATGCCACTTGCACTTCAGATCTTCCACTATCTTTATTATTGAATCCATATTTTTGAAATATTTTTTTCTTTTCTGTTTCAGAAAACGACATTTTATGCTCCATATCTTAAAGTAAATGACTTATAACCTCTTAATTTATTTTACATTACTCTAATTAATATCAATACGTTATTTAATATTAGATAATAATCTTATTGGTTTTACACAACTATGATTATAACTTTTGCCTAATCCAATAAATTTTTTTTCTTCCATTACCCGTACTAATTGATTTTTATAATTATGAAAATATTGAATTTCTTGCCCTTTTTTAAAAAAAACCGCAACTTCACCAGAAATAGAAATCTTCGGGAATGAAGCAATAGGAGAATCAACAGGCATTAAAAAATCGGATATATTTTTCTTTAAAATTAAGTTATTTTTTTTTGTTAATGAATACAATGTGTTAAACGCAATCATTTTGCTAACTGGATAACATCCAACTTGCAAACGACGCAATAACGTTACATGTGCACCACAACCTAACACTTCTCCTAAATCATCAATTATGGTACGAATATACGTACCTTTAGAACATTTTATTTCTAATTCAAAAAAATTTTTACTTCTATTAATACATTTTAATTGATATACCATAACTATTCGGTCGATACGAGGTATATAAATTCCTTTTCTTGCATATTTATATGATGGTATTCCTTTATATTTTATAGCAGAATATAAAGGAGGTAATTGTTTTATTTTCCCTTTAAAACGGTTTAACGCTCTTTCAAATTCATTATCAGTAAAAATAATTGAACGAGTTTTTGTTATTCTACCATCAGAATCAAATGTTGTAGTCGATTCACCTAATTTAGCGATTACTCTGTAACATTTATCAGAATTAATCGAATATTGTGCAAATTTAGTAGCTTCTCCAAAACAAATTGGTAACATTCCTGTAGCAAGAGGATCTAAAGATCCTGTATGACCAGCTTTCTTAATACTAAACAACTTTTTTATTTTCTGTAAAACATTATTAGAAGACAAACCAGAAGGTTTATCTACCAATAATACTCCATTCTTACAATTAAATTCGGGAAAAAACATTTATTCCCCTTTATTATGATCAATAATATTAAAATATTTTTTTTATTTATTAATTACACTAGAAAGAATATTAGATATTTTGATACCATTAGCGAATGAATCATCGTAAATGAAAAATAATTTTGGTATTATACGTAATTTTATTTTCTTACATAATAATTTTCTAATAAAACCAGTGGCATTATTTAAAATTTCAATAATTTCTGTGATAATAATTTTTTTTTTACCATTTAAAAAAGTAACAAAAACTTTAGCATATTTACAATCAGGAGATAAACAAACCTCAGATACCGTTATCATTGTATTTAAACGAGGATCTCTTAATGAATATTGGATAATAAACGACAATATTTTTTTTAATTCTTGAGCCACTCTAGAAGAACGGCTAACTTCTTGTAACATAATATGTTCTCTAAATAATCTTTTTTGAAATAAATGCGTACATTTAACAGTAGTAATTTAAATACTTCTCTGACATTCTTTAACCTCAAATACTTCTATTATATCTCCTATCCGAATATCATTATAATTCTTTATACCAATACCACATTCCATGGCATTTCTAATTTCATTTACATCTTCTTTAAAACGACGTAACGATTCTAATTCTCCCTCGTATATTACTATATTATTTCTTAATATACGTACAGGGTGATTTCTTTTTATAATACCTTCGGTTACCATACAACCAGCAATAGATGAAAATTTTGGAGATTTAAATATATTTCTTACTACAGCTAACCCAATAATTTCCTGTTTATATTCAGGAGATAACATACCTGACATAGCTGTTTTAACTTCATCAATTAATTTATATATTATTGAATAATAACGTATATCTATATTTTCCAATATAATCATACGTTTAGCCGAAGAATCTGCTCTAACATTAAATCCAAGAATAATAGCGTTTGATGCTATTGCTAAAGAAACATCTGTCTCTGTAATTCCTCCCACTCCTGATCCGACTATGTTAATTTTAACTTCATCATTAGATAATTTTATTAAAGATTCAGAAATCGCTTCTAAAGATCCTTGAACATCAGACTTTAAAACAATATTTAATGCGGAATTTTCCCCCGATTTAATATGATCAAATACGTTTTCTAATTTAATCTTTTTCTTCTTAGCTAATTTCACTTCACGGAATTTACCTTGTCTATAAAAAGCAACTTCTCGGGCTTTTTTTTCATCGTTAACTACCGTGAAAATATCACCTATATCAGGTATCTTAGATAAACCTAATATTTGTACAGGAATAGAAGGACCTGCTTCTGTTATACTATTATTAATTTCACTTTTCATTGCTCGAACTTTACCATATGAACAACCACATAGTAGAATATCTCCTTTTTTTAATATACCTTCACGCACCAAAACAGTAGCAACAGGACCGCGACCTCTATCAAGAAAAGACTCAATTACAACCCCACTGGCCATCCCACTAAAAAAAGATTTCAAATCTAATATCTCTGATTGCAATAGAATAGCGTCAAGCAAATTACTAATACCATATCCCGATTTGGCTGATACTGGAATAAATATATTCTCTCCACCCCATTCTTCAGGAATAATAGAATGTTTTATTAATTCTTTCTTTAACGGATCCAGAGAACCTTCTACTTTGTCAATTTTATTAATAGCAACGATAATAGGAACCTTAGCAGCATTTGCGTGCTGAATAGATTCTATAGATTGAGGCATTACTCCGTCATCAGCAGCAACTACCAAAACAACTATATCGGTAATTTGTGCTCCTCTTGCTCTCATCGAAGTAAAAGCAGCGTGTCCAGGTGTATCTAAAAAAGTAATAATACCATTTTTTGTTTTTACGCAATAAGCGCCTATATGTTGAGTAATACCACCTGCTTCTTTAGAAATAATATTAGTTGATCTAATGTAATCGAGTAACGACGTTTTCCCATGATCAACATGCCCCATAATAGTAACTACAGGAGGTCTTAATTTTATTGCATTACTGTTTATTTTTCTATTTTGCATTAACAATTCTTCTAACGCATTATCGCGATATAAAGTCACTTTATGACCCATTTCTTCAGCTACTAATTGGGCAGTTTCTTGATCTACAATTTGATTGATCGTCATCATTAAACCTAACTGCATCATTTTCTTTATTACTTCAGAACTTTTCACTGCCATTTTATTAGCTAATTCAGATACAGTTAATTCATCACCTATTATAATATCTCTATTAATGTTTTGCAGCGGCTTCTTAAAAAATTGTTGTAGTATGCTTCCTTTACTCTTTAATTTACTATTTTTCCCAACGTGCATCACTGATTTTATTCCTTCCCGATCTTTTTTAAACTCTAAGTTTTTATTATTTTTTCTATAACGGTTATTTCTAATTTTTTTATTTCTGATGCGACGGTTACCTTCAATTGCTCGATCATTTTCATCTTCTGCTTGACGGGCACGTAAAAACGTAGTCAGATGATAATCTTTTTTTATTTCTTCTTTATCTATTTTATTATTTAGTATATCTTTAAATATTTTTTTTTCTTCTATAGAAATATTACGTCTATCTGTATTTTTTTTTATATTTTTCACTTTATAGTCGCGATTATTTTTTTTATTTCTTTTAGAAGAAATTAATTTATCGTTCAACTTATTACCACCTGTGTTATTAATTTCTTCATGATTTTTTTTATTAATTAGTTCTTTTTTACTTTTTTGATTAATATGAATTAAAGATTTTTTTTTACTTTTAATAACTAAAAACTCCTTTTCTTTTTCAATATAATTAAGATTTGTTTTATCATTCAGAGATCTGTCTTTTCCAACATTATTTTTAAAATAAGTATGATTTTTCCTTATTTCAATTTTTACCAATTTATTTTTTCCTCCAATACTAGAAACATTTAAAAAACTACGAATTTTCCTTTGTAAAGTTAATGATTCTTGAAAAATATCCTTTTTTTCACATAAAAATCTTAATAATACTGTTTTCTCTTGTGGAGTTATCACATCACAAACATTTTTTAATATACCTAGCTTATAAAAAGTATCAATTATTTTTTTTACTGAAATATTCAATTCTTTTGATAACAATTTTAAATTTACATCTGCCATTCCATTTTTCCCTATTATTAAGTCTTACTACCGAACCAACAAACATCGCGAGCTGCCATAATTAATTTACCTGCTTTATCACTGTCTAAACCTTCAATGTCACTAAGATCATCAATTCCTTGATTAGCTAGTTCTTCTAAAGAATAAATATTTATATCTGATAATTTAATGGCTAAATCTCGACTCATTCCATTTAAATTTAATAATTCTTTTTTAATATTCATTTTTTTAAATTTTTCTTTCTTTTCTAATTCTTGTATTTTTAAAGCATTTTTAGCGTCCTCTCTGATTTGATGAAGTACATTTTTATCAATACCAGAAACAGATAATAATTCATTAAAAGGCACATAAGCTATTTCTTCTAAAGAAGAAAAACCTGTTTTAATTAATGTATTTATGATATTGTCATCAATATTCAAACTATTACTCAATATACGTTTAATTAAATGCGATTCTTCTTTATATTTTAACCGTAAATCGTCAACAGTCATCACATTTAATTCCCATCCGCTTAACTGAGAAGCTAACTTAACATTTTGACCATTTCTACCAATCGCTTGTGCTAAATTAGCAGATTCTACAGAAACATCCATAGTATGATGATCTTCATCCATAATAATAGAAGATACATCAGCTGGAGACATTGCATTAATTACAAATTGTGCTGGATTACTATCCCATAAAACCACATCAATTCTTTCACCACATAATTCACTGGATACCGCTTGTACTCGTGCTCCCCTCATACCGACACAAGCTCCTACAGGATCTATACGTTTATCATTTGTTTTTACTGCAATTTTAGCTCTTGATCCTGGATCACGAGCAGCGGCTTTAATTTCAATTATCTCTTCTCCAATCTCAGGCACTTCAATACGAAACAACTCAATAAGCATTTCCGGTTTAGATCTACTCATAAACAATTGAGCTCCTCGAGATTCAGGATAAATCGCATATAATAATCCTCTTACACGATCACCTAATCTAAAATTATCTCTTGGTAACATATCTTCTTTCATAATTAATGCTTCAGCATTATTTTCTAAATCTAAAATAATATTATCTCTATTTATTTTTTTTACAATACCAGTAATAATATCACCTTTATATTCTTTAAATTGTTCAACTACCATAGCTCGTTCAGCTTCTCTTACTTTTTGAACAATAACTTGTTTTGCTGTTTGAGTAGTAATTCTATCAAAAGTGACTGATTGTATTAAATCTTCAATATAATCATTCAATTGTATGGAATTATTTTCCAAACGAGCTGCTTCTAATGTAATTTCTTTTGTCGGTTGAGTAACTTGAGATACAACCATCCAACGTCGAAACGTATAAAAATCTCCATTTTTACGATTAATTTTTACTCTTATATCAATTTCTTGATCATGTTTCTTCTTCGTAGCTGTGGCTAATGCACATTCTAAAGCTTCAAATATTTTTTCACGTGGGAGAGATTTCTCATTTGAAACTGATTCAACAACAGCTAAAATTTCTTTACTCACCTTGATTGGCCTCAATTTTAAACAAAAAAATGAAAATAAATTTATTTTTTCAATTTTTTAAAAAATGTTTAATCTATATAAAAACGTCTTAACAAAAATTTTTTACAAAAAATAATCTTTATAAACATAATTTTAAATATAAATTTAAGGTATTTATAAAGAATAAATTACTTTATTATTTAAATATAGAAAATGACAAAATAAAGTTTAAATGTTTTTAAATAACAAAAACCCCCGAATAATCGGGGGAATGGTACTTGACTATATCGTTAATAGAAAAAAATAAATTGCTATATAAAATTTATTTTAAAATAATAAAAATTAATTAATGTTATATATATATAACATTAATTAATTAAAAATCGTACCGAGGACGGGATTTGAACCCGCATATCTTTTAGAATAAGATACTACTACCTCAAAGTAGCGTGTCTACCAGTTCCACCACCTCGGTTTAATTTTTACTAACTACATTTACAGTTAATAAAATATTATATGCCAATATAACTCTAATTTAATTTTATAGATCAATTCCTTTTATGATAAAAATCATTGATCATCTAATATACTACTGAAATTTATTTTTTTATCATGATTAACGTTAACATTTGATAAAGCTAAAATAAAAATAAAAAAAAGAATTGCAAAAAAAATAGTAATATAAGTCATTAATTTGTTACGATTAGCATGAGTAAATAATTTTTCAGAACCACCAATAGAACAAGATGAATCTATGTTCTCACCTTGTTGCATCATAATTAAAAAAATTAAAATAGTTGATACAAACATTAATAAAATTAAAAAAAAATGATACATAACAAATATGTTCCTATTGTCATTACCGCCATAAAATTTTTTATATAATATTATTTAATAAATATATAAAATATATTTATTAAATAATATTATATTGGATATACATATTATGTATATCCAATATAAATCAATTTTATCACTTTTAAAGTGTTAAATAAAATAGTTGCTTTTAATTTACATTTAAATTAAATAATAATCAAAATAAATTATTTATTATTTTGTATAATTATTATTTTCTGATATTTATATAATATTTATATATATTATATATATATTTAATGTTTTATAAAAAATAAATATACTAAATAATTAAAAAATATCAAAAAATATAAATCTAACTATTTTATTAAATATATTTAAAATAAAATTTTTCTAATTTTATTGCTATTTTATCATTTTAAATAATGAAGTTTTTAATATTAATTTTTTATAAAAAATCTTTCTATTACTCTGTAATTTTTAATGCAAATGAAATTTTAAAACATAACAATGTATCGTGTATTGTAATTTTCTATTTATGAATAAAATGTGTGCACCTTTTCATAAAAAATTTTGATATAAATCATAAAAATATGATTTTTATATATCCTATATTTCTAAAATAATTTATTTCTGACTATAAATAATCAAATCTAATGTCTTATAGATTTACTATTATAGCATTTATTTTAAAAATAAAAATATTTATAAATTCATTGACTAGAAAAAAACTTGTAATTACAATTTTATAAAAATTTTTATATTTATAAAATAAGTAATAAGATAATCAAAGTTTTATAAAATTTTGATTTTTTAAAACATTATTCGTAAATAAAAAATTAAACCTTTAGAAATTTATGTAATTTTTGAATTGATTAAAAATTTAATTTTTATTAAGAATAAAATTATAATTTTTTAAAAAATTTTATAAATGTGATAAAAAATACCAATGTATTTAAATCCACTAAAGAAATAAGAACAATAACACCTTTTTCTATCCTTTTTGTTTCAATAGAAAAAAAATGAAAATATATTTTTATTTTATTAAATAAAATTATGTGTTTTATTAATCTATCTTAACACATAATATAATATTATGTATAATATACTTAATCTTTTGTTTTATCTATGATAATAACTATTATTAATTTATTTAATTGAATGTATATAAAAAAATAATAATTTTACTTTTAGTTTTATTTTTAACAAAAATAAATGCTTTTTTTTAAAAAATAAATTAATTTTTATACAAAAAAAATAATTTCAATAAAAATACAATATATTTATAAACATAAAATTTTCATTTTTAATAACGATTAAAAGAAAAGTAATATTTATTATATGAATAAACGTATTTATTTTTAAAAATCAACTATCTCCTATAAAGTAAAGAGATAGTTGCACATTTTTTAACAAAAATAATGATTTTTACATTTAAATCGAACTAGATTTAAAAATTTAGAATATCAATTAAACACATATCTATTTTAAATTACATCTTTTAAAATATCTAAAATTTATGATACTTTGAAAACAATGATGTCATAAATGATTAAATTAACATTTAACCAAATTTTTCATCTAAAAACATTATTTAAAATTTATAGATTAAAAAATATTCTAGTTATATCTAAACAATTTATTATGAAAAATAAAATTACATTAAATATATTTTAAATTTTAAAATAACTATATTAAATATTAATTTAATTAGAAGAAGAATTTTCTACCCAATCTACAGGTTTACGAACTTTTTTCCTGGCCATTAAATCATCAATTTGCGATGCATCAATTGTTTCATATTTCATTAACGCATCTTTCATGGCATGTAATATATCCATATTATCATTTAAAATATTTCTTGCTCTTTGATAATTTAATTCTATTAATAACTTTACTTCTTTATCTATTATTCTAGCAGTTTCATCTGACATATGTTTAGCTTTAGCGACTGAACGACCTAAAAATATCTCATCCTCTTCTTCAGCATATAATAACGGTCCTAATTTATCTGAAAAACCCCATTGAGTTACCATATTTCTTGCCAAAGTAGTTGCAATTTTTATATCGTTAAATGCACCTGTAGATACGTTTTTTTCACCATAAATAATTTCTTCAGCTAATCGTCCTCCATATAAAGTAGATATTTGACTTTCCAACTTTTGACGACTAATAGTAATGGTATCGCTTTCTGGTAAAAAAAATGTTACTCCTAATGCTCTACCTCTTGGAATTATTGTTACCTTATGTGCAGGATCATGTTCAGGAACTAATCTTCCTACAATAACATGTCCAGATTCATGATAAGCAGTAGCCTGTTTTTGTGCATCAGTCATTACTAATGATCGACGCTCAGAACCCATAATAATTTTATCTTTAGCTTTTTCAAATTCTGACATAGATACAGTTTGACGATTAATCCTAGCAGCAAAAAGAGCTGCTTCATTAACCAAATTAGCTAAATCTGCACCAGAAAATCCAGGAGTACTACGTGCAATAATCATTGCATTAACGTCTTTATCTAAAGGAATTTTACGCATGTGAACTTTAAGGATCTGATTTCTTCCTCGAACGTCAGGTAAAGCTACTACTATTTGTCTATCAAAACGACCAGGCCGCAATAAAGCAGGATCTAAAACATCAGGACGATTTGTAGCGGCAATTAAAATAATACCCTCATTGCCTTCAAAACCATCCATTTCTACTAACATTTGATTTAATGTTTGTTCTCTTTCATCATGTCCACCTCCAACACCTGTACCTCTTTGACGACCTACAGCATCAATTTCATCAATAAATATTATACACGGAGCAGATTTTCTAGAATGTTCAAACATATCACGTACTCTCGACGCCCCTACTCCGACAAACATTTCCACAAAATCAGAACCAGAAATAGTAAAAAAAGGAACTTTAGCTTCTCCTGCTATAGCTTTTGCAAGTAACGTTTTACCTGTTCCTGGGGGGCCAACCATTAAAATTCCTTTTGGAATTTTACCACCTAGTTTTTGAAAACGACTAGGTTCTCTTAAATATTCAACCAATTCACTGACTTCTTCCTTAGCTTCATCGCAACCAGCTACATCAGAAAAAGTAATCTTAATCTCATCTTTAGATAACATACGAGCTTTACTTTTACCGAATGACATAGCACCTTTTCCACCACCAATATGCATTTGACGCATAAAAAAAATCCAAACACCTATTAATAAAAACATCGGAAACCATGATATAAAAATAGAAGTAATCAAACTTGTCTCTTCAGGTGCTTCTCCTACTACTTTGACATTCTTTACCAATAGATTATCTAGTAATCTAGCATCGTTAATTGGAAGATATGTTTTATATTTGTTATTATTTTTTTTGATAACATTAATTTCATGCCCATTTATATGTACCTCTCGGACTTGATCTTGATTAACTTCTGATAAAAAAGTTGAATAATCTATTCTACGAATGTTCCCATCATCAGAATTAAAACTTTGAAATATAGACATGAATACAACTGCAATAACTAACCAAAGAATCAGATTTTTAACCATGTCACTCAAGGTATTAACCTCATTATTACAATAATATTAAAAAACAGCATAAGATATTATTATTTTTTCTTAGCTGCTACAATAAAGACCTCTCTAGAACTAGTTAGAGAAGAATATGGTTTACGAATTTTGACTAATGAAAACAAATCATAGATTTTTTTTAAAAATGTATCAAATCCTTCTCCTTGAAATAATTTTAATAATAATGTTCCTCCTTGTACTAAAGTTATTCTAGATACTTTGAGAGCTAAATTACATAAAAAAATAGACTTAGGAATATCAATACAAGAATACCCACTCATATTAGGAGCCATATCGGACATCACTACATTAATCGGTATCAATTTTGCACAATGTAATAATTTATCAAATATAATTTTCTCTCTGATATCACCTTGAATAAAGAGTACATTTTTAACAGGAAGCATCGGTAGTATATCACAAGCTACAATTTTACCTTTTTTTCCTATTTTAGAAACAGCATATTCTGACCAACTACCAGGAGATGATCCTAAATCAATCACATTCATACCTATTTTAAAGATTTTATCAGAGTTGTTTAATTCTGCTAACTTAAATTTTGCTCTTGATCGAAATCCTTTTTTATAAGCTAATTTCACATATTTATCACAAAAATGCCTTTTCAACCATCTGTTAGAATTTATTATTTTTTTTTTATCATAAAAATATATCCTAAAACACAAAAATTCAATAAAAACATATAAACTTGATACGCAAAATAATCAAATCATTAATATTGATATATTTTTAAATTTTTATACATAAAAGTCCCATTAGTTCCTACTAATTATTAAAAAATAATTTTTTTATGATATTTTTAATAAAAATTTTTATTTATATAAAATCTATTAAGTATTTACATATTATTTTTAATATTAGTTTTGGTCATTATGTTAAATATTTTTAGTTCATAGATATTAAACATAATCTATCTTTAATATCTCATATTGTATTTTCCCACCTGGTGTTTTTATCACAGCTATGTCTCTTTCTTTTTTACCAAGCAATCCACGGGCCATAGGAGAATCAATAGAAATTAATTTTTTTTTAAAATTAGCTTCATCATTACCTACAATACCGTAAGTAGATTTTTTTTTAGTATGCATGTTCATCACTGTTACAGTAACACCAAAAATTACCGTGCCATTATGAGGTACCTTAGTTATATCAATAATTTCGGCGTTAGCAAGTTTAGATTCAATTTCTTTTATCCTTCCTTCACAGAATCCTTGTTCTTCTCTAGCTGCATGATATTCTGCATTTTCTTTTAAATCACCATAAGATCTAGCATCAGAGATATCAGAAATAATACGAGGTCGTGTAATTTCTTTTAATTCTTGTAATTCTTTGCGTAATTTTTTTATACCACTTAAAGTCATTGGAATCTTACTTTTCATATCAAACCTCTGAATAATAATATTATTATTTTATTTTTTTATATATTATAGAAAAGCAAATAAAATTAAAAATACTAAAATTGGCGAAATATGCAATTACTTTTAAAAATATTCTAAACAAGTAAAAATATATGAATGAATATTCATAGATAACACCGTGCATATAAAAAATATGTTTTATAAATTATGACTTTTATGTTAAGATATAAATCTATTTTAACGATACTTTATAACTATACAACAAAATTAATTAACAAAAATAAACAATAATTTTTATTAATATAGATCAAAAAATATGTTATATAGTAATATTTATTATATATTTTTAGTATTTCATTACTCAAATAACATTCTATTTAATTCTATATATCGAACAATATAAAAATTATTTTTAAAAAAAAACGTTACATTAAATTTAAAATAACCATGCAAAATAAAAAAATAAAGAAATTACTAATGAATTCATTGGCATTACAAGAAATATATGTAACAGGAGATAGCAATCATATAAAAATTATTGCTGTTGGAGAAATATTTACAGGAATGAGTGAAGTAAAAAGACAACAATCTATTTATACATCTTTAATGTCAGACATTATAGAAAAAAAAATTCATGCCATAACTATAAAATCTTATTCTCCTAAAGAATGGAATAAAAAAAAACATATTTATAATCCGTAAAAATATTAAATGATTAATATATATATCCAAAAAAGTCATTTTAAGAATCTTATTAAAAAATAATACATTATATATTCAAAAAAAAGTTTAAATTGATTGTTTTAAAAAAATAATTAGATATTTTTATAATAATAAAAATATTAATATGTAATTCAATTAAAATATAAAAATTAAAATAATTAATTCTTTCTTTCAAAAAAATAAAATTTTATATTTTACATTTTTAATTTTATTATTATCCGACAAATCACTTACCATTTTAAAAAATTTAAAAAACACTTTAAAAGTGTAAAAAAAAACATTTTTAATTCACTATTAAAAAATAATAAAAATACATTAATATCTAAATGTTTCACATTCTAAAATAATAAAAATATAAACATTGCATTTACATTGTTCAATGTAATAAAAATATGGATAAAAATTTTTCTTAAAATTAATATGTATCTCATTTCTAATTTAAATAAAAGAAACAATTTTTTATAAAAAGAAAATTTTTTAAAATCAATGAAAGTAATTTTCCTTTCTTATTCTCATAAATTTAACATTCATTATCAATATAATCAAAAAGTACTATTTTAATACTATTTATTGTATATAATAAAAATTATAAATTCTAAAAAAATATGCTAGAACAAGATTCTGTTAAGAATAAAATATATTTTTTAATCTAAAATAAAAATGTATCAACATATCCTATAAAATTTTTTTTAAAAATAAATTAATAGTTATCGATTAAGATGGATATTTAATTTTTAAAATTATTTAAATTAACATTAACAACCATATTAAATAATCAACTATTGGAGTCATTTATGTATGCAGTTTTGTTAAATGGTGGGAAACAACACCGAGTAAAAGAAGGACAAATTATCAGATTAGAAAAAATAAATTTAAAAATAGGAAAAACAATAGAATTTAAAGAAATATTGATGATTTCAGATAAAAAAAATATTAAAATAGGTAACCCTATTTTGTCACAATCCTTGATTCAAGCTTATATCGAAAATCATGGGAAACATAAAAAAATAAAAATTTTAAAATTTAATAGAAGAAAACATTATAAAAAAACACAAGGTCACAGACAACTATTTACTGATGTTAAAATCACAAAAATCATCACTAATACAGAGGAATTTAATTAATGGCACATAAAAAAGCAGGTGGTTCAACTCGAAATGGTCGCGATTCTAATGCAAAACGTTTAGGAATAAAACGTTTTGGAGGAGAAAAAATATCTTCTGGCAGTATTATCGTCAAACAACGAGGAACTAAATTTCACCCAGGCACCAATGTGGGCTGTGGAAAAGATCATACTTTATTTGCAACTGAAACTGGAAGAATAAAATTTGAAATAAAAGGCATAAAAAAAAGAAAATACGTTAGTATTATAAAATAAAAAATAATAAAAAGTTACTTTTAAATTCAAAGATCTCCTGTAAAATTAAGAGATCTTTTTACTTTCTTAGAAAAATAATAATGAAAATACTGTATTAAAGATTCGTAAAATATTTTTTATTTATTCAGTTTATAATTAAAGCATTTCTTTCAAAATAGAAAAAATTATTTTTTAGAAAAAAGTTTAAATAGGAAAAAAAATGAAATTTCTAGATCGAGCAATTATTCATGTCATTGCTGGTAACGGAGGTAATGGATGTGTAAGCTTTAGAAGAGAAAAATATATACCTAAAGGAGGTCCAGATGGAGGAGATGGCGGAAATGGAGGAAATATTTGGTTAAAATCTGTCAATAATCTTAATACATTAATAGATTTTAAATTTAAAAAAATCTTTTCAGCAGGTAATGGAGAAAATGGTTTTTCTGGAAAATGTACCGGTAAAAAAGGATTTGATGTTACTATTTTTGTTCCAGTGGGAACAAGAATAATTGACATAAAAACTAAAGAAATTATAAGCGATATGATTAAAAATAATCAAATGTTATTAATTGCAAAAGGAGGTTGGCATGGATTAGGAAACACCAGATTCAAATCTTCCATTAATCGTACACCAAAAAAAAGAACTCTTGGAACATCAGGAGAAAAAAGAGAAATATTATTAGAATTAATACTATTAGCTGATGTTGGAACTTTAGGTTTACCAAATGCAGGAAAGTCAACTTTTGTGCAATCAATATCTTCCGCTAAACCAAAAATAGCAGAATATCCCTTTACTACTTTAACACCTACTTTAGGTGTTGTATCTGTAAAAAATGAAAAAAGTTTTATTATATCTGATCTTCCAGGATTAATAAAAAATGCATCAAAAGGAATTGGATTAGGTTTTTTATTTCTAAAACATTTAGAAAGATGCAATTTATTACTTCATATTATCGATATTTCTTCATATCAACCTGATAATATTATTGAAAATATAAATGTTATTATTAATGAATTGAAAAATTATAATACAACAGAAATATATAAAAAAACTAGATGGATTGTTTTCAACAAAATTGATCTTTTAGAACAAAAACAAATAAAAAAAATAGTCAATAAAGTTTTATTCTCTTTAGAAAATAAAGAAAAATATTATATTATTTCTGCAATGAATGGAATTGGCGTCAAAAAATTATGTTCTGATATCTCTATTTTTTTAAAAAACAAAAATTTATAAATATAAATAAACTTATCAAACCTATACAAAATTTTTATTAAAAAGAAACCCGGTAAAATTCTGTTCCGGATTCCTTATAAAAATCAATGATTTCTTATTAACGTTTAGAAAACTGTGGACGTTTTCTTGATTTACGAAAACCTACTTTTTTGCGTTCTACTTGACGAGAATCACGTGTAACAAATCCAGCTTTTTTTAAATCAATTTTAAACAATGAATTATATTTAATTAAAGCTCGAGTAATACCATGACGCACCGCACCAGCTTGCCCAGAAATTCCTCCTCCTTTTACAGTAATATAAAAGTCAAATTTAGAAACCATATCTACTAATTCTAAAGGTTGGCGTACTATCATACACGCTGTTTCTCTACTAAAATAATCTTCTAACTGACACTTGTTAATAAATATTTTACCAATACCAAACTTCATAAAAACTCGAGCAGAAGATCTTTTCCTACGACCTGTCCCGTAACCTTGAATTACTGTCATTATTATATAAACCTAATTTAAATATTTAAAAACTGTGGATTTTGTGCTGCATGATTATGATTATTACCAGCATAAACTTTTAACTTTTTAAACATCATACGACCTAACGGCCCTTTTGGAAGCATTCCTTTTACGGCTCTTTCAATAACACATTCTGGAGATTTTTGTATCATTTCTCTAAAAGAAAAACTTTTAATCCCTCCAATATAGCCTGTATGATGATAATAAATTTTATTATTTTCTTTTCTTCCAGAAACTAAAATATTTTTTGCATTTAAAACTATTAAATAATCACCGACATCAACATGTGGCGTATATTCTACCTTATGTTTTCCTCGTAAATAACGAGACAATTCAGTTGCTAATCTGCCTAATATTTTTCCTGTAGCATCTATCATATACCAATTTTTTTTTACATCACTTGATTTAGCTGAAAAAGTTTTCATCTAAAAAACCACCTAAAAATAAAAATAATTTTCTACAATAATCTATAATAATTAAAATAATGTTAGAAAAAATGCATTACATATAATTAAATATAAAAATACTAAAAAATTATAAATTAGATAACATTTGTCTATTATGTTAAATAAAAAACAAAATACTTTATATTTGACAAAATTAATTCATTACTTTAATATTATTAAATAAAATTTATGAATTATTTTATTTTTATAAAAATAAAATAATTTTAATTATCTTATATAATATTATTCATTTAAAATAATAGCATTTATAATAAAATAAAACAATCTTATATCTATGTATTATGTTAATACAAAATTTATTTTTATTAAAAATAATTTAAAATTAAAATTTTATATTTCGTATAATAATGATTTATTTTTTTTATTTAGTAAATAAATATTTAAAATCTTTACAAAAATTCTTTTAAATATATTTATATATATAAATATATAAGAACTTTCTTTTTTAAAAATTTTTAATAAAAAATATAAACTATTACTTAAAACCTATTCTTCTGAAATCAAATTTATTAAATATTCAATAAGTAGCCAATTATGATTTATGAAAATCACTTACTTTATTTACGTAATAAAATTAATTTAATTGATCAAAAATTAATAAAAACTTTTGCCAAAAGACAATCGATAATTAAAAAAATAGCAATAGAAAAAAAACACACTTCCCAACCCATTCGAGATGTAACACGTGAAAAATTACTATTAAAACAAGTAACTGATTTAGGAGAAAAATTAAATCTTAACATCGATTTTGTAAAAAATATATTTAAACTTATAATAGAATATTCAGTATCAACCCAAACAAAAATACTAGAAAAAAAAAATAATTTTTCCCCCAGTATATTTTCTTTTCTTGGACCTAAAGGCTCTTATTCCCATATTGCAGTCATGAACTGTAAAAAAAAATATAAAAAAATAAAAGAAAAAACATGTTCTTCTTTTACAGAAGTTGTTGAATCTGTAGAAAATAAAAAATCTAATTTTGCTATATTACCCATAGAAAATACTTCTTCAGGTTCTATTAATGAAGTTTATGATCTATTAAAAAATACTAATCTATTTATTGTTGGAGAAACTTACATCCCTATTAATCATTGTTTATTAGCAATACCTAACACTAATTTAGAAAATATAAAAAAAATTTACAGTCATACACAACCTTTTCAACAATGTAGTAAATTTATAAAAAAATTTCCTGATTGGAAAATAAGACATACATTAAGTTCAGCTGATGCTATACAACATGTAGCTAAAATAAGAAAAAAAAATATTGCCGCTTTAGGAAGCGAAATTGGAGGAAAATATCATAAATTACAAGTTTTATTAAAAAATATATCTAATCAAAAAAATAATATAACTCGTTTTTTAATATTAGGTAATAATCCAATAAATATATTAGAAGAAAAACCAATAAAAACCACATTGTTATTTACATTTGAAAAAAAAACAAAATCCCTACTAGAAATATTATCAATATTAGAAGAACATAATTTAATTATGACAAAATTAGAATCTAGACCTATATATGATCATCCTTGGGAAGAGACATTTTATATGGATATTTTAATGAAAAAAAAATCATCTCTTACGGCTAATATACTAACTAAATTACATAATATAACTAAATCTTTAAAAATATTAGGGTATTACCAAAACATATCCTCAAATATCAACATATAATATAATGATATAACTCTATATTAAAATGACATGATTGCAATAGAGTTATATTATCGATAAAATATAAAAATATCACTGAAATAAAATTTTCAATAAATTAAAAATTAATTTATTATTTTTTTATACAAATTATTGTTTTCTTCATTTTTGAAATTTTATATATTTTAACATTCTTCAATATAGAAATGTTCATAATTTCTATATCTAATTAAAAAGATTACTACTTAAAGATATACAAAAAATAATAATTGAAATTATTATTTTTATTTTAACAATATAATTGTATAGATTCCATTGTTAAATATATATAATTTAATTTTTATATTTCATTTTATATTATAAAAATTGATCTTTTATTGTTACTTAATGATAGAGAAAAATTATGTTTGATCATCTAACTAAACGTATATCAGAAACTTTGAATAAAATTGCTAACAAAGGAAGATTAACAGAAAATAACATTTCTGTAACATTACGTGAAGTAAGAATTGCTTTGTTAGAAGCAGATGTTGCTTTACCTGTAATAAAACAATTTATACATCATGTGAAAAAAAAATCATTGGGAAATAAAATTAATAATACTTTAACTCCAGGACAAACATTTATAAAAATTGTTAAAAAAGAACTAATATTAATTATGGGAGAACAAAATAATACTTTAAATCTTAATGTATCCCCACCTGCGGTGTTATTAATAGTAGGGATGCAAGGATCTGGAAAAACCACTAATTTAGTAAAATTAGCAAAATTGTTAAAAGAAACAAAAAGAAAAAAAATATTAATGGTTTCCACAGATATTTATCGACCTGCAGCTATCAAACAATTAGAGGTTTTATCTTCAGAAGTCAATATCGATGTTTTCCCGTCAAATTCTAATCAAAAACCTATAGAAATTGCTAATAAAGCATTGGAATACGCTAAAATAAAATTTTATGATATATTACTTATCGATACAGCAGGTAGACTTCATGTTGAAAAAAAAATGATGAATGAAATCAAAGAAATGCATGATAATATAAAACCAATAGAAACATTACTCGTTATTGATGCTATGACAGGCCAAGACAGTATGAATATACTACCAGTATTTAATAATATTGTGCCTATATCGGGTATCATTTTAACTAAAATGGATAGTGATACCAGAGGAGGAGTAGCATTGTCTATACGATTTATTACCGGAAAACCAGTTAAATTTATAGGAACAGGAGAAAAATTAAATTCTATAGAACCATTTTATCCAGATAGAATTGCATCTCGTATCCTTGGTATGGGAGATATATTATCTCTTATAGAAAATGTTGAAGCATATACGAAAAAAAGAAAATCTGAAAAATTAAAAAATAAACTTAAAAATAAAAATAAATTTGATTTAAATGATTTTTTAATACACATTAAACAAATGCAAAACATGGGAGGCGTTTCAAATTTAATTGAAAAATTACCTAAAAATCAAGTACAATTAAATCATATACAATCTTTTATCAACGATAAAATTTTAGTTAAATTCGAAGCAATTATTAATTCAATGACGAAAAAAGAAAGAAAAACACCAGAAATTATCAAAGGATCACAAAAACGTCGTATTGCTTCAGGATCTGGTGTAAATATACAAGACATTAATAAATTACTTAAACAATTTAACGATCTAAAGAAAATAATGACAAAAATAAAGACATGGAATGTAAAAAAAGTAATTAGTCAAATTAAAAATATTATTCCCAAAAACATGTTTAACTAGTAAAATAGTTAAATTAATTAATTAATATCTTGATCATGTAATTTCAATTTAGATAAAAACATTTAATAAAATAAAAATACACAGATGTAAATCACATACTATTTTATAAAAAAGAGGTTTATATGTTAAAAATACGTTTGGCTCGTCATGGCTCAAAAAAACGTCCTTTTTACCAAATTGTTGTCTCCGATAGCCGTTTCCCAAGAAATGGACGATTTATTGAAAAAATTGGATTTTTTAATCCTATTGCTTCTTCTAAAGACAAAAAAATATATATTAATATGGAAAAAATACAATATTGGACTAGTCAAGGAGCAGCTGTTTCTAAAAGAACCAATTATTTAATCAAAAAAAGTAAAAAATTACCGGTATCAAATGTTTAATATATATAAAAAATGCAATAAACCCAACGATCCCTGCATAATAGGTAAAATAGGATCAGCTCACGGTATTTTAGGGATGGTTAAATTATTTTCTTTTACCGAAAATAAAAACGATATCTTTAAATACTGTCCCTGGTTTACTGTAAAAGAAAATCAATGGATCATTTTACATTTAGAATATAAGAAAAACAATAAAGATTTTTTTTTAATAAAAATAAAGAACATAAAAAATAGAAATGAAGCACAACTATTAACTCACTGTCATATTATAATAGAAAAAAAAACACTTCCAATATTAAAAGAAAATGAATACTATTGGAATGATTTAATTGATTTTAAAATTATATCTGATACCGGAAATTATTTAGGTAAAATAGATAATTTTTTACAAACTAGATCAAATGATATATTAGTAATAAAAAATTATAGGGGAAATAAGAAAAAAAAAGAAATACTAATACCCTTTATAGAAAATGAAGTCATAAAAAATATCGATATTGTCAACAAAACTATAACGGTACATTGGAATCCTATATTTGAATAAAAAATTATTAAATCAACCATATAAAACTTTAATAGAATTTAATATAGTTAGTATTTTCCCAGAAATGTTTAATATAATTAAAAATTATGGAATTATTAGCAAAGCAATTAAAAAAAACATTATCAAAATTACAATATGGAATCCTCGTGACTACACGTCTGATCAACATCATACAATAGATGATCGTCCTTATGGGGGAGGATCAGGTATGTTAATGAAAGTTAAACCTTTGCTTACAGCTATTGAATATGCAAAAAAGAAAATAAAAAACAATGCTAAAATTATTTATCTTTCTCCTCAAGGGAAAAAATTAAATCAAAAATCTGTTGAAAAGCTATCTAAAATATCTAGTTTTATTTTAATATGTGGAAGATACAAAGGTATAGATGAAAGATTAATTCTTAGTTCAATTGATGAAGAGTGGTCTATTGGAGATTATATAATCAGTGGTGGAGAACTTCCAGCTATGATATTTATAGATACTTTGTCTAGATTAATTCCAGATTTAATAGGTAAAAAAAAATACATTCAAGAAGATTCTTTTTATAATGGATTATTAGATTGTCCTCAATATACCAGACCAAACGTTATTAACGGAATGCATGTTCCTAAAATATTATTGTCTGGTCATCATGCTAAAATAAAAAGATGGAAATTAAAACAATCTTTGGGTGTTACTTGGTTAAAAAGACCAGATCTTTTAAAAATTATAGATTTATCTAAAGAACAGAAAATATTATTACACGAATTTAAAAAAGATTGGAAAGAACGAAAAATAAAAATTAATTTAAAGGAATAACTAATTAATGAATATTATAAAAAAAATTGAAACAGAACAAATGAAAAAAAATATACCTTTTTTCCGTCCTGGAGATACTTTAGAAATACAAGTTTGGGTTGTAGAAAGTTCTAAAAAAAGAATTCAATCTTTCGAAGGGGTAGTAATTGCCATCCGAAATAGAAATTTACACTCTTCAGTAACAATAAGAAAAATTTCTAATGGAGAAGGAATAGAACGAGTATTTCAAATATATTCTCCTTTAATAGATAAAATATTAGTTAAAAGACGAGGAGACGTAAGAAAATCTAAATTATACTATTTAAGATATAGAAAAGGTAAATCAGCACGAATTAAAGAAAAATTAAATTAACTAATTTATGTACCGTCAAATAAAAAATATCATGCAGTCACATATGAATATTGGACTGCATAATTTCTATTCTAAATAAATGATCAATAAACGTTGCTTTTCATTTTAAAAAATAAAAATAACATTATTTAATTAGTACCACCTACTGTTAAACTATCTAATTTTATAGTAGGTTGACCAACACCTACAGGTACGCTTTGACCATCTTTTACACAAATACCAAGCCCTTTGTCCATAGATAAATCATTCCCTACCATAGAAATTTTGTTCATACTATCTAATCCTGATCCTATTAACATTACTTTTTTTATTGGTTTAGTTATTTTCCCTTTTTCTATTAAATATGCTTCAGAAGTAAAAAAAACAAATTTACCAGAAGTAATATCTACTTGTCCTCCTCCAAAATTTGAAGCAAATATCCCGTATTTTACACTGCTGATAATATCATGTGGTTCAGATTTACCTGGTAACATATAAGTATTGGTCATTCTTGGCATCGGTAAATGAGCATAAGATTCTCTTCTTCCATTTCCAGTTGGTTTTACCCCCATGAAATTGGCATGCAACTTATCTTGCATATACCCTTTTAGAATTCCTTTCTCAATTAAAATGTTATACTGACCAGGAATACCTTCATCATCTATATTTAAAGAACCTCTTCTATACTGTATCATTCCGTTATCGACAATTGTACATAACTCAGATGTAACTTTTTCTCCAATCTTACCTGCAAACACAGATGTTCCTTTATAGTTAAAATCACCTTCTAATCCGTGACCTACAGCTTCATGTAACAATACTCCTGGCCAACCTGGCCCAAGCACTACAGGAAAGCTACCTGAAGGAGCTTCTTTTGCAAATAAATTTAATAAAGCTATCCTTATTGCTTCTCTAACTAAATATTCAAGATAAACAACACCAGAAGAATGTTGTTTTAAAAAATGATTATAACCTTTACGAATCCCCCCTCCACTAGTACCTCGTTCTCTTTTCCCTTTTTCTTCTACTATCACAGTAATAGAAATATGAACTAAAGGCCGAATATCTGCTTCTAAAATTCCATCAGTTCCCGCAATTAACATTTGTTCATACTGACCGTTTAATACAGAATTAACTTTAATAACTCTTTGGTCTAAATTGCGAGCTGTTTTATCTATAAAATATAACATTTCTATCTTTTCTTGATCAGAAAAGCTATCCAATGGATTTTTAAAATCATATAACAATTTATTTTTTAATTTAGATATAGTCTTTATCTTTTTACTAGAATGGTTCTTAGCAAAATCCTTAACTAAAATTACACTGTTTTTTAATTCTTTTAATGTAATTTGATTAGTGTAAGAAAAACCAGTAGTTTTCCCAGAAATTACTCTCACCCCAATTCCTTGATCAATATCATAAATACCTTCTTTAATGATTTTATCTTCTAATATCCATGATTCATGAAGAACAGACTGAAAATATAAATCTGCATAATCAATATTTTTTTTAGATAAATCGCTTAAAACCGAATAAATATCTTGTTTATTAAGATTATTTAATAATAATAATTTTTCTGTAACTAAATCAAGTATCATTATGACCTACTTATTATAATTAATAATTATTCAATAATTACATTCATTAAAAACACATTATTTACGTGACATTTTCGTAATATATATTATAATTCTTTCTAAATATTAAGACACAAATTTTATATATGTATCTTTTTTGAGTAAATAGAGTTGTGTATATTTATAAAATATAAAAACCAATTTACTATTTTTATAAAATAAAATATATAGATATTATTTTATTCTCTTTCAAAAAACACTGTCTATAAAAATAATATATTGATATATATATACATATTTATTATTTATTTTTCATAAATGTATATTAATATGATAAACTTACGAATATAAAAATAAATTTTATTAAAAATTAATCTTCAGAAGAAAACATTATTATGAATAATAAATTAAATATTTTATTACTAAATGGACCAAATCTCAATTTATTAGGGATCCGGGAACCCAAAGTTTATGGAGAAAAAAAATTATCGGAATTACTAACACAATTAAATCAAAAAGCTGAAAAATTAAACGTAAAATTACATCATTTGCAATCTAATGCTGAACATATTTTAGTAGAACGTATTCATCAAGCAAAAGATAATATCGATTATATTATTATTAATCCTGCATCGTTCACACACACCAGTATATCTTTACGTGACGCTCTTTTATCTGTAAATATACCTTTTATTGAAGTTCATATTTCTAATATTTATGCAAGAGAACAATTTAGAGCTACTTCATGGTTTTCCGATATTTCTGATGGAGTCATTTGTGGATTTGGATTAGATGGTTATTTTTGGTCTTTAAAAAGTGCTGTCAAAAAAATAAAAAATAGACTTTTAAAAAAACATTAAAAAATAAACTATGATATTTTCTTTGCACTCTCTCTTCCTTTTAGAAAGTGCAATATGTATATTCTAATTCATACCGTATTTTTTTAATTTTTTGCGTAATGTACCTCTGTTGATTCCCATTATTGATGCTGCTCTAGTTTGGTTTCCTCGTGTATACTGCATCACTATATCTAATAACGGTTTTTCTATTTCAGCTAAAACTAATTCATACAAATTAGTTACATCTTTATTATGAAATTGTAAAAAATAATTCTTTAAAGCTTGTTTTACTGACGTTCGTAAAGGTTTTTTAACAACTTGATTATTTGAATTGATTATAGAAACCGTTAATAAATCAGCAAGTATAGGTTGTTCAAACATAGTATAATTATCTCTTTGGTTAACTTAAATTAATTTTAAATCAATAAAAATATTTTAAAATTACTGTTTAACATTTATATTTATCTGATATTAAATTAATAAATGTGATATAATAATTATGTTAAATAAAAAAAAATTATTTATTATTGAATTATTTCAATATTGTTAATTTTTTTTTAAAATATTAATCAATTTTTGCATATCGTTTGGAAGAACTATGTTAAATTCCATTAACTTATTAGTTTTAGGATGGATAAATTTTAATTTACTAGCATGTAATGCCGGTCTAGAAAAATAACTTATTTTTTTAAGAAGCATTGTGGACATACCTTTAGGTGTAATGCATGTACCGCGATAAACAGAATCTCCTAAAACAGGATATCTAAGATGCAGCATATGTACACGAATTTGATGTGTTCTTCCGGTTTCTAAATTGATTTTTAAATGGGTATGATATTTAAAACGTTCAACAATACGAAAATGTGTTATGGCTTTCTTACCAATGGAACTCACACACATTTTAGTTCTATATTTCATATGACGACCAATCGGTTGTTCTATTGTTCCGCCTGAAATTATATTTCCAACAACTACGGCTTCGTATTCACGAACAATTTCTCTGTTTTTTAAACTTTCTATTAAATTTTTATAAGAAGTAACGTTTTTTGCAATCAACATTAAACCAGTTGTATTTTTATCTAATCTATGGACAATTCCTGCTCGAGGTATTTTATAGAAAAGATCATCTTTATATAATAAAGCATTCAAAACAGTTCCGTTAATATTTCCAGCACCAGGATGAACAACAAAATTAATCGGTTTATTAATGACTAATATATCATCATCTTCATATACAATATTTAAAAAAATATTTTCGGCGAAACTGTATTTCTTTTCAGAAATTATATTAATTATTATAATATCTCCTGAATTAACAAAAGTATTAGGTTTTTCTATTATATTTCCATTGATACTCACTTGTTTATTTAATATCCATTTTTTAAACATAGTTCGTGAATATTGATGAAAAATCTTTGCTAAAATTTGATCTAAACGTGTATTTATTCCACAATGTTCCGGTATCCTTAGTGATATTCTTTCTTTTTTAATCATAAATGACCTTGAATATATTTCAACCTGACAAAAAATATTTTATTCAATAAAAAATTTATTTATTCGCTTAACATAAAAAATTTATCATTTAATAATACATTTTGACTCTACACAGAACGAATATACTTAAAATAAATGCCTTATACTTATAATCTATAATTAATTATGATATATGAAATATAAAAAATAAAAATAATTGTCATTTACAATTTAAAAGTTAACAAATGTTAAAAAATAAATGTTTAATCTAATATCTAACTAATTTTCTATTTCATAAATTAATAATCGATATTAATATTTTTAGCAAAAAAAATAATTTTAAATCATAATGTTATTAATAATTTAAAATTTCTATAAACTAGTAAAAATATTAAATATCTAAACTACACCGAATCTTATGAACAAAAAAACCATAGAAATACGTAATCAATTTCTAAAATTTTTTCACAAAAAAAAACACAAAATAATGCAAGGTAGTTCTTTAATACCTAAAAACGATACATCAATTTTATTTACTAATGCAGGAATGAATCAATTTAAAAATATTTTTTTAGGACAAGATAAATCTAATCGATATTCTAAAATTGCTACTGCTCAATCTTGTCTTAGAACCGGAGGAAAACATAATGATTTAGAAAATGTAGGATACAGTACTCATCATCATACTTTTTTCGAGATGTTGGGTAATTTTAGTTTTGGTGGTTACTTTAAAAAAAAAGCTATTCTGTACTCTTGGGAATTATTAACATCTAAAAAATGGTTTTCATTACCGAAAGAAAATTTTTTAATAACCGTTTATAAAAAAGATGAAGAAACATACGATATTTGGGCAAATATAATAGGTATTCCTCCTGATCGTATTATACTTGTCGGTAATAAAACAAAAAATTCCGATATTTCAGATAATTTCTGGCAAATGGGAGATACAGGTCCATGTGGTCCTTGTACCGAAATATTTTATAATCTTAAAAATAATACATTCAATAAAAAAATTAAAAATCTTGAGGAAAAAATAAATGATTACATTGAAATATGGAATATTGTTTTTATGCAATTTAATCGCATTAATGATGGTTCACTTGTAAAATTACCTAATCCATCGGTAGATACTGGAATGGGATTAGAACGTATTTCTGCTGTTATACAAAATGTTTCTTCTAATTATGAAATTGATATATTCCAAATATTAATAAAAGACATAGCTAAAATAAGTAATACTGCTGATTTAAAAAATCAATCTTTATATGTTATTGCAGACCATATTCGCGCATCATATTTTATGATAGTAGAAAACATTTTACCTTCTAATGAAAACAGAGGATATGTATTACGACGTATTATTCGACGAGCTATAAGACATGGATATTTATTAGGAATAAAAACCATATTTTTTTATAAATTAGTATCTAGCGTCAATAAATCAATGAACATTAATAACATATATCTTTTAAATAAAAAAGAATATATTGAAAATATATTAAAAAAAGAAGAAATGCAATTTCGTTCTACTCTTAATCATGGTTTAAAACTTCTTCATTCAAAAATTAAAACCACAATTAACCATACTCTTGATGGTGAAGTAACATTTTATTTATATGATACATTTGGTTTTCCTGTCGATTTAACAGAAGAAATTTGTCGTGAACATAATATTCATGTAGATCTTTTAAGTTTTAAAAAACATATGGAAAAACAAAAAAATAGATCTAGAGAAAAGAAAACATTTAATCAAAATTATATTATGATGCATAATGTAGAAAATATATCTATATTTATGGGATATAACACATACAAAACAGAATCTGTTATAAAAAACATCATTAAAAATGAAATAACGCAACAATTTATATCATCAGGAGAAAAAGGAATTATTCTACTTAATAAAACACCTTTTTATCCAGAATCAGGAGGACAAATAGGAGATATTGGAATTATTTACAACAATGAAGGAACCTTTAAAGTAGAAAATACAAAAAAAAATGGGAATATGATTCTTCACTTTGGTATAGTTGAACATGGAATTTTACATGTAGAACAAAAAGTGTTTTCTGAAATTAATGAGCAATACCGTTCCAATATCCAAAAAAATCATTCAGCTACACATTTACTTAATTCAGCTTTGCATAAAATATTAGGTGATCATATTTACCAAAATGGTTCTTTAGTAACTCCTGATTGGATTAGATTCGATTTCTTTCATAATATCTCTATTCCATTAAAAACAATTCAAGAAATAGAAGAATTAATAAATAAATATATTTCCAAAAACATTCTTATAAAAACAAAAACAATAAATTTCACAGATGTAAAAGAAAAAAATATAATTTTCTTATCGCACAAAAAATATGAAAAACATGTAAGAGTTATTTCTATTGATCATTATTCCAACGAACTATGCAAAGGAACTCATACTAACAGAACTGGAGATATTGGTTTTTTTAAAATTACATCTGTACGTAAAATAGCATCTAATACATACCGTATCGAAGCAAAAACTGGTAAAAATGCATTACATTTAATACATTCTCAAGAAAAAAATGTACATGAAATTTGTTCCATTTTAAACACTAATCCAAATAATTTAAAAAAAACTTTTGAAAAAATTATCGTAAAACAAAAAAAATTAGAAAAAAATATTTCTAAATTAAAAGAAAAAAATGTCGCCAATATAATAGAAAAATTAAGTAAAAATAAAATTAAAATAAAAAATATAACATTATTGATAAATACATTACAAGATCAAGATCTTGAAACACTTCGAAATATAATGGATATATTGAAAAACAAATTTAAACAAGCAATAATAATTTTAGCAAATCTTGTCGATAATAAAGTAAATCTGATTGTAGGTGTCACTAACAATTTACATAAATTAATACAAGCTGATAAGCTTATTAGCATAATATTAAAAAAAATAGATGGAAAAGGAGGCGGTAAATCAGATATTGCTGAAGGAGGAAGTGTTTATATTCAAAAATTACCAAAAACATTAAAAGAAATTAAATCATGGATTTATTCAATAATATAATATTATAGATACATGCCGTTGATATTTTATATCAACATAGCTTTACGATATGTATTTAACCCCGTATTATATAATATAAAACAAGAATCAAATAAGATAGCTTGTCTTAATCGTTCAAGGAGCAAAGAATGCTTATTCTAACTCGTCGAGTTGGAGAAACACTCATTATCGGCGATGAAGTCACTGTAACAGTGCTAGGAGTTAAAGGGAATCAAGTTCGAATTGGAATAAATGCACCAAAAGAAGTTTCAGTACATCGTGAAGAAATTTATCAACGTATTCAGGCAGAAAAAAATAAAAAATCAGATTATTAATACAATTAATAGTGTATCTTGCTAAAATTTCAGCAAGATACACCATGTTTTAAAATCATTAAGCATATTCTTTATCTTTATAAAATTCAAAAATTTTTCAATTTTACATAGATAACAAATAAATATTTTTGCTAAAAAATATTTATTTGTTATAATTATAAAATAAAATTTTTTCTATCATTAATTAAATAGTTTTATTTTATAATGACTAAAACTAATTTAAAATTATAAAAATAAAGCAAGGTGAGATGGCCGAGTGGTTGAAGGCGCTCCCCTGCTAAGGGAGTATGTAAATACTGCATCGAGGGTTCGAATCCCTCTCTCACCAAAAAAATATTTGCATCCGTAGCTCAGTTGGATAGAGCACTCGGCTACGAACCGAGAGGCCGAAGGTTCAAATCCTTCCGGATGCAAAACCGATAATAAAAACAATTACATTTTTTACCAAAATTTAACAAAAATATATCCTTTCCGTTTTATTCTTAATTTTTAAAAAATTTTTATATTTTTCTCAAAAATATAATCTTAAACATATTTAATACAAGGAGATAAAATTGATACCTGATATTTCTGATGCTATTGATTGGTTAAAACATAATCCAAACATATTCAAAAATATTTCTAGAGGAATTGAACGAGAAACTTTACGAATAAACGAAAATGGAAATATGCCAAAAACAGATCACCCTTATTCTATAGGATCTGCTCTCACTCATAAGTGGATTACTACTGATTTTGCTGAAATATTATTGGAATTCGTAACACCTAAAAGTAACAACTTAAATTATTCATTATCTTTTTTAAAAGACCTTCATAAATTTACCAGTAAACAAATTAAAAACGAATTGCTATGGCCTTTTAGCTTACCGTATTTTATACACCCTAATAATTCCGTAAAAGTAGCTCAATATGGAAAATCTAATATAGGAAAAATAAAAACACTTTATAGAACAGGTTTAAAAAATCGATATGGGGATTTTATGAATATAATTTCAGGTGTTCATTATAATTTTTCATTACCCATCAATTTCTGGAAGAAATGGAGAAAGATAAAAAATGTAAAAAATGAAAAAGATATCATTTCTTCTGAATATTTAAAATTAATACGAAATTATCACAAATTTGGTTGGATTATTCCTTATTTATTTGGTGCTTCTCCTGCAGTATGTCCTTCTTCTATAAAAAATAAAAACTCTGATATTAAATTTAAAAAAAGCAAAAATGGTTTGTTATATTTACCATGGTCCACCTCTTTAAGACTTAGTTCAATAGGATACCAAAATGACTCTGAAAAAAAATTAAAAATAAATTTTAATTGTTTACATCAATATACAAATTCTTTAAGGAATGCTACTAAAACTATTTCAGAAAAATTCAAAAATATAGGATTAAAAGATAATTTAGGAAATTTAAAACAAATAAACACTCACCTACTACAAATGGAAAATGAATTTTATACACAAATCAGACCAAAACAAAAAATAAAAAATAACGAATTTTTATCCGATGCTCTAGAAAAAAGAGGTATAAGATATCTTGAAATAAGATCACTTGATCTAAATCCATTCTCACCTATAGGAATCGATAAAAAACAAATATTATTTCTAGATTTATTTCTCATTTGGTGTGTATTAGCAGATGCACCTAAAATGAATTATTCAGAATTAGAATTCTACAACGAAAATTGGAAAATAATTTCCCTAGAAGGAAGAAAACCAAATCAAAAAATAAATATTAACAATAAATATGAAAAAGAAACTCTCATTAACATAAGTTCAAAAATATTTAAAAATTTATATAAAATAGCGGAACATTTAGATCAAAATTCCAATAATAAATATTATAAAAAAATTTGTAAAGAATTTGAAATGAATTTTAAATATCCAGAATTAACATATTCTAGTAAAATATTATCGGAAATATTAAAAAATGGAATAAAAAAAACAGGTTTAAATTTAGCAAAAAAATATAAAAAAGAATTTATTAAAGAAAAAATGACAATTTTAAATGATGAAATCTTGTTTAAGGAATCTATTTTTTCTCATCAAAAACAAAAAAAAATTGAAAAAAAAGAAAAATTAAATTTTAACGAATACTTAAAAAAATATAATTCATATTAATAATCTTAACCTTAATTTCTTTGAATAATTAAGCATTGTAATAATCAATCATTTTTAAATTATTATTTAACAAAAAGATAAAAAAACTTAAAAATCAAGTAAAATAAAAATGTTTAGCATTAATAAAATTATATGATATTAAAATACCAAAATACCTACATGTAATGTCACTTCTTCTAAAAAATATTAATCAATAGGTTAAATAAATTTCTTGTATTGCTAAAAATATTATTTTAAATAACATTAAAATATATATCCGATGATATAAAAAATATAAATATGATACACGAAACATTATTATGATTATTTATACTTTGAATTCTATTTCTAACAAATATCCCAATATATACAAAATTTTAGTAAAAAAAATATTTTAAATATATTTTCGATCAAATGATAAAAAATTAATGATTATTAATCTATTTTTATGAAAAAATTAATTGAATTAAAATTTAATGATTGATAAACTATTTAAAATTAATATTAACACCGTAAACATATACTTTTAAACATATACGATATATACCATATGTGATTAATCAATTTGTTTCAAGAAAAAACTATATATAAGTAATTTAAATTTCAACTAATAAACATTAATAAAATTAATTAAAAAATTATTTTATTTATTTTTAAAATATATAAATTTTACGTTTTTATATTAAATTTCTAACAAATCTCAATATAACATGGCAAATATATTGCTATTAAATTTTAAAAACCATTAAAACGACATAGATTTATTAAAATATTTAAAATAAAGCATTGTTAATTTCAGAAAAAATTATAAATATATTTGTATATATAATCTTTAAAAATTAAAATAACTAATAAATCATTTTTATTTTTATTTCCATAATATTGTAGGAGTAATAATTACCGGAAGAGGAATATCCCAAGGAAAAATAGGAAAATAAGATACAAACTGAAAATTATAAGCTAAACCTATTGGAAGAAAATTATTTTTTTGCCAATCTTTTAAAATAAAATCATAAAATCCTCCTCCCATACCTAAACGATACCCTTTTTTATTAAATGCTACTAATGGAACAAAAATAA
>NZ_JAIWQW010000079.1 GCF_026122815.1 Buchnera aphidicola (Pemphigus obesinymphae) | reverse complement strand
AATAATTGTAGGATTATTTTGTAATGGTTCCAATACTCCTCCAATTCCAACACCTCCTGAAATATGAACATTTTTACCAATTTGGGCGCAAGAACCTATTGTGGCCCACGTATCTATCATACTCCCTTCGTCAATATAAGCGCCAATATTTACATAGGAAGGCATGAGTACTGTTTTTTTCCCTATAAAAGAACCTTTTCTTATTGTTGCAGGAGGTACTATTCGGATTCCTTCTTCTTTAAACTTTTTTTCATCATAATTTTTATATTTTAGTGGAACTTTATCATAATAAGCAGTATGTGCATCTTTTATTACTTCGTTATTCTTTAGATATAAATAAAGTAATATTGCTTCTTTTAACCATTGATGAGTTATCCAAACACCTTTTACTTTTTCTGCAACACGTAAAGTACCGATATCTAACATATTTATTACTTGATTTATAGCATCTTTTTCAGATTTACACATATTTTCATATTTAATACTGGTCTTTTTTTCAAAAATGTTTT
>NZ_JAIWQW010000078.1 GCF_026122815.1 Buchnera aphidicola (Pemphigus obesinymphae) | reverse complement strand
CTGTATAAAATGAAATAATAAAAATAGAAATTTATTTTCTATATTATAAAAAATAATTTAAATAAAAATATCTACGATTATAAAAGAAATATGATAACAAATACATATAATATAAAAAAATTATTTAACAAAAAAAATATATCAAATATAATATTTATAATTAAAGTTATATTAAATATTTTTATTCCAAATAAAAATATTTTTAAAAAACTATTTTATATATAAAAAATTTATATAAATTTTTTTGAATAAAATTATCTACTGTTATCATCGGTAATATAATTACTCAGCAGCTTTAATACTAAGACGTAATCTTCCTTGTCTATCTACTTCTAATACTTTAACAGATACTATTTGATCTATTTTAAGATAATTAGTTACTTTTTCCACTCTTTTTTCAGCTATTTGTGAAATATGAACTAATCCTTCTTTTCCTATTCCAATAGAAACAAAAGCGCCAAAATCAACTATCCGCGTTACTTTTCCAATATAAATTTTACCTACTTCAATTT
>NZ_JAIWQW010000077.1 GCF_026122815.1 Buchnera aphidicola (Pemphigus obesinymphae) | reverse complement strand
GTCCATGAGTGGTGATACTAGAACGGTATTTTGGCATCAGTAGATTACTCTATATTAAAAAAATATCATTCTTAATATTAATTAAATAAACTTTAATATTTTTAAAAATATTAAATAATATTAAAAAATAGAAAATATTAAATACATAATTTATTAGTGAAATTTTAACAGAATTAAATTTTGATGTTAATTTGTTAAATAAATTTTATATTTAATTTTTTAAAAAAAATATTTTAAATTGAGTTAAAAAGTATGATTTATTATATAGTATATTTTCAGGGGTGGAGGGACTTGAACCCCCAACATTCGGTTTTGGAGACCGATGCTCTACCAAATTGAACTACACCCCTATAAATTTGATATGTTGAATATCAATTTTAACACTGATAAAAATTAAAGTCCATGAATATTTGATTCCACACTATTTAATTTAATTAATTTAATTAATTTAATTGAAAAATTAATTTTTAACATAAAATTTAATATTAATATATATTAATACGTATAATAACTTTACTATTAAT
>NZ_JAIWQW010000076.1 GCF_026122815.1 Buchnera aphidicola (Pemphigus obesinymphae) | reverse complement strand
ATACTGTTCCTTTTGTGGAAAAAATAAAAAATCAGTATCAAAGTTAATAGCTGGCCCTTCAGTATATATCTGTGATGAATGCATTACCTTATGTAATGAAATTGTACAAGAAGAAACAAACGACACGTTAATAAAAAATAAAAACAAAATTTTACCTACTCCTCATACGATTAAAACACATCTTGATAATTACGTTATTGGACAAAATAAAACAAAAAAAATATTAGCAGTCGCTGTTTATAACCACTATAAAAAAATTTATCATGTTTCAAACAAAAAAAATGTTGAAATAGGTAAAAGTAATATTTTATTAATTGGTCCTACAGGAAGTGGAAAAACTTTATTAGCAGAAACATTAGCGAAATTTCTTGATGTACCATTTGTAATAACAGATGCTACCACTTTAACAGAAGCAGGATATGTAGGAGAAGATGTAGAAAATATTATTCAAAAATTACTACAAAAAAGCAATTATAATATTCAAAAAGCCCAAATTGGCATTATTTATATAGATGAAATTGATAAAA
>NZ_JAIWQW010000075.1 GCF_026122815.1 Buchnera aphidicola (Pemphigus obesinymphae) | reverse complement strand
ACAACAACGCGACAAAGCAAATCTCCTTGTGAACTACTTCGCACAGATTTTACTCCTCTTCCTCTAATACGAAATAATTTTCCTGATTGTGTTTCATTTGGTATTTTTAATTTAACTCTTCCGTCTAAAGTAGGAACTTCTATTTCTCCTCCTAATGCTGCCATAGAAAAATTAATAGGTACTTCACAATATAAATTATTAGCTTCTCTTTCAAAAATAGGGTGTTTTTTTACTGTAATTTGAACATATAAATCTCCTGAGCTTGCTCCATTAGATCCAGCTTCACCTTCATTATTTAGACGAATTTGATCATTAGTATCTATTCCCGAAGGAATTTTCACCGATAATATTTTCTCTTTTTCAATTCGACCAGTACCACGACAGTGGTGGCAAGGGCTTTTTATAATAGAACCACTACCTTGGCAAGTAGAACAAGTTTGTTGAACAGTAAAAAATCCTTTTCTAATATGTATTTGTCCTTTACCACGACAAGAAGGACAATTTTGTGCTAAAGATCCTAATTTAGATC
>NZ_JAIWQW010000074.1 GCF_026122815.1 Buchnera aphidicola (Pemphigus obesinymphae) | reverse complement strand
TTTTGTTAATTGAATCATATTTTCATTTACCTGGTATTTTTTTAGTAATTGAATTCTATCTATCCATAATTTATCTGGTTCTCCCATAGATACCCAAACATCTGTATAAATAAAATCTACATTTTTTACGCCTTCTTCAATGTTTTCAGTACATAGTATTGTACCTTTTTTTTCTTTTGATATTGATTGGCATTGTAAAAAAAATTGATCATCCGGCCAATATTTTTTAGGAGCTACTAATCTTAAATTTAGACCAGTAATAGCTGCTGCTTCTAACATGGTATTACTAATATTATTGTTAGCATCACCTACGTAAGCACAAGTAATTTCTCTTAAGTTTTTTTCATTTAGTGTTTCTTGCATAGTTAATAAATCTGCCAGTATTTGAGTAGGATGAAATTGATCTGTCAATCCGTTCCATACCGGAACTGTAGAACATTTAGCCAAAATATTGATTATGTTATGATTATGTCCTCTATATTCTATTCCATGATACATGCGACTTAGTACTTTTGCCGTATCTGCAATAGATTCTTTATATC
>NZ_JAIWQW010000073.1 GCF_026122815.1 Buchnera aphidicola (Pemphigus obesinymphae) | reverse complement strand
AACGTGCCATTTCAAATGCAAATAGGAGAATATACCAATAACATGGGACAAATATTCCACGGTGATATTGCTAGATATATGGCAGGAGATAATACTGCAGGTAAATTATCAGGTGGTTTTATTTTTAAAATGTATGGTCTTCCTGCTGCAGCTATTGCTATATGGCACACTGCTAATTTAAAAAATAGAGCTAAAGTTGGAGGAATTATGTTATCTGCAGCATTAACAGCTTTTTTAACCGGAATAACAGAACCTATAGAATTTTCTTTTATCTTAGCATCTCCAATGTTATATATTATACATTCTATATTAGCAGGTTTAGCTTTTCCAGTATGTATTTTACTAGACATGCGAGCAGGAACAAGTTTTTCTCATGGAATTATAGATTTCATCATTCTTAGTGGGAATAGTAATAGAATATGGCTTTTCCCAATAATAGGTTTAATATATGGTAGTGTGTATTATTGCACTTTTTATTTTTTAATAAAAAAATTAAATTTAAAAACTCCAGGACGAGAAAAAATAAATAACGTTTTATTTAACAAA
>NZ_JAIWQW010000072.1 GCF_026122815.1 Buchnera aphidicola (Pemphigus obesinymphae) | reverse complement strand
GGACGAACACCTAATCCGGATATTTTGTGTAATAAGGAAATAAAATTTAAAGTATTTTTTGAGTTTGCTTTGAAAATACTTAAAGGAAATTTTATTGCTACAGGACATTATGTTCGTACTAAAATTATAAACAATCAAATAAGATTATTAAGAGGTATCGATGGTAATAAAGATCAAAGTTATTTTTTATACACTTTAAATACAGAAAAAATAAAAAAAATTTTATTTCCAGTAGGTAAATTAAAAAAAATACAAGTACGTAACATTGCTAAAAAATTAAATATAAGCGTAGCAGAAAAAAAGGATTCTACAGGAATATGTTTTATTTCTCCTAAAAAATTTAACAATTTTTTGAGTTGTTATTTTCCAAAAAAAACAGGAAAGATAATTACTACTGAAGGTCATAAAATAGGTAAACATAATGGTTTAATGTTTTATACATTAGGACAAAGAAAAGGTTTAAGAATAGGTGGCATAAAGAATTTAAACAATCAAGCATGGTATGTAGTGAACAAAAATTTGTTAACTAATTCTTTGGTTGTAGCTC
>NZ_JAIWQW010000071.1 GCF_026122815.1 Buchnera aphidicola (Pemphigus obesinymphae) | reverse complement strand
TTATGTCTTTCTTCAGACCAAATTTTTATTAATGATTTTAAATGATCTAATATTTCCTTTTCTGTACAATTTTCAGCATACATTTTAGCAATCCGAGTGCCAATATAGTTTCCTCCTATATATAAATTATATCTTCCTGGAGATTTTCCTATCAATCCAATTTCAGCTAATAAAGATCTTCCACAACCATTTGGACATCCTGTAACTCTAAATATTAAATTTTCCTGTAACATATTATATTTCAATAAAATGTTTTCTATTTGCATAATAAAAAAAGGTAATTTACGTTCCGCTTCTGCCATAGCTAAAGGACAAGTAGGAAAAGATACACAAGCCATAGCATTTTGCCTTAATTTAGTTATTGAACTCAACATTCCATGTATAAAAAAAATATTTTCAATTTCTTTTTTATCCTGTTCTTTAACTCCAGATATAATTATGTTTTGGTTAGCAGTCAAACGAAAATCACCTTTATGTATTTCGGCTACTTTAGATAAAGCTAATTTGATCTTCTGATCTGAATCATCGATAATTCTTCCATTTGGAACAAA
>NZ_JAIWQW010000070.1 GCF_026122815.1 Buchnera aphidicola (Pemphigus obesinymphae) | reverse complement strand
TGACTTTAGAAGAGACATTAAAAAAATATGATGTAATGTCTACTAAAAGTAAAAGAGTGCTTAAAATGTTTAAAGCTGCACCAATGGGTATTAAAACACAAATTCCTTTTTCACAAAATTCCAGATGGAACAGTATAGATACCAATCGTCAAACTGGATGTATAAGATCTTATCAAAACGCTTATAGTAAAGATGGTGGATTAGCAATATTATATGGGAATATAGCAAAAAATGGTTGTATTGTAAAAACAGCAGGGGTTAATAAAGATAATCTTGTTTTTCAAGGTTTTGCAAAAGTATATGAAAGTCAAGAAGAAGCTATAGAAGCTATTTTAAATAAGAAAGTTATAGCAGGAAATATTGTTGTTATTAGATATGAAGGACCTAAAGGTGGTCCAGGAATGCAAGAAATGCTTTATCCAACTACATACTTAAAATCTATGAATTTGGATAAATCTTGTGCTTTAATTACTGACGGAAGATTTTCTGGTGGCACAGCAGGTTTATCTATAGGTCATATTGCACCAGAAGCAGCAAATAAAGGATTAATAGCATTAGT
>NZ_JAIWQW010000069.1 GCF_026122815.1 Buchnera aphidicola (Pemphigus obesinymphae) | reverse complement strand
TGTGGTTTTATAAATTGCATAGTATCGTAAATAGACATGCCCGATGTAATGATTCCACCTGGAGAATTGATATATAAATTTATATCTTTTTCAGGATTTTCAGCTTCTAAAAATAACATTTGTGCTACAACAATATTAGCTTTAACATCTTCAATATTACCGGTAATAAATATTATTCTTTCTTTTAAAAGACGAGAATAGATATCAAAATATCTTTCTCCTTGTGATGTTTTTTCTACAACAAAAGGTATTAAATTCATGTGAAATTTTTCTTTTTTATACGACATATAATCTCCAAAAACGTTTTGATTTGTTAATGTTGGATTCTAAAATATTAAAACATTTTATTGAAATTTTTAACGGTTATTTATTTTTTACATGTTTATTATTATAAGATGTATTTTTTATATTTAATTTATTAAAGATTAGATATGTTTGTATATAAATTATTTTTTATAAAAAATAGTTAAATTTTATTTAATTAGCATTAAATTAATATTTTATTATACGATGTATATTAATTTTTATTATAAAAGATTATTATTTATTTTTTGATATGGAC
>NZ_JAIWQW010000068.1 GCF_026122815.1 Buchnera aphidicola (Pemphigus obesinymphae) | reverse complement strand
AATACAAATGGAAATTCTAATCCTTTAGATGCGTGTAATGTCATTAAACGTATTGTATTTATATCTGTATTTTCTTCTTTTTTATCAACAATGTCACGAAGTATGAATTTTGCTACTATTTCAAATAAATTTAATGGTTTTTCGATCGCGTTTCCTGTTAACATTTGTTTAATCCATTTTACTAATGTATCCACATTTTTAATTTTAAAATTATTTGTTTTTAAATCTGTTGAATTATTTTTTAACCATTCTTTATAATTTATATCAATAATAATTTTATCTAGAATAGATAATGAATCTTGGTCTATCATGTCTATGATTTTTTTTATCCAAACAGTAAATTTTTGTAAATTTTTAAAAGTATTTTTTTTAAATATTTTTTTTATTTCGATATCAGAAATAGAACAAAAGAGACTTTTTTTGTTTTCTTTCGCGAATTGAATTAATTTTTTTAACGTAATTGAACCTATTTTCCGAGGAGGAGTATTGATGATGGTTAAAAAGGCATTATCGTCATTAGGATTAATAATAAAACGTAAATATGCAATTAAGTTTTTTATTTCTGGAC
>NZ_JAIWQW010000067.1 GCF_026122815.1 Buchnera aphidicola (Pemphigus obesinymphae) | reverse complement strand
GATCTTTTATTTCTTCGAATTCCGCATCTACAACATTTTCTGTATTTTTATTCGGAGAATCATGATTAGTATTAGGTTGATTTGTTTGCGGTTTTTTTTGATTTTTTTCCATAAATTTTGAAGAAATTTCTAAAACTTTTTGTATTTTATTTTCTATTTCCGATTTATCTTCTTTTTGCAATGCTTGATCTAATTCATCTAATGATTTTTGAATTTCTTTTTTATTTTTTTCATCAAGTTTATCTTGGTTTTCAGATAGTTGTTTTTTTACACTATGTGAAATTTGATCTCCTTGATTTCTAGTTTGAATTAATTCTTCAAATTTACGATCTGTTTCGGTATTTGCTTCAGCGTCAGAAATCATCTTTTTTATTTCTTCTTCATTTAAACCAGAAGAAGCTTTAATGGCTATTTTTTGTTCTTTTCCTGTATTTTTGTCTTTTGCAGAAACATGAAGAATACCGTCAGCATCTATATCAAAAGTAACTTCAATTTGGGGCATTCCTCGAGGAGCTGGTTGTATTCCATCTAAATTAAATTGTCCCAATGATTTATTATCTTTGGCTCTTTT
>NZ_JAIWQW010000066.1 GCF_026122815.1 Buchnera aphidicola (Pemphigus obesinymphae) | reverse complement strand
ATAATATTTATTTTTTGATTTTATTTTATATTAGGTTTATTAAATTTTTATTTGTTAAGTAAATAAAGCTGATTAATATAATTTTATTGTTTAATAGTATTAAAAATTATCTTTAATAATTTATTTATTATTTCAAAATATTTGTTTGGAGGAGGAGGAGAGATTCGAACTCTCGGATAATTTCTCATCGGCGGTTTTCAAGACCGCTGCCTTAAACCACTCGGCCACTCCTCCAAAATGCTTTTTTTTAAAATAATTCCAGTTTATAAGTATATCATATTATTAAATATAGTAATAATATTTTACTAAAGTAAAATAAAAAATCAATAAAATATTTTTATAAATACTATTTAAATAGTATTGTAAATACTATTACGTTTATATATAATAAATCTGAAATTATATATATATATTTTTAAAATATCACTAATATTTAGGCGTATTGGCAGATTGGTGATGCAGCGGATTGCAAATCCGTAAAACTCGGTTCAATTCCGGGATACGCCTAAAAATTACAAAAAATAGAAATATACAAGCCCGGATGGTGAAATTGGTAAACACAAGGGATTTAAAATCCCTCGGCGTAAC
>NZ_JAIWQW010000065.1 GCF_026122815.1 Buchnera aphidicola (Pemphigus obesinymphae) | reverse complement strand
TGAAGGAAAAAATACATAATTTTTTAATAAATTTGCCTAATATACCGGATAATAACATACCAAACGGGACAGAATCTATAAATAATAAAGAGATAATGCGTTGGGGGAAAATAAAAAAATATAATTTTCTTGTGCAAGATCATGTTTTTTTAGGAGAAAATATACATGGATTTGACTGGAATACAGCAGCCAAAATATCTGGATCTCGATTTGTCATTATGAAAGGGAAAATTGCTTTGCTGCATCGTGCTCTAGGTCAATTTATGTTAGATATACATACAAAAGAAAATGGATACTTAGAAACTAATGTACCATATTTAGTTAATCAAAAAAGTTTATATGGAACGGGTCAATTACCTAAATTTAGTGATGATTTATTTCACATAAATACTTTTTCTAAAGAAAAAAAAACTAATAATTATATATTAATACCTACAGCAGAAGTACCACTTACAAATATTATTCAAAATAAAATTTTGAAGGAAAATGAATTACCTATTAAGCTAACAGCTCTTACTCCTTGTTTTCGGTCAGAATCTTCTTCTTACGGTAAAGATACTAGAGGTTTAATACGTACGCATCAATTTGATAA
>NZ_JAIWQW010000064.1 GCF_026122815.1 Buchnera aphidicola (Pemphigus obesinymphae) | reverse complement strand
ATTAACGTCTTTAGGAAGAGAATTGGGATTGTTAATGCATAATTCGGATGATTTTTTAAAAAATATGTCTAATTATACTCAGGAACAAATAAAAGAAATAGAGATGTTATTAAACATGCGAGATAATTTTAGAAAATTAAAAAATTGGGAAAAGGCAGATAATATTCGTAAAATTTTATTAAGTTTAGGTATCGTTATTGAAGATGATAAAAATAAAACTGTTTGGTATCGTGTAAAAAAAATATAGATTTTTATATATAGATAAAAGTATTGATTAAACAATTTCACTTATATTTTTTTAATATTTTATATTTATTTTAAGTTTTTTTAATCATTGTGATATGTTTCACAAGCATATAAAGTATTTTGTAATAATGAGGTTACAGTCATAGGACCTACTCCTCCTGGAACAGGAGTTATGTAAGATGCTTTTAAATATACGGATAAAAAATCGATATCACCAACTATTTTCCCGTTATTAAGTTTATTAATTCCTACATCAATGACTATTGCTCCTTTTTTAATCCATGTTCCATTTATAAAATTAGGTTTACCGACTGCTACAATTAATAAATCAGCATTTTTAACATAATTTTTTAA
>NZ_JAIWQW010000063.1 GCF_026122815.1 Buchnera aphidicola (Pemphigus obesinymphae) | reverse complement strand
TTCAAATAGTCACCATGAACTTCGTATGTTAGCAGAAATATTAAATATCCCTGTTACTACATCATTAATGGCATTAGGTAGTTTCCCTGGAACTCATCCTCAAAGTATCCATATGTTGGGAATGCACGGAACTTACGAAGCAAATATGGCTATGCACCATTCAGACGTTATTTTTGCTATTGGAGTCAGATTCGACGACCGTACTACCAACAACTTAAAAAAATATTGTCCATTTGCAAATATATTACATCTTGATATAGATCCAACATCTATATCTAAAACAGTAGTTGCCAATATTGCTATTATAGGAGATGCTAAAAAAGTATTAAAAAAAATATTAGAAATATTAAAAAAAGAAAAAGAAAAAATAATATCAAGAAATCTAAACCCTTGGTGGAATACCATTAACACATGGAGAAAATCTAATAATTTATCTTATGATAAGAAAAGTATTAAAATAAAACCACAATTAGCTATTCAAGTATTATGGAAGTTAACAAAAGGAAAAGCATATGTTACATCAGATGTAGGTCAACACCAAATGTTTACCGCTTTGTATTATCTTTTTGATAAACCTAAACGCTGGATTAATTCAGGAGGA
>NZ_JAIWQW010000062.1 GCF_026122815.1 Buchnera aphidicola (Pemphigus obesinymphae) | reverse complement strand
CTACCGAAACAGCATACTTATATTCTACTTGGGAAGAAGAATGTGAATCAAATCCGACTAAAAAAAATAACAAAGTGATAATTTTAGGAGGAGGACCTAATAGAATAGGACAAGGTATTGAATTTGATTATTGTTGTGTCCACGCCGCTTTAGCTCTACGAGAAGATGGTTTCGAAACAATTATGATTAACTGCAATCCAGAAACAGTATCTACCGATTATGATATTTCTGATCGTTTATACTTTGAACCCCTTACTCTTGAAAACATTTTAGAAATAGTAAAAATAGAAAAACCTTATGGCGTAATTGTACAATACGGAGGTCAAACTCCATTAAAACTAGCCAATGAATTTGCAATAGAAGGAGTACCAATAATAGGGACAACACCATATTCTATAGATCAAGCAGAAAATAGATACAATTTCCAAAAAATTGTGTCAAAATTAAATTTAAAACAACCTTTAAATGCAACAGTAACCAATTTAAAAGAAGCCAAAATAAAATCTAAAGAAATTGGATTTCCCATTATGGTAAGACCTTCCTATGTGTTAGGTGGAAGAGAAATGGAAATTTGTTATAATATTAAAACTCTTGAAAAATACTTTGAAAATAAATT
>NZ_JAIWQW010000061.1 GCF_026122815.1 Buchnera aphidicola (Pemphigus obesinymphae) | reverse complement strand
AATGTTTTTTATAAAAAATAAAGGAATGATTTTTTGATTAAAAAAAAGAAAAATGAAATGATTATAAAGAATTTTCTGAATTAAAGTGCTTTATTTATATACCTATCGATTAAGTTAGTTTTTAATTTCATTAAAAATATTTGATCATAATTTAATTTTATTTAATAGAAAATATAATATCTGCTACGTTTAAAATGTTTATCTTGAAAATATATTTAAATTTATTTTTAATAAAAAAATTTTTATTAGTATAAAATTTTGCTAAATATGACTATTTATAAATATTTTATATTATAATAGAAAAAAATTATCTTTTATAATAAATAAATACTTTCTTCATTTTAACACATAATTAAATATATTAATATTTATTTAAAAAATCGGTTATATATGATGAAATATATTGGTGCTCATGTAAGTATTGCTGGTGGATTGAATATGTCTGTATTGCGTGCATATCAATTAGAAGCCACTGCTTTTTCATTTTTTACGAAAAATCAAAGACAATGGAAATCAATTCCTTTAAGTGATAGAATAATTTCTGATTTTAAGACAGCATGTAATAAATTTAATTATCGACCATATCAAATTTTACCGCATGGTAGTTATTTAATTAATTTAGGTCATCCTGATGTTGATTTATTAAAAAAATCCAGATATGCATTTATAGATGAAATTGTTAGATGCTATG
>NZ_JAIWQW010000060.1 GCF_026122815.1 Buchnera aphidicola (Pemphigus obesinymphae) | reverse complement strand
ATTTTGATATATTTTAAAAATTTTTTTTACATTATACCCCGTGTCTTGAAAACGTGGATTATTTGCTGATATACGCGCTAATTTATCACAAAATGTATTTTCTATATGATTTGAGTGTCCTTTAATCCATTTCCAGTATGTTTGATGTTGATGTAGTGTATTATGCAATCTGGTCCATAAATCTATATTTTTTATAGGTTGTTTCTTTTTATTTTTCCAACCTTGTTTTTTCCATTGATGTATCCAAGTTTCAACACCTTTTTTTACATATTGACTATCTGTTACAATATGTACTTGACAAGATTGTTTCAGAGATTCTAATGCTATAATAATAGCCATTAATTCCATGCGATTATTAGTAGTTAAATAAAATCCGGCATGTAATGTTCTTTTATATTTTTTGTAACGAAATAAAATTCCGTATCCTCCTGGACCAGGATTTCCTAAACAAGAACCATCTGTAAAAACATAAACTAATTTTAACATTGTAAAATATTTCTTTTTGATACACATATTATATAATTATATGAAAAAAAACAAAATAAGACAAATTGCACTTGATACTGAAACTACAGGAATCAATAATAAAGGTATTTTTTATGAAAAACAACGTGTTATTGAGATTGGTGCTATTGAAATAATTGATCGTAATTTTACAGGAAACAATTTTCATACATATATTCAACAAAATCGTTCGGTAGATCCT
>NZ_JAIWQW010000059.1 GCF_026122815.1 Buchnera aphidicola (Pemphigus obesinymphae) | reverse complement strand
TTTTTTTATAAAAAATATTAATTATTAATTAAAATAAAAATTAATATTTAAAATATTAAGAATTGATTTAAAGTAACATTTGCATAAAAAAATTATTTATTATTATCGACTTCTAAATATAATTCTACCTTTACTTAGATCATAAGGAGTTAGTTCTACTGTAACTTTATCTCCTGTTAATATACGAATATAATTTTTTCTCATTTTCCCCGATATATGAGCAGTAACAATATGTTTATTTTCTAATTCTACTCGAAATGTAGTATTCGGTAATGTATCTATTACAATGCCTTGCATCTCTATGTTTTCTTCTTTTGTCATTACATTCTCTAGCTTTAATCATTAAGTTGATGTTATTTATAATAACATTAATTAATATAAAATATTTAAAATATTATTATAAAATTATTTTTATAAATATAAGTTAGAAAGAAAATATTTTATATTTTTAATATATTTAATTATTTAAATAAATATATACTATTTATAATTATAAAATTTAACATATATATATATCAATTCAATTAATTTCTATATTTGAAATATAGTTTTGATACACATGCATTATTAAAAAATTAATTAAATAAGTGTGTCTAAATAACGTTCAGCATCTAATGCTGCCATGCATCCAGTGGAAGCAGAAGTAATAGCTTGTCTATATACATGATCTATTACATCTCCTGCTGCAAAAACACCTGGAATACTGG
>NZ_JAIWQW010000058.1:410-707 GCF_026122815.1 Buchnera aphidicola (Pemphigus obesinymphae) | reverse complement strand
CAGGAGTACCACGTGCAATAATCATTGCATTAACGTCTTTATCTAAAGGAATTTTACGCATGTGAACTTTAAGGATCTGATTTCTTCCTCGAACATCAGGTAAAGCTACTACTATTTGTCTATCAAAACGACCAGGCCGCAATAAAGCAGGATCTAAAACATCAGGACGATTTGTAGCGGCAATTAAAATAATACCCTCATTACCTTCAAAACCATCCATTTCTACTAACATTTGATTTAATGTTTGTTCTCTTTCATCGTGTCCACCTCCAACACCTGTACCTCTTTGACGACCTA
>NZ_JAIWQW010000058.1:0-400 GCF_026122815.1 Buchnera aphidicola (Pemphigus obesinymphae) | reverse complement strand
CAGCATCAATTTCATCAATAAATATTATACACGGAGCAGATTTTCTAGAATGTTCAAACATATCACGTACTCTCGACGCCCCTACTCCGACAAACATTTCCACAAAATCAGAGCCAGAAATAGTAAAAAAAGGAACTTTAGCTTCTCCTGCTATAGCTTTTGCAAGTAATGTTTTACCTGTTCCTGGAGGACCAACCATTAAAATTCCTTTTGGAATTTTACCACCTAATTTTTGAAAACGACTAGGTTCTCTTAAATATTCAACCAATTCACTAACTTCTTCCTTAGCTTCATCGCAACCAGCTACATCAGAAAAAGTAATCTTAATCTCATCTTTAGATAACATACGAGCTTTACTTTTACCGAATGACATAGCACCTTTTCCACCACCAATATGCAT
>NZ_JAIWQW010000057.1 GCF_026122815.1 Buchnera aphidicola (Pemphigus obesinymphae) | reverse complement strand
GAAGATTTTCTATTAAATAAACTACTTTGTATAACACAATTTTTCTTTTGATGATCTAAAATTAATAATGTTTCAGCTAAATAAAAACATAAATCTGGACATTTTTGATTTCTTTTTAAAATAGGTAAGTTTTCGAAATTATTAACAAGATCATATGAAAAAAGGCCTCCAAAAAACATTGATTTTGTTAAGTTTTTCGGTATTTTCATTGTTTTCATTAATAATCTAAAGGTATCAAATATAGATACAGATCTTAATTTTTTGTCTTCATCTATTTCATGATTCATAAATGGAAATATTAATCTTCGACTATTTTCGGATAAAATGTTTTTAACAGTATGAGGTAACAGTAAATCTAGTTTAAATAAAAGCGATTTACCATTTTCCGTTAGTGCTTCTACCGTTACGATATTATCTAATGAAGATATTCTTAAAGCACTATCTATTATTATCATACTTTCTAAAGCGTGTTTTTTATCTATTTCCGCAGATTCCAGTAATAAAGTAAATTTTTTTTTATTACAAAGTTGATTAAAAATGGTAGTTGGATCAGATTGATAGATTCCTTCAATTTGCAATATTTCAACCTCATATCGCTTATTTTTCATTATTTATTATTCCATAAAATTGACTATTTAAAATATTTTATAAAAATAAATTGGAAGAATAATTTGAGAAAATTATTTTTATAAATCTAAATAACAGTTAACTCATTAACCGATAAAAAGTCAAT
>NZ_JAIWQW010000056.1 GCF_026122815.1 Buchnera aphidicola (Pemphigus obesinymphae) | reverse complement strand
GGTGATTTTAAATCAGTAGAAACTATTTCTAAAGAATTAAAAAATAGCATAATATGTAGTTTAGCTAGATGTGTGCAAAAAGATATTGATGTTGCTGCTGAAGCTATGCGGTTTGCAAAAAACTTTCGTATTCATATTTTTTTAGGTACTTCTCCGTTACATATTAAATCTAAATTAAAAAAAAGTTTTTCAGAAATAATAGACATGGCTATATTTGCTATTAAAAGAGCAAAACGTTATACAAATGATGTTGAATTTTCTTGTGAAGATGCAGGAAGAACTCCAATAAATCAGTTATGTTATATTGTTGAAAATGTCATAAAAGCGGGAGCAACAACTGTTAATATTCCGGATACTGTTGGTTTTACGATTCCTTATGAATTTAGTCAGATTATAAAATCTTTATACAATAAAGTCCCTAATATTGATAAAGTAGTTTTATCTGTTCATTGTCATAACGATTTAGGTATGGCTACAGCTAACTCTATAACAGCAATTCAAGCTGGTGCTCGTCAAATAGAGGGAACTATGAATGGTATGGGAGAAAGAGCAGGTAACACAGCATTAGAAGAAGTTATTACAGCTATAAAACTTAAAAAAAATAATTTGAATTTACATACTAACATTAAACATAAAAAAATATATAAAACCAGTAAATTAATTAGTGAAATTTGTAACATTATTATTCCATCCAATAAAGCTATTGTAGGAACTAATGCTTTTTCTCATTCATCCGGTATTCATCAGGATGGTATATTAAAAA
>NZ_JAIWQW010000055.1 GCF_026122815.1 Buchnera aphidicola (Pemphigus obesinymphae) | reverse complement strand
AAAAATACTCTTACGAAAAAAAAGTATATGTAAATTTTTAATAAAAAAACATTTACATCCCTATCCAAGAATCCTACAAGGTATAGCTTTAAGGAAAATTGCACACTCTGCTATCGACATTTCTGACGGATTACTGGTTGATTTAAGACATATATTATATGAAAGTCAATGTGGAGCTGATATAAATTTAAACAAAATACCTGTTTCTAACATACTAAAAAAAAATTTTTATCCAAAAGTGTGGTTAGATTGGGCATTAAATGGAGGAGAAGATTATGAATTATGTTTTACAATACCTGAATTTAAAAAAAACATTTTAAAAAAAACTCTAAATAAAATTAAAGTACCTTATACCTGCATAGGACGTATTACTAAATATAAAAATGAATTTAATATATTTAAAAATGGAAAAAAAATAAAATACACTATAAATGGTTTCAATCATTTTAAAAAAAAATAAAAATTAATTACATAATATTGTAAATATTGTATACTTTCATATGTTTTAATATGATACTAAATAAAAATATTTATATATATATAAATTAAAATAGAATTTTAATAATATCAACTAAGAATTATGAAAGATATTTTTTATATGAAAAAAGCTATAAAATTAGCTAAACTAGGAGAATTTACAACCTCACCTAATCCTAACGTGGGTTGTATCATCGTAAAAAATAACATTATTATTGGAAAAGGATGGCATAAAAAACAAGGAGAGAAACATGCAGAAATACACGCTTTATCTATGGCAAAGGGAAAAACCAAAGGAGCTACTG
>NZ_JAIWQW010000054.1 GCF_026122815.1 Buchnera aphidicola (Pemphigus obesinymphae) | reverse complement strand
GTTAGATACACAGATCCACATTTTAACGCAATGGTTAACACTAAATCCGCTAATTATTGGTTACCTATAGACCAATATGTAGGAGGAATAGAACATGCTACTATGCACTTAATATATATTCGACTTTACCATAAATTATTACGAGATTTTGGATTGGTAAATAGTAACGAACCAATAAAAAAATTACTATGTCAAGGAATGGTACTTTCAGAAGCTTTTTATTCTTTAAATGAAAAAAAACAACGTCATTGGATTTCTCCTAAATTGGTACAAACAAAAAGAGATGAATATGGAAAAATCTTACAAGCATGTACTAAAGATGGAAAAGAAATAATTTATGCTGGCATGATAAAAATGTCGAAATCAAAAAATAATGGGATAGAACCAGAATCAATAATTAAAAAATATGGAGCCGATACTGTTAGGCTATTTATTATGTTTGCAGCCCCTGTGGACGCTTCTCTTGAATGGAGAGAATCAGGTATAAAAGGAATTTATCGTTTTTTACAAAAAATATGGAAACTCATATATCACCATGTAAAACAAAAAAACATTGATATTAGTTTAAATCCAAAATTATTCACAGAAGAACAAAAAAAAATACGTTGTAAATTACACAAAACTATTATCAAAGTATCCGATGATATTAACCGACGTCAAACGTTTAATACAGCTATTGCAGCAATTATGGAATTAGTAAATAGTGTCATAAAAAAAAATAAAGAAAATGAACAAGATGTCCCATTAATGCAAGAAGCTTTAATTATTATAATAAAAATGCTATATCCATTTACACCACATTTTAGTTTCTTTACTTGGCAAAT
>NZ_JAIWQW010000053.1 GCF_026122815.1 Buchnera aphidicola (Pemphigus obesinymphae) | reverse complement strand
TAGCTCTTACAGCTGGGCCTTTTTTAGCATTGAGTATTCTAAACTGAATACCAGAATAATCAATTGCTTTTGCCATAACACCACCCAATGAATCAATTTCTTTAACTAAATGACTCTTACCAATACCACCTATAGCAGGATTACAGGATAAAAATCCTAAACTCTTTAATTTTTGAGTTAATAAAATGGTTTTATAACCCATTCTTGCGGAAGCCATTGATGCTTCAGTTCCTGCATGCCCTCCTCCAATGATAATAACATCAAAACGATCAAACATTCAATAAACCTTAATCAATTAAAAATAGAAATTAGAATTATTTCACCTATAATACAAAAAATAAAATTAATATGAAAGAGATATATTTAGTTAAAGAGTAATTAAATAAAATAAGAATACATTTATTTCATTTATATCTCCTATATTAAATAAAAATACAATTAAATAAAATAAGAATACATTTATTTCATTTATATCTCCTATATTAAATAAAAATACAATTAAATAAAATAAGAATACATTTATTTCATTTATATCTCCTATATTAAATAAAAATAAATATAAATGTAATTATGTATTTATGTTTTTTTGTTAGCAACGAAAAATTCTGAGGATAACTGCTCTTACTCCTTGATAAATAAAGCATTTATTATATTAATTAACTATGAATAACTATCATATTATTTTTTATTTTTCGCAAAAAAACACCAAAATTTACAAAAAAATCTTTTTTAAAAAAAAATAGATCAAAAAAAATACAATTAAACGCATCCAAAAAAGCAAAAAAATAATTTATTGATCATTTATTGTGCAATTAAATGCATCCTTTTTT
>NZ_JAIWQW010000052.1 GCF_026122815.1 Buchnera aphidicola (Pemphigus obesinymphae) | reverse complement strand
ACCAAAACGATCACCTCTTTTAGTAAAATAATAAGGATAAATGTTTTTAAAAGTCAAATTAGCCCTTTTTTCTACTTCTTTTTTAAAAACCTCACATCCCACACGATGTAAAGTATATCTCGTTTTAGCATTTTTCCTGTCAGTTCGATTACCCCAATCACGTTGCGTGGTAACTATTGCTTCAGATACAGATAAAATTTTATCAACAGGAATAAAACCAAATTCAGTAGCACAAGATGGCCATGTTTTTTTATTTCCATGTTCAATAGATAAACCACCTCCAATTAACACATTAAATCCAATTAATCTTTTTTTTTCTGAAATAGCTATAAAACTCATATCATTGGCATGTAAATCAACATCATTATACGGAGGAATAACTATACAAGTTTTAAATTTCCTCGGTAAATAACTTGAACTAAGAATGGGCTCATTATCAGTAGTAGATATTTTCTTTTTGTCTAACCAAATTTCTGCATAAGCTTTGGTTTTTGGTAATAAATGTTCAGATATCTTTTTTGCCCATTCATAAACTTCATGATGTAATTCTGATGCAACAGGATTAGAAGTACAAATAACATTTCTATTTACGTCATTCGCTGTTCCAATAGAATCTAATCCAATACTATTTAACATTTTATGTACAAATTTTAAATCCTTTTTAAGAATTCCATGAAATTGAAATGTTTGACGATTGGTTAAACGAATTGTTCCATATAAAGTTTTTTTAGTCGCAAATCTATCAATTTTTAACCATTGTTTAGCCGTAATTACTCCACCTGGTAATCTACAACGTAACATCATAGCATAACGAGGTTCTAATTTTTGTTCACTGCGCTCTAAACGAATATCTCTA
>NZ_JAIWQW010000051.1 GCF_026122815.1 Buchnera aphidicola (Pemphigus obesinymphae) | reverse complement strand
TATTGCTTCTAGTTTCGGTGATATATTTTATAATAATTGTTTAAATAATCATTTGATACCAATTATTTTATCTGAAAATGAAATTAATACTTTGTTCGATATAACATCAAATTATAAAAATGTAAGTTTCACAATAGATTTGCAAAACAACACAATTTTAGCAAAAAATTATTCATATCATTTTAAAATTGACGCATTACATAAATTTTGTATTATGCATCAATTAGATAAAATCGATTTAACAATAAAAAATGAAGAAAAAATAACTAAATATGAAAAGAAAATATTTGATTTTTTTATAAAAAAATAATTTTTATCAAATAAAAATATAATATAAATTAATATTTTAAAAAAATAATATATACTATAATAGTACAAAATACTAAAAATTGGAAAAAAAATGAATAATACGAAAATTGTCAATTTTAACGACGAAAATTTTGAAAAAAATATATTACAAGAAAAAAAATTTATATTAGTTGATTTTTGGGCAGAATGGTGCAATCCATGTAAAATGTTAGCTCCTATTTTGGAAGAAATAGCTGTTGAGTATCAAGATCAGTTAATAGTAGCTAAAATAAACATTGATGAAAATCCCGACACAGCTCCTAAATATTCTATTAGAGGAATTCCTGCTTTATTATTATTTAAAAATGGAAAGTTAATAAAAACTAAAATAGGTGCACTTTCTAAAATACAATTACAAACATTTTTAAACAAATATTTGATATAATTTTATATAGAATAGCGGTTTTTTAAAATTTATATAGAACCGCTAGACTTTTTAAAAAAATATGATAGTATGAAATATATTTATGTTAAAAAATTTAATTATTTAACAAATTAATAAAAAAAAGATGGATTGTA
>NZ_JAIWQW010000050.1 GCF_026122815.1 Buchnera aphidicola (Pemphigus obesinymphae) | reverse complement strand
AAAATTACTCATAAATATGCAAGGCATTCCACTAGAAAACTGGAAAAAACATTTTGAAAATACAAAAAATTCTTTTACTGCAAAAAAAATAATTAATATCATTAAAGAATATCCTTTAATAAATCCTGTTCTAATTGATTGTACAGCAGATGAACATTTATCGTATCAATATACTAATTTCCTTTCCAATGGTTGCCATGTTGTTACTTCTAATAAAAAAGCAAATACCACAGATTTATCATATTACAAAAAAATTAGAAATATTGCTGTCAAATTCAAAAAAAAATTTTTATACGATACAAATGTAGGAGCTGGACTACCTGTTATCGATAATCTACAAAATTTATTGAATTCAGGAGACACATTAATCCATTTTAGAGGTATCTTATCTGGTTCTTTATCATTTATTTTTGGACAATTAGAAGAAGGTATTCCTTTATCTCAAGCCACTCAAAACGCCAAAGAAATAGGCTTCACAGAACCAGACCCTCGCGATGATTTATCAGGTATTGATGTCGCGAGAAAATTATTAATTTTAGCTCGAGAAGTAGGATACGAAATAGAATTAAAAGATATTAAAATAGAAAATTTATTACCTGATACATTTCAAGACATTCCAAATGTAAAAATTTTTATGGAAAAACTAAAAGAATTAGATCCTTTATTTTCTGTACGAGTAGGACAAGAAAAAAATAAAGGAAAAGTATTACGTTTCGTCGGAATAATAGATCCGATAGGTCAATGTCAAGTAAAAATTGAAGCAGTAGATAAGAAAGACCCTTTATATACAATAAAGAACGGAGAAAATGCATTGGCATTTTATAGCAAATATTACCAACCAATACCGTTGGTATTAAGAGGATACGGTGCAGGAAAT
>NZ_JAIWQW010000049.1 GCF_026122815.1 Buchnera aphidicola (Pemphigus obesinymphae) | reverse complement strand
AAATACCGTTAGGATAAATTTCGTTTACATTTAATCCTCCTGGTTCTAAAAAAATTTGATGAGAAGAACGATTAGAAAAACGCACTATTTTATCTTCAATAGAAGGACAATAACGAGGGCCAATACCTTTTATTTCTCCTGTATACATGGGACTTTGATGCAAATTTTTTCGTATAATTTCATGCGTAAATTTATTCGTATGGGTAATATAACAAGGTATCTGACGAGGATGTTGTGATTTTTTTCCAATAAACGAAAATACAGGCACGGGTACATCACCATTCTGAATTAAAAGATTTTTAAAATTTATGCTATTAACATCTATTCGTGGAGGAGTTCCTGTTTTTAATCTACCAACTCGAAATGGCAACTCTCGTAACCGATTTGCTAAAATAGTAGATGATGCATGACCCATGCGTCCTCCTTCATGTTTATTATTAATACCTATATGAATCTTACCTCCTAAAAATGTTCCAGTTGTTAAGACAACAGCCTTTGCGTAAAAATTAACTTTATTTGTTGTTTTTACACCTATGATAATTTCTTTTTTAATAATTAAATCTTCTACTTCTGCTTCAAAAACCAATAAGTTATTTTGTTTTTTTAAAACATTTTTTATAAAATCAGAATATAATTTTCTATCTGCCTGTGCCCGAGTAGCTCTTACAGCTGGGCCTTTTTTAGCATTGAGTATTCTAAACTGAATACCAGAATAATCAATTGCTTTTGCCATAACACCACCCAATGAATCAATTTCTTTAACTAAATGACTCTTACCAATACCACCTATAGCAGGATTACAGGATAAAAATCCTAAACTCTTTAATTTTTGAGTTAATAAAATGGTTTTATAACCCATTCTTGCGGAAGCCATTGATGCTTCAGTTCCTGCATGCCCTCC
>NZ_JAIWQW010000048.1 GCF_026122815.1 Buchnera aphidicola (Pemphigus obesinymphae) | reverse complement strand
ATTAAACTAACTGTACAATTACCACCTATAAAATTTTTTATACCATGTTGTATGCTTTTTTCTATTATATTTTTATTAACTGGATCTAAAACTATAATAGAATCTTTTTGCATTCTTAACGTTGAGGCAGCATCTATCCAATAACCATTCCAACCTATCTTCCTTAACTTGTAAAAAATAATATTAGTATATTCTCCTCCTTGACAGGTAATAATAATATCTAATGCTTTTAAAGCTTCAATATTATAAGCATCCTCTAATTTAGATTGAATAACTCCTTGTATTTTAGGACCAATTTGACCTTTTTGCGATGTAGAAAAAAAAACAGGAACAATTTTTTCAAAATCATTTTCTTCACACATTCTATTTAATAACACTGATCCTACCATTCCTCTCCAACCTATAAAACCGACTTTTTTCTTCATTTTTTTTACAATATGTTAGATTAGTTGTTATTTATATAATAATAAATATTATATATACTCTTATATAAAAAAATAAATACAAATTTATAAAAATGATAATGTAATTTACCTTAAATTTTATCATTTTTAAAATAAACAATTAGATTATAAAACATATTTTGAAATAAATAAACTAACTATATTATATATATACCATCTCATCCTCTATTTTAAAATAACACTTTATGTTAACCTAACATTATTTATTCAAAACATATTATACATAAAAATATTTACTATCTAATAAAACAAAAAATACGTATTATCTGAAATAACACAATTGATTATTGTATTCGTTTTTTTTAATATCTTTATATTAAATAAATAAAAAAATAAATTAAATATTGTATTAAAATATTCAATTTCATATATTCTATAAATTATAAATATTAATATATTTTTGATATATCATAAAAATAAAATATTTTATATATATAAGAA
>NZ_JAIWQW010000006.1 GCF_026122815.1 Buchnera aphidicola (Pemphigus obesinymphae) | reverse complement strand
AAAATCAAAATTTGGAAATAGAGAATATATATTTATATCTAATTTTCTCTATTTCCTAAAATTTTATATCTATATAAATATTTCTATTTAATATTCATTAGATCTGTAATTTTCCCTTGAAAAACTTCTGCTGCTAATCCTATTGATTCATACAAAGTCGGATGAGCATGTATAGTTAAACTAATATCTTCTGCATCACAACCCATCTCAATAGCTAAACTGATTTCTGACAACAATTCGCTGGCATTTCTTCCCATAATTATACCTCCAATTATTCTATTAGTCTCCTTATCAAAAATTAACTTAGTTAATCCAATATGAGCATGGGAAGTAACAGCTTTTCCAGATGCAGACCAGGGGAAAACTGCCTTTTTATAATTAATATTTAACTTTATGGCTTCTTGTTCTGTTATACCAACCCAAGCGATTTCCGGATCAGTATATGCCACACATGGAATAACTTTAGGCATAAAGAAATGTTTTTTCCCAGCTATAACTTCTGCAGCTATATGTCCTTGATGTATTCCTTTATGAGCCAACATAGGTTGTCCAATAACATCACCAATAGCAAAAATATTAGATATATTTGTACGTAATTGTTTATCTGTTTTTATAAAATTTGATTCATCAATTTCCATTCCTAAGGTATCAATATTTAAATCTGCATAATTAGGTTTTCGACCAATAGCCACTAATATCGCATCATAACAATTTTTTTCTTCGTTATCATTTGTTGTCACAACAATACCTTGATTTTCTAATTCGACTTTAGATATAACTTTATTTAACATTAAATTAAATTTTTTATTAGTTGCAGAAACAAAAATATCAATCACGTCTTTATCTACAATTGGCAAAAGTCGCATACCCGAATCTATAACATCTATTTTTGAGCCTAAAGAACCATAAAAAGTAGCCATCTCCAAACCAATTACTCCTCCTCCAATTATCAATAACCGACTAGGTATCTTTTGTAAATTTAAAGCATCAGTAGAATCCCATATACGTTTATCATTATACGGAAAATTTGGTAATTTTATAGCGCGAGAACCCGTAGCAATAATTGCATTTTCAAACGTAATTATTACTTTTTCTTTTTTTGATTCTACTAACAAAGATTGGGTATTTAAAAATTTAGCTTTTCCTATTATCACTTTGATATTACGCTGCTTAGCCATACTACTTAAACCTATATTAAGAGAACCCACAATTTTCTCTTTCCATATCCGCATTTTATTAATATCTATTATAGGTTTATCAAATGAAACACCAGATTCAGATAATTCTTTAGACTCTGTTATTACTTTAGATATATGTAATAAAGCCTTAGAAGGAATACATCCAATATTCAAACAAACACCGCCTAATACATCATATTTTTCTATTAATGTTGTTTTTAAACCTAAGTCTGCACAACGAAAAGCAGCAGAATATCCAGCAGGTCCTGATCCTATAACAACTACTTGGGTATAAAATTTTTTTTCCATTATAAATCCATTATTATTAATAAAATATTGTGTAAATAATAAACTTCTTTTTTAAATAACTTCATAAGCTGTACCAATAGAAAAATTTATATACTTTCATTACATCATTATAAAACGAATATCTAACAGTAATGTATTTATAAAATCCATAAAATGGGCAGCATATACTCCATCAATCACCCGATGATCGTAAGAAAGAGAAAAAGGCAAAATCAATTTAGGTACAAATTTTTTTCCATTCCAAATAGGTTTTATCGATGATTTAGAAATTCCGAGAATACCAACTTCAGGCATATTTATAATAGGAGTAAATCCAATTCCTCCTAACCCCCCTAAATTAGATATTGTAAAACAACCATCTTGCATATCTGACAAAGCTAAATTACCTTCTCTTGCTTTTTTAGAAATACTAATTAATTCTTTAGAAATTTCTAATAAATTTTTATTTTCTATAAATTTTAATACGGGCACTAATAAACCTTTGGATGTATTTACAGCAATACCTATATTAATATGTTTTTTAATTATTAATGTTTTTTGGTCATTAGAAATACTGCTGTTAAATCGTGGAAATTCTTGCAAAGCTTTAGAAACTATTTTTATAACGAAAACTAATATTGTTAATTTAATATTTAACGTATCATCCTGATACTTCATATTACATTTCTTACGAAATTCATCTAATTCTGTGATATCAGATTCATAAAAATGAGTTACATGAGGTATCTGTCTCCAACTTTGACTTAAATTCTGACCTGAAATTATTTGAACATGATTTAATTTAAGGTTTTTAAAAGATTGATCTATTGGTTCCAAAATTTCATTTTTATTATTTAAATTTAAATAATTGTTAATGTAATCTATATCATCCTTTTTACAACTGTTTTTATTATATTTTTTTAAATCTTCTTTCAAAATTCTATTCTTTGGACCAGTTCCTTTAACATTTTGTAAACTAATATCTAATTTTCTTGCTAAACGACGAATTAATGGAGTAGCATGTATCTCATCTATTTTTTTTTTGTTTTCATCATTTCCAATGTTATATAATTTTTTTTCTTCTTCTAATGTTGAATTTTTCAAATTAATATTATCTTGAACTTCAAACACCATCATTACATCACCAGTATTAATTATATTTCCAACATTAACCTTAATTTCTTTCACTACTCCATTTACAGGAGCAGGAATTTCCATAGAAGCTTTTTGTCCTTCTACAGTAATTAATCCTTCTTCCAATGTAACTAAATCTCCTACATTAACTAAAATTTCAGTCACTTCTACCTTTTCTAAACCAATATCAGGAACTTTAATTTCAATTACCATCCATTATACCCCATTATGCCAAACGCGGATTAATTTTATTTACGTCGATATTATATTTACTAATAGCATCAGAAATAACTTTTTTATTAATTTTACCTAATTTAGATAATTCCCCTAAAGAGATAACAACAATATAACTAACATCAATTTCAAAATAATGACGAAGTTTTTCTCTGCTATCGGAACGACCGAATCCATCTGTACCTAAAACACGATAACTTATTGCTGGTATATAAGCACGCACTTGTTCACTAAATAATTTCATATAATCAGTTACAGCAATAGCTGGTGATGAATTCATTACCTGTGCAATATAAGGTATTTTACATTTTTTATTTGGATTTAACATATTCCATCTATCACAATCTTGACCATCTCGAGCTAATTCTGTAAAAGAAGTCACACTATATATATCTGATCCTATACCATAATCTTGTAACAAAATTTGCGCAGCCATACAAACAATACGTAAAATGGCTCCAGAACCCATTAATTGAACTGAATAATCATGCGTACCTTTTATGGTTTTTAACTTATATATTCCTTTACAAATACCTATTTCTACACCTTTAGGCATAGCCGGCATAGGATAATTTTCATTTAATGTAGTAATATAATAATATACATTTTCTTGTTTAGGACCATACATACGATGTAAGCCATCACAAATAATAACAGCAATTTCATAAGCGTAAGCTGGATCATAAGATATACAATTAGGTACTGTCAAAGACAAAATATGACTATGACCATCTTCATGTTGCAATCCTTCTCCATTTAATGTTGTTCTGCCAGATGTACCACCTATTAAAAAGCCCCTTGCTTGTTGATCTCCAGCAGCCCAAAATAAATCTCCTATCCTTTGAAAACCAAACATAGAATAATAAATATAAAATGGAATCATAGGAAAATCATTGGTACTATATGAAGTAGAAGAAGCTAACCACGATGCAGCCGCTCCTAATTCATTAATTCCTTCTTGCAAAATTTGACCTCTTTTATCTTCCCGATAATAAGCCAATTGTTCGAGATCTTGCGGAATATATTTTTGACCTTGCAAACTATAAATACCAATCTGACGAAATAGTCCTTCCATACCAAATGTACGTGCTTCATCGGCAATTATGGGTACTACTAAATTTTTAATTTCACTATTCTTTAAAATAATGTTTAATACGCGTACAAAAGCTATTGTTGTAGAAATATGTTTTTTTTGTTCATTTAATAAAGATTTAAAATCATTTAAAATTGGCAACTTTAACGTCTGAGTGAAATTAGATAACCTCATAGGAAGATAACCTCCTAAAATTTTTCTTTTTGCATGAATATAATGATATGCAGGATCTTTTTTACTCAACGTAACATATGGTAAGTTTTTAATATCGCTGTTTTTAACAGGAATATTAAACTTATCTCTAATATATAATATCGCTTCTAAATTCATTTTTTTTATTTGATGTGCAATATTTTTCCCTTCTGCTACAGGTCCCATTCCATATCCTTTAACTGTATGAGCTAAAATAACAACAGGTTTGCCTTTTGTTTCTTTAGCTTTTTTAAGAGCAGCGTATATTTTCTTAGGATCATGTCCTCCTCTGTTCAGATCCCAAATTTGAGAATCAGTCATATTATCTACTAATTTCATTGTTTCTTTATATTTTCCAAAAAAATTTTTTCTTATATAAGCCCCATTTTTTGATTTAAAAGTTTGATAGTCACCGTCCAAAGTTTCATTCATCAAATGAATTAACTTTCCACTAGTATCTTTACTAAACAATTCATCCCATTTACCACCCCATATAACTTTAATAACCTCCCAACCAGCACCACTAAAAATACTTTCCAATTCATTAATTATTTTACCATTTCCAATAACTGGACCATCCAACCTTTGTAAATTACAATTAATTATGAAAATAAGGTTATCTAACCTTTCTCGTGATGCTATAGAAATAGCTCCTTTGGATTCCGGCTCATCCATCTCTCCATCACCCAAAAAAGCATAAACTGTTTGATTCGAAGTATCTTTTAAACCCCTATTTTTTAAATACTGTAAAAATTTTGCTTGGTAAATAGCACAGACAGGACCTAATCCCATAGATACAGTGGGAAATTGCCAAAAATTTGGCATTAATTTAGGATGGGGATAAGAAGACAACCCTGTACCATCTATTTCTTGCCTAAAATTATCCATCTGATCTTGTGTCAATCTTCCTTCGAGAAAAGATCGGGCATACACACCTGGAGCAATATGACCTTGAAAATAAACTAAATCACCACCATCCTTTTTATTATATGCACGGAAAAAATGATTAAAACATACTTCATATAAAGAAGCTGATGACTGAAAAGAAGATAAATGCCCACCTAGATCTAAATTTTTTTTAGAAGCACGTAAAACCATCATAATGGCATTCCAACGAATAAAAGAACAAATACGGTCTTCTAAAATAAGATTTCCAGGATAATGAGGTTCATCTTTAACAGAAATAGTATTAATATAATCGTTTATTAATATATCTCTAAAATTTTTTATTCCACATTTTTTTGCTATTTTAAGTACATTTCGAATTAAAAACTCTGCTCTTTTAACTCCCTCTTTATGAATAACTGATTTGATTGCCTGTATCCAATCATGAGTTTCTATTGGATCCACGTCATGATTTAAATTTTCTGACATGGTATAATTCCTTATTTTATTTAACATTTATTAATAAAAAATAAATAATACAGTATATATACTATTTTATTTTAAGTTTTATTAAACTAATTTTTTAATAACTATCAAGATAATTTACATTTGAACTACTTTACAATAGAGAAAAAACCTTTTTAAATTTTTCTTTGCGTACTAAAATATATTTTCCATATATAAAAATTTTTAGTATAAATATACTTATTCTTGCAATTAAAAAATTATATTAAGTCAACTTTTTTATAAAAGCTTAATTAAATATGAAAATAAAATTATTAATTTTATATGTAATCAAGAAAGGTAAAAAATAAAGAATAGTTGCTAAAAATTAAAATATATCAACTAAATTTATAAAAAATAATGATAAATCAATATCATATAAAAATATTAAATTTTATTTAGTAAAAAACTTTCTTTATGAAAATATTCTTTAAAAAATGTTTATAAATATTATCTTTTAAATTTTTTATTAAATTAAAAATTAACTATTTATTGTCAATGATTTTTAATATCATATCAAATACATAACAATGTTTAATTTAATAAGAATAATTTTAAAAAATATAATATCAATATTACTAATTATTTTACTAAATAAATGAAAAAATAAAATTAAAAACAATATGATTTATTGTTAAAAACATGATTTTCTTGTTCAGAAACACGTATAAAAGTAGTTCTTTTAGTTAATTCTTTCAAACTTTCCGCTCCAACATAAGTACAAGCAGAACGTAATCCTCCTAAAATATCTCTTATGGTTACCTCAACTGAACCACGAAATAATAATTTTATCGTCTTACCTTCGGTAGATCTATATTTTGCCACTCCTCCAATATAAAGATCCATGGCCTCCTGTGAACTCATTCCATAAAACAACATGAATTGTTTACCATTTTCTTCAATTATTTTCCCATCACATTGTTCATGCGCAGCTAACATACCTCCTAACATTATAAAATCAGCTCCACCACCGAATGCTTTTGCAAGATCTCCTGAAAATACACATCCTCCATCACTAATTATACGTCCACCTAAACCGTGCGCTGCATCAGCACATTCTATAATAGCCGATAACTGAGGATATCCAATACCGGTTTTAAGACGAGTAGTACATACCGAACCAGGACCAATACCTACTTTAACTATATCCGCCCCAGATAATATCAATTCTTCTACCATTTCACCGGTTACTACATTTCCCGCACAAATCGTTTTGTTAGGGAAATAATCACGCACTTTCTTTAAAAAATTAATAAAATGTTCAGAATAACCATTAGCTACATCTATACAAATATATTTTAAACTAGATGATAAAGAAAAAATTTTTTTTATTTTTAAAAAATCAGCATTAGATGTACCTGTAGACACAATAACATATCTTAATATTTCTTCAGACACACTATTTATAAATTTTTCCCATTCAATTATAGAATAATATTTATGAACCGCCGTCAATATATGAAAATTAGATAAAGTCTTCACCATATTAAAAGTACCTATAGTATCCATATTAGCAGCAATAATAGGAATTCCAGACCATATTAATTTTGAATTTTTAAAAATAAATTTACGATATAAATCCACCTGTGATCGACTTATTAACGTTGAACGTTTAGGACGAATTAGAACATCTTTAAAACCTAACTTTATATCTTCTTCAATACGCATCAATAATCTTTTCCTAATTAGATAGAATCAAACTTACAATTAATGATATTTAAAATATATATCTCGCTTCTAATAAAACAAATTTAGTTAATAATTCAAAAAATACTAGTATAAAAATACTAAAAATAACGAGTCATGTACATAATCATCTTTTAAAAAAGATATATTAAAATATTAAATTAAATTCATATCGAAATTTACAATTAGGGAAATTCGTATACTATACTAATATAATAAAAAATATTATTTTACTATAATTATCAATGATTATTGACAATCATAATTTTAATCAATAATTATTACTGTTCTTAATATTAATCACTAGTAAAAATTTTTATATTTATATAACTTTTCATAATCCTTATACATAAAAAAAATTAATATCAAACAGTTACAAAAATTATAATTTTATAATCTGCAAGCATAAAATTAATTTTCAATTTTTTTAAACTGCAATTACATATAAATTAATCATTTATTGCATTTTGCCAATCTCTGAAGTTAAATAAAGTATAATCATTAATAGCGTCTTTTTTTCTTAAATTAAGAATATTAATCTTATGTAATAGCAAAACAAATTCATATTTTAAAGATTCTAACATAGAAGAAAACATATTGAACGCTTCTCTTTTATATTCTTCTTTAGGATTTTTTTGAGCATATCCTCGTAGATGTATACCTTGTCTTAAATCATCCATAGCCGACAAATGTTCTTGCCAAAATATGTCTAAGGTATGTAACATTATCGATTTTTCTAATTTTCTCATATCCATAAAACCAATAATATGTTCTTTATTAACATAATTTGATTTAATTTTTTCTATGATTACATTAATAAAATTGCTTTTTTCTAAAAAAAAATTTTTATTTAAAAAACAAGAGAAAGATAAATTTAAATTAAACATATTATTTAATTTATTTTCTAAATTTAAAATTACACTTTCTTCTTTCAATGATTTTTCCAATAAATAATTATTAATAACTCTATAAAATACATCTTTTAAAACATTTACTACTATGATACTGATATCCTCGGAATCTACTAAAAAATTTCTATGCTCATAAACAACACGTCGTTGTTCGTTAATAACATTATCGTACTCTAAAATTTGTTTACGAATATCAAAATTATAATTTTCTACTTTTTTTTGAGCATATAAAATAGATTTTGTTAAAAAAGGATGTGTAATTGCTTCTCCTGGTTTTATTTTTAACTTTTGCATAATCGATACCATATGATCAGAAGCGAACAACCTGATCAAAGTATCTTGCATGGATAAATAAAAACGAGAAGAACCACTATCACCTTGACGACCTGATCTTCCACGTAATTGATTATCAATTCGACGAGATTCATGTCTTTCCGTCCCAATAATATGCAATCCTCCTACAGATAAAACTGTATTATGTTCATTTTCCCATTTTTTTTCAATAATCTCCTTATTCTTATTATTTATTCTAGAAGAACAATTCTTATCTAAATTTATACTTCCTCCTAAAACTATATCTGTCCCTCTACCAGCCATATTGGTGGCTATGGTAACAGAACCTAATTTACCGGCTTCAGAAATAATTTCAGCTTCTTTTTTATGAAACTTTGCATTTAATACATTATGTTTTATTTTTAATGAATTTAATTTAGAAGATATTAGTTCTGATTTTTCAATTGAAATTGTACCTACTAAAACAGGTTGTTTTCTATTTATACAATCTTTAATATCATTGATAATGGCATCAATCTTTTCATTTTCAGTTATAAAGACTAAATCTGGTAAATCTTTCCGTATCATAGGGAAATTAGTCGGAATAATGACAGTATCTAAATTATATATAGAACTAAATTCAAGTGATTCAGTCTCTGCAGTACCTGTCATACCCGATAATCTATCATATAAACGAAAATAATTTTGAAAAGTGATAGTAGCTAAAGTCCGATTTTCATTATTTACTGTCACACCTTCTTTAGCTTCAATAGCTTGATGCAATCCGTCCGACCAACGCCTTCCTTTTACAATTCGTCCAGTATGTTCATCTACTACTAATATTTGATTATCTTTTACAAGATAATCTATGTTCCTAATATATAAACTATGTGCTTGTAAAGCAACGATAATATGATTCATTAATACTATATTTTTTTTAGAATAAAGAGAATCATTCTTCTTCATTATATTGTTACAAACTAACAAATTTTCAATTGCAATTAAACCTCTTTCAGTTAAATAAACTCGTTTCTGTTTTTCATCAACTGAAAAATGCCCTTCTCCATGAAAAGAATCTGTATCTTCTTTTTCTTGTTGAATTAATTTTGGTACGATTTTATTAATTAAAATGTACAATTCAGCATTGTCTTCAGCTTGTCCAGAAATGATTAAAGGAGTACGAGCTTCATCTATTAATATAGAATCAACTTCATCGATTAGCGCATAATATAATTTTCTTTGTACTCTCTCTGAAGTATGAAAAATCATATTATCTCGAAGATAATCAAAACCATATTCATTATTTGTACCATATGTTATATCAGAAAGATAAGCTGATTTTTTTAATTCAAATGACATACCTGTCACATTTACACCAACAGTTAAACCTAAAAATTCAAACAAATGTTTATTTTTTTTAGCATCACGTTGAGCAAGATAATCATTCATAGTAACTATGTGCACACCTTTTCCAATTAAAGCGTGCAAATAAGCTGGTAAAGTAGCAGTTAAAGTTTTACCTTCTCCAGTTCGCATTTCAGCAATACATTTCTGATGTAAAACTATACCTCCAAGTAATTGAACATCAAAATGTCGCATACCAAATATACGTTTACTTGCTTCTCTGACGGTAGCAAATGCTTTTGGAAGTAAACTATCCAAACTTGATCCTTTCCTCAAAGAAGAACGAAATATTTCAGTTTGTTTTTGTAATTCAGAATCAGACATTTTTACAAAATCAGATTCTATTTGATTAATCTTATCAACAATATTTTGCATTCTTCCTAAAATACGATCACTGTAATTACCAAAAATTTTGGTTAATGTTTTTATTAACATGTCAATATTCTCATAAAAACGAATATAATGTGTAAAATTGTATATATGTACCAAATTATTTTCGAATAAATTTTCTAAAATAAAATTTTACTAAAATTACTTGATATCGATTGATAATTTTATAATTTAAAATTATTATTTATATTTTAATATTAACATGATATCCTTTGATCATCTGATTTTTATAAAAATACAATTATAATCATAATTTTCGATATTACAGATATTTTTTATATTCAAAAATTTTTAATTTAAAAATCATAATTTTTAATAAAAATAAATTTGATTTATAAACCAATTATATAATTTATAAAAAAAAGACATTAATATCATGTATGGATATGTCATAAAAATAAAAATTCAAAATTATAAATAAATTCCTATGATGTCTATCATATATAAAACAGATTAAATAATCTAAATACCATTAGAATTAATATTTTTTAAACTCATAATTTTAAATTTAAATATCCAATGTAATAAAATTATTTAATAAAACACTCCAATATGAATATTTTTATTAATTTTATTAATTTTGAAAAAACAACGGACCTAAGGGTAATCGAGGAATATTAAAGTAAGTAGGATAATCTACTGAAACCAAATACAAACCTTGCGCTTTAGCTGTTATCGATCCTGTTGCTTGTCTATTTTTTAAATTTAATACTGACACAATCCAATTTATTTTACGCTTATGAGTACCTATATCTAACAAACAACCCACTATATTTCGAACCATATGATATAAAAAAGCATTTGCTGTTACATCAATTATCACAAAATGATTTATACGTGTTACCTGAAAATGAGTTATTTTACGATAAGGAGTAAATGATTGACAAAAACTTCCTCTAAATGAAGTAAAATCATGTTCTCCAACCAAATATTGTCCTGCTTTATTCATATTATCAACATCCAATTTTTTATGAAAATTTAATATTTTATTTTCTAAAATTGAAGAACGAAAAACATGATTATAAATTATATAACGATAAGTACGTGATAAAGCACTATAACGTGCATGAAAATATTCTGAAACCTCTTTAATCCATAAAACTGTGATATTATTGGGTAAATAACTATTCACTCCAATAGTCCAAGAACGTTCTGAACGAATAGAAAAAGTTCTAAAATGTACTACCTGTGATGTGCTATGTACACCAGCATCGGTTCTTCCTGCGCATATTACATTGACTTTATGATTAGCGATATAAGATAGCGCTTTTTCTAATTCTCCTTGAATACTACTTACTTCTTTTTGAAATTGCCATCCATGATATAAAGAACCATCATATTCAACTCCTAATGCAAATTTCATAAAATTATTATTTTACCATCTATGCAAGATTATTTTTCAAAAACACAATTTTAAAAAACATATATTAAATTTCAAATGTGCATTAAAAAACATTTTCTTTAAACTCAAAAAAATACATTTTTTATATAAAATATTTTATAATAAAATAAATATTTTAATATACCTCTCTGTTTGTTGCTATATACAAAAAAAATAATGTCAAATTTTTAAGTATATCTATACATCCTAAAATATATTTGCATTATTAATGAATAATATTTCATAAAATTTCTAAAAATTAATTTATTTATTTTTATAAAAAATTAAAAAATATATGCACGTTATAAAAATAATCTTAAACAAGATTAAATTACAATTTAAAATAGAAATATAGTATTGTGAAAGTTATGTATAAAAAATCATACATATAAAAAAACAATATCTCTTGCTATTTATTAAATTGTATATAATACATTATATAGGAAAAATATGAAAAAAGAAAAAAATAGAAAAATATCATCACTAAGTGTTCTTGCTATGGCTGGAGTTTTACCATATCAAGTTAAAAAAGATGAAAAATATATGAATAAAAATCAAATAAATCACTTTAAAAAAATTCTCGAAGCTTGGAAATATCAATTACAAAGTGAAACAAATCATATTACTCCCTATATGAAAGATCAATCAAGCAATTTCCCTGATCCTGTTGATCGAGCAACACAAGAAGAAGAATTTAGTATTGAATTAAGGAACAGAGCAAGAGAGTCAAAATTAATAAAAAATATACAAATAACTTTAAAAAAAGTTGAAAATAAAAATTTCGGATACTGTGATTCCTGTAATATTGAAATCGGTATTCGCAGACTTGAAGCTCGTCCCACTGCTAATCTATGTATTGACTGTAAAACATTAGAAGAAATACGTAAAAAACAAATGTCAGGTTAATTTATTATAAAAATTTATTATTAGTGAAATGGGAATAAATCCTATTTCACTTATAAATTTTATTACATAATTATCAATTTTTTAAAAAATCAATACTCTTTAAAATAATTAAAAATTAAATTATTTAAGGATAAATATAAATTTAATTATATTAAAAATATTTAATAAAAAGTTAATAAAAAATATTATTTATATTGTCTTTATAAAAATTCTATTATCTATCAATAAAATTTTATTTAAATAAAACAACTTTACCAATATAAGGTAAATGACGATAACATTGTGCATAATCAATACCATATCCTACCATAAACTCATTAGGAATAGAAAATCCAATATAATCTATAACAATATTTTTTTCACGACAATCAGGTTTATCTAACAATGTACATACCGCCAAAGATTTAGGTTTTCTAAGTTTTAAGATAGCTAATACTTTACTTAATGTATTTCCAGAATCAATTATATCTTCTATAATTAAAACATGCTTCCCCAAAATATCTTCATTTAAATCTTTTAAGATTTTAACATCTTGACTAGATAGCATGCCTCTTCCATAACTAGATATAGTCATAAAATCTACTTCATGAGAAATTTGAATAGCACGGCATAAATCAGCCATAAAAATAAAAGAACCCCTTAACAATCCTATTAATAAAATATTACTATTGCTGTTTTTATAATTATTAGTAATCTGTTTACCTAACTCATTAATTCTCGTATGTAATTCTGATTCAGAAATAATAACTTTCACTGTATGTTTCATAACAATTAATGTAGTGTGTTCGAATAAATTTGATAAAAATTAAGAAACAATTACATACTTAATATAACTTTATCAAATATATTGATTTTTATAAAAAATAATTCAATATAAATTACATTATAATCTACAATATCCATTGTATATTAGATACATATTTTTTACCCTGAATATAAAAAAAATTTTATAAAACTTCTCCAACATAAAAATCAAACTTAATAACATAAAAATTTATATAAAAAAAACAATTAAATGTTATGAAAATCAAATTAAACATAATAAAAATTACATTCAATAACAATCCTAAGTAAAATAAAGAATAATATGTAAATATATGTTATAATTTAGATCCTTTTCATCATCAATGCATATAATAATATATTAATATTCAAAATAATAAAAATATTAAAAAATTAACGTAAAAAATATCTGATTTAAAAAATATATTTAACAAGATTAAAAATCTACATTAACCACCTAAATACAAAAATATTTTACATATTTTTAGGTTTAAATATGTAAAAATATAAAAGCTCGCATCATAACTAATGCGGCTTTTTTTTGGCATAAATTCAGGAGAATTTGAATCATGCGAATTTTAAAATTCGGCGGTACATCACTCGCAAATGCAGAAAGATTTTTACATGTAGCTAACATTATTGAAAATAAAATTAAATACGAACAAATAGGAATAGTTCTTTCTGCTCCTGCAACAGTTACTAACTGTTTAATTAAAATCATTGAAAAAACTATTAAACAAGAAAATATAGAGTCCTATGTTCATGAAACAAAACATATTTTTTTAAAAATTTTAAAAGAAATAAATTTATTACAAAATAAATTTCCTTACAAAAAATTAAAAATTATTATCGATGAAGAATTTATAAAATTAAAAAAAATTTTTTATGGAATTCATTTATTAAGTCAATGTCCTGACAACATTTATGCTAACATTATTTGTCGTGGTGAAATATTATCAGTAATTATTATGAAAGGAATACTTGAGTCCCGTAATTATAAAATTACTATAATTGATCCAGTCAAAAATTTGCTTGGCATAGGTAATTATATGGAATCCGAAATTGATATTATAGAATCTAGTAAACGAATTAATGCAATGAATATTCCTAATGACCATATTATCCTTATGTCTGGATTTATAGCCGGTAATAAAAAAGGAGAATTGGTGGTGTTAGGTCGGAATGGTTCTGATTATTCCGCTTCAATTTTATCTTCTTGTTTAAACGCAAATTATTGCGAAATTTGGACAGATGTAGATGGCATCTATACTTGCGATCCCAAAAAAGTACCAGACGCAAAATTATTAACGTCACTAACATATCAAGAAGCAATAGAATTATCTTATTTTGGAGCAAAAGTATTACATCCACGAACTATTTCCCCAATCGCTAAGTTAAAAATTCCTTGTTTAATTAAAAATACTTCCAAACCTAGTGCCATGGGAACATTAATTTGCGCTGAAAATAAAGAAAAAAAAGAAAATATAAAAGGAATTACTTATCTGAATAATATATCTATGTTTCACATAGTAGGACCAGGTATGGAAAATGCATCAGAAATTACAGCTCGAATATTTTCTGTCATTTCGTATAACAAAATTTGGGTAATGCTAACTACACAATCTTCCGCGGAAAATAGCATCAATTTTTGTATACCTCAAAAAAATATTATGCGGGTAGAATCTATATTAAAAAATGAATTTCATCTTGAGCTAAAAAATGGATTATTAAACTCTTTTAATATAATCAAAAATTTATCAATTGTGTCAATAATAAGTTCTGATATACAAAATAAACCACATATTTCTGCCTATTTTCTTTCAGCTTTAGCCAATGCTAAAATTAACATTGTAGCTATAGCACAAGGGTCATCTAAAAATTCTATATCTGTAGTTATTAGTAATTCTCATTTAACAAATGCAATAAAGACAACTCATCAAGTTTTATTTAATAAAAATCAAATTATTGAAATATTTTTAATAGGAATTGGTGGCATCGGTAACACTTTATTACAACAAATCTATCATCAAAAGAACTGGTTAAAAGAAAAAAAAATAGATCTTAAAATATGTGGAATAGCTAACTCTAAAAAATTACTCATAAACATGCAAGGCATTCCACTAGAAAACTGGAAAAAATATTTTGAAAATACAAAAAATTCTTTTACTGTAAAAAAAATAATTAATATCATTAAAGAATATCCTTTAATAAATCCTGTTCTAATTGATTGTACAGCAGATGAACATTTATCGTATCAATATACTAATTTCCTTTCTAATGGTTTCCATGTTGTTACTTCTAATAAAAAAGCAAATACCACAGATTTATCATATTACAAAAAAATTAGAAACATTGCTGTCAAATTTAAAAAAAAATTTTTATACGATACAAATGTAGGAGCTGGATTACCTGTTATCGATAATCTACAAAATTTATTGAATTCAGGAGATACATTAATCCATTTTAGAGGTATCTTATCTGGTTCTTTATCATTTATTTTTGGACAATTAGAAGAAGGTATTCCTTTATCTCAAGCCACTCAAAACGCCAAAGAAATAGGCTTCACGGAACCAGACCCTCGCGATGATTTATCAGGTATTGATGTCGCGAGAAAATTATTAATTTTAGCTCGAGAAGTGGGATACGAAATAGAATTAAAAGATATTAAAATAGAAAATTTATTACCTGATACATTTCAAGACATTCCAAATGTAAAAAATTTTATGGAAAAACTAAAAGAATTAGATCCTTTATTTTCTGTACGAGTAAGACAAGAAAAAAATAAAGGGAAAGTATTACGTTTCGTCGGAATAATAGATCCGATAGGTCAATGTCAAGTAAAAATTGAAGCAGTAGACAAGGAAGACCCTTTATATACAATAAAGAACGGAGAAAATGCATTGGCATTTTATAGCAAATATTACCAACCAATACCGTTGGTATTAAGAGGATACGGTGCAGGAAATAATGTAACAGCAGCAGGTGTATTTTCCGATATATTACGTACATTACCATGCAAGTCAGGAGTATAAAAATGATAAAAATTTTCGCTCCTGCTTCTATTGGCAATGTAGGAGTTGGATTTGATGTCCTCGGTGTAGCTATATCACCAATAGACGGAAATTTATTAGGAGATTCAATCAAAATTGTTTCATCTAATCAATTCTATTTAATTAATAAAGGGAAATTCGCTAATGAATTACCATCAGATAATAAAAAAAATATTGTATGGCAATGTTGGCATCATTTTTGTAAAATCATAAAAAAAGATGTTCCAGTTACCATTACATTGGAAAAAAATATGCCTATTGGTTCTGGTTTAGGATCCAGTGCATGCTCTATAGTAGCTGGATTAGTTGCAATGAATGAATTTTGCAATAAACCTTTAACTACATCAAAATTATTAAATTTAATGGGAAAATTAGAAGGAAATATATCTGGAAGTATACATTATGATAATGTTGCACCTTCCTATCTCGGAGGATTACAATTAATTATTGAAGAAAATAATATTATTAGTCAATCCATTCCTATATTTAAAAAATGGTTATGGATTGTTGCTTGGCCAGGAGTAAATTTATCAACTGAGGTATCAAGATCTTTATTACCTAAAAAATATACAAAAGAAACATGTATCCAACATAGCAAAAACTTAGCTGGATTTATTCATGCATCTTATACACAACAATCTCTTCTAGCTACTGCGTTCATAAAAGATATAATTGCTGAACCACATCGTATGAAATTAATACCCAGTTTTTCTTATGCAAAAAAAAATGTTTTAGAAATGGGAGCCCTTAGTTGTGGTATTTCTGGATCAGGACCAACTTTATTCGCTATATGTGAAAACATTGCTCTTGCAAAAAAAATAGCTAAATGGCTTACCATTAATTATTTACAAAATAAAAAAGGATTCGTACATATCTGTAATTTAGATAATATTGGTGCACGTCAAATAGGAGAATAAATGAAACTTTATAATCTTAAAGATAGTAATGAAAAAGTAAATTTCTTTCAAGCTATTAAATTAGGATTAGGTCAAAAACAAGGACTTTTTTTCCCTTTAGATTTACCTAAAATTGAAAAAGAAAAATTAGAAGAACTCTTAAAAATGGATTTTATTACAAGAAGTAGTAATATTCTTTCATATTTCATTGGTGATGAAATAAACCAAAAAGAATTACATAATCGTGTTAAAAAAGCATTTTTATTTTCTCCTCCAAGATTAGTAAAAATTACAAAAAACATAGCATGTTTTGAACTATTTCACGGACCAACCTTAGCATTTAAAGATTTTGGTGCACGTTTTATGGCTCAAATGTTATCGCATCTTAATCAAGATGGAAACAATTCACTGATCACCATTTTAACTGCAACATCAGGAGACACAGGTGCAGCAGTAGCTCATGCTTTTTATGGCATGAAAAATGTACGTGTAATCATTTTATATCCTAAAGGTAAAATTAGCGAATTTCAAGAAAAGTTATTTTGTACATTAGGTGGCAATATTCACACCATAGCTATTAACGGTAGTTTTGATGAATGCCAAACACTCGTTAAAAAATCTTTTAATGACATAGTTTTAAAAAAAAGTACAGGATTAAATTCTGCTAACTCCATTAATATTAGTCGATTATTAGCGCAAATTTGTTATTATTTTGAAGCTTTTTCATTAATACCAAAAGAAAAAAGGGAAAAAATAGTCATTTCTGTTCCTTGCGGTAATTTTGGAAACTTAACTGCAGGATTACTAGCGAAATCTCTTGGTTTATCTATTTTATCATTCATAGCATCCACTAACGCTAACGATACCGTACCTCGTTTCCTTGCAACAGGTCAATGGAAACCATATACCACTATTTCTACCATTTCTAATGCAATGGACATTAGTCAACCTAACAATTGGCCGAGAGTGGAAGAATTATTCCATCGTAAAAAATGGAACTTAAAAAAATTAGGTTATGGCAGTGTATCTGATACCGAAACGAAACATACTTTATTAGAACTAAAAAAATTAGGTTATATTTCAGAACCACATGCTGCAATAGCATATAAATTACTCAAAAATAAATTAAAAGATGATCAATTTGGATTATTTTTAGGCACAGCACATCCTGCAAAATTTAAAAAAACTATTGAAAATATTTTAGATATCACTTTACCACTACCTAAAAAATTGGCAAAAATTAATAATTTACCCTTGTTATCACACAACATGTTACCAAATTTTTCTCAATTACGTAAATTTTTACTAGATATATAAAAATTTTCTATTTAACAGAGAGGAGAATCATATATTCTATCCTCTCTCTCTTATATTAAAAATTGATTAAATTTAATAATATTTAAAAACTAATTTCATTTTTTACAAAAAAAAATTATATAAATAAAAAGTATTTATCAATAAATCAAAATAAAAATATTTAGTTAAACATTAAACAAAAAGTTTATGATATCACCGTCTTGAACAACATAGTTTTTACCTTCACCTCTAATTTTCCCCAATTCTTTAACATTCCTTTCTCCTTTATATTTTATAAAATCAGTATAACTAATTACTTTAGCTCGAATAAAACCTTTTTTAAAATCTGAATGAATTTTACCTGCTGCTTCTATTGCTGTAGTACCTTTGGAAATTGTCCATGCCCTCACTTCTTTTATACCAGCAGTAAAAAATGTTTCTAATTTCAATAAAGAATAACCTAATGAAGAAACTCTGTCTAAACCAGATCTTTTTACTTCTGATTCATCCGAAAATTTATTATTTCCTATCTGATTGAAATTGACAGAATTTAATTCAAGCATTGCAGATAATTGAATAACTTTAGCGTCGTCTTTTTCAGCTATATCATAAATTTTTTCTATATTTTTGTTTTCATTGCGTAACATATCATTGGTATTTATTACATACATTACTGGCTTTAATGTAATTAATCTTAAATGGCTAATCAATGAATTTTCTTCTTGATTTATTTTTAATGTTCTCAACATCTTAAATTTTTTTAGATGAGCAATACATTTCTCTAAAAGAGAAAGTTCTTTTTTTAAAAATAAATTTTTCATGTTTATTTTTTTCTTAATCTTTAAAACCTGTGATTCACATAAATCTAAATCCGACAAACATAATTCCATATTAACTATTTCAATGTCTACTATCGGTTGGATTTTTCCATAAATATGAGTTACTCTAAGATCATGGAAAAAACGTACAACATGTATAATAGCATCAGTGTCTTTTACATATTCTAGAAATTTATTCCCTAATCCTTCACCTTGAGCAGCCCCTTTAACTAATCCAGCTATATCTATGAATTCTATAAAATTTTTAACAATTCGTGAAGATCCTTCTATCTCTGCTATTTTGTAAAGACGATTATCAAAAATTGGAACCATACCTATATTGGGTTTTATAGTACAAAATGGAAAATTTTCAGCTGCCACAGAACTTTTAGTTAAAGCATTAAATAAAGTCGATTTACCCACATTAGGTAATCCTATTATGCCGCATTTAAAACTCATACTAATATCCTATTTTACTGAAGAAATGTAAAAAATGAACATAATATTTTCTATACTTTAAGATAAATTAATAAATTTGGTAATTTTATTAATTGATTTTCCTATCGCTCGATTAATTAAAATATTTTCTTGTTCTGTTGGTGGAGACAATACAAAACATGCTACTTCCTTCTTTTGAATAGGACGACCAATACCTATAGAAATGCGTGGAAAAGATTCTTTTTTATCAAATGTATTAATAACGTTCCTTAATCCATTGTGTCCATTATGACCAATACCATATTTAAATTTAATAATTCCTGGGAAAAGATCTAATTCATCATGAATTAATAAAATTTCGTTTAAGGGAATACGATAAAACGAAGCCATTGAAAAAACAGATTTACCACTAATATTCATATATGTATTTGGTATTAATAAACGAATTTTATTTTTTATAAAAACGACACCAGTATATCCAAAAAATTTTTTTTCTTCCTTTAAATGTTCACGATAATGTTTAGCAACCATTTGCAAATAACGAGAACCGATATTATGTCTAGTTTTACCATATTTAATTATTGGATTTGCTAAACCTACCATCATTTTTATTTTATTCAAAAAACACCTTACTTAAAAGTACAATAAAACTAATTTATAATTATATAATTAATACGAACAATATGTAAAAATTACTAATTAAATAACATGCATCTTAAATTAATTAAAAAAACAATTTTTATTTGTAAAACGATTTAATGCCTCATCCCAATTTACCACGTTCCAAAATGCTTTAATATAATCAATTTTTTTATTTTGGTATTTTAAATAATACGCATGCTCCCATAAATCTAAAGATATAATAGGTATTCCGTAAACTCCAGCAATATTTTGACCCATTAATGGATTATCTTGATTAACAGTTGTTACAATAGATAAAGTAGAATTATTTTTTATCAACCATACCCATCCAGAACCAAAATGATTTAATGCTGCTTCTTCAAACTTTTTTTTAAAATTTGAAATAGAATTAAAATCTTTTTCAATAGATTTTTTTAAAATAGGACTTAAATTTGTTCCTATTTTTAACCCTTTCCAAAATAGACTATGATTAATATGTCCACCAGCATTATTTTGTATTATTTTTCTTTTATCAAAAGATAATTTATCTAATTGGATGATTAAATTATCAATAGATAAATTTAAAAATTTTGTTCCTTTTAAAGCTATGTTTAAATTATTGATATATGTTTGATGATGTTTAGTATGATGAATAAACATAGTTTCTTTATCAAAATATGGCTCTAAAAAATCATAAGAATAAGGTAATACAGGTAACATATGAATCATTTTTTACTTCCTTTAATATTTTATTAGTAATATTAAAATTCTTGTTCAATTAATATTTAAACTTATAAATATATTTAACACCAAAAGTTTTTAATAATATTAAAATACAAGATTTTATTACTCTTTATTTTAAAAAAATGTTATATTGAATATAACATTATTAATTTATGAATAAAATAAATACTACATTTATTTTTAAATATATACTGCATTTATTTATTTTAAAATATATATAAAAATCATTAATATAAATTTATTATATCTAAATAAAAAAAAAATTTATTTATTTTTTAATAAAAATTTATAATGAAAATGTGTAAATAATATATTACTAATATTGTTATATGAGATGTAAATGTCTATAAATCAAGAAGATAATTTATTAAAAAAAAGATTCCGTGGTTTCTATCCTGTAGTAATAGATATAGAAACAGCGGGATTTAATTCACAAACTGATGCTATATTAGAAATAGGAATGTATACGTTATACATGGATTCAGAAGGTTGGTTAAAAAAAGAATCCTGCTTACATTTTCATATTATCCCTTTTAATGGATCTTTTATTCAACCAGAAGCCATTGCTTTTAACAAAATTGATCCTTTTAATCCGTTAAGAGGAGCAATCAGTGAACAAGAAGCTCTCTTTTGCATATTCAATGCCATAAACAAAGGTATGAAAATTAAAAACTGTAATCGTAGTATAATAGTTGCTCACAATGCGAGTTTCGATCATAATTTTATCATGGCTGCAATTCAAAGAACGGGGATACAAAATCATCCTTTTCATCCCTTTGCAACTTTTGATACAGCAACTTTAAGTGGATTAGCATTGGGACAAACTGTGCTAGCAAAATCATGTAAAGCTGCTGGATTACTATTTGATAACAAACAAGCTCATTCAGCACTCTATGACTCTCAAAAAACTGCTGAACTATTTTGTGAATTAGTAAATCGTTGGAAAAGATTAGGAGGATGGCCTTTATCATAAATACAAATTTTACATATATTTCTTATTAAATTTATTTAAAATAATCTAATTATCAATTTTTTATATCTACTACATATTTTATATTTCAAAGTACATATAAAACATATAGTAGATATAGTATTCAATATTAGAAAATTTTTTAGTAACTGACTAATATCTATTTTTTAATATAATAATTATTTATTTTTTTTATATTTTATTACTGTTTCTTTGATTAATTTTTTAAGAGTACCGTTACTTACCATTTCCATAATTATATTGCATCCTCCAATAAGTTCTCCTTCTATCCATAATTGAGGAAAAGTTGGCCAATTGGCGAACTTTGGTAACTCAGTTCGAATTTCTGGATATTTTAAAATATCCACGTATGCAAACTTTTCTCCACATGAAGATAATGCCTGAACTGCTTGAGCAGAAAAACCACATTCTGGTGCATCAGGACTTCCTTTTATATAAATTAAAATTGGATTTTCTTCAATTTGACTCTTAATTTTTTCTAAAACATTCATATTCTAATTCCTTAAAATGTTATCAACAAATTTATGCATTTTATACTCCCTTATAATATTATATCTATGTCTATAAAATAGACTAATAATGTTATTTTCTCAACATGTATAAATAATCGATCAATATCATAATACATATTATAAAATAGTACTGTTTAATGAAGTAAATAAATTCATGTTTTTTATTTTTCTCATTGATATTAAAAATAATATTTTTATTTATAAACATAATATTTTTATTATAAAAATAATATATAGACTATTTTATTTTATTTTGTAATAATATAAAAATAATTTTGGGGCTGTTTTGGATTCGACAAGATTATCGAAAACTAAAGTGCATGCCGAGGAACGGTTTGCCTCGTTAAAAGCCGTAAAAAACAAATGCAAATCAAAAACATTACGCTTTAGCAGCTTAATAAACTATCTAAAGCCCTTCAATCTAATTTATTCTCTTAAAATTAGATATTAAAGAAGGTCAAAACTACAGAGATTCGTATAAACCCTTTGCTTAAGAGAGATATACGTTAAAACTAAATTAAGCTAAAATCTTATTTTAAGTCTATAAAAAATAAGAATAATTTTTTATTAAAAAATAGACTAAGCATGTAGTGCTGAAGTTGTAGAAATTTTGGACGCGGGTTCGACTCCCGCCAGCTCCATTTTATTTGTATTTAAAATTTAAAATTGAAACATGTACTATACACATATTTGATACTAATTAAAAAAATTTCTTGACCAGTTTAATTTAGAACTTAATCTATCGAAATAGTTATAACTTTTGGGATGAATAAAATTAAGGCAATAATGACTTCTACGAATGAATATCTTATCTTTGTAATTAACAGATAACACTCTTTGACTATCACAACTAATTTTTAAATTTTTATAAGTGTTTGGGAATTTTAAACAAATCTTGCTATCACTACTAATTACTAACGGACGAGCCGACAAGGTATGAGGAAACATAGGTATTAATACAACTGCTTCTAAAGATGCAGAAAGTATTGGTCCACCAGCTGAAAGTGAATAACCTGTCGAACCTGTAGGAGTAGAAATAATTAAACCATCTGATCTCTGAGAAAAAGCAAAACTTTCGTCAATATAAACTTCAAATTCTATCATATGAGCTACTTTATCCGCATGCAAAACTACTTCATTTATAGCAGTATTAACATAACTTTCTCCGTGTTCTTGACATATTTGAATCTCCAGTAAAAACCTGTTCTCTAATATATATTTCCCAGATAAAACATCTGATAACTGTTTTAACACTTTATCAGGACTTAAATCAGTAAGAAAACCTAAATTTCCTCTATTTACACCAATTATTTTTATGTTATAACCACACAAGATATAACCTGCACATAACAAATTACCATCACCTCCTACAACTATAGCTAAATCACAATATTGACCGATTTGTGATAATGTGCCAACATTAGGTTTCTTAATCGATAATAATTGTTCTGCTATTTGATATTCAATCATTACTTTATAACCTTTCTTTATTAACCAATCATAAAGTATTTTATGTGTTTCTAATGATTGAGAATTTCGTGGAATACCTGCTAAACCAATATAATTTAAAAATGGTTTCATCTATTTTATTTTCCTAATGTTAAAAGCGATTTTTTTTAATAAAATAATCTTGAAAATTTTCTTATAACCCTCATACTAAATTAATTAACAAAATTAATATAAAAAATAGAACACATTATGAATAATCAAAAATTAGAATCAAAAAATGAAAAACAAATCAATGAAGATAAATTAGAATTAAATACTGAAAAAAAAAACAAATTAAACATAAAAAATGATAAAAATAAAATTGATATAAATAATAAAAAATATCAAATAATAGATTTAAGAAAAAAAATATCAAATGTAAAAAATGATATAACCGATATACAATTACGAGGACAAGCAAAAATAGAAAATATAAGAAAAAAAAGTGAACAAAATATAAAAATGATCAAAAATTCTCAATTAGAAAAATTTGCAAAAAAAATACTTCCTATTATTGATTCTTTAGAAGAAATATTAAAAATAGCTGACCAAAAAAAAAATCAAGAAACAATCATGGTACAAGGTATTAGTTTAACTTTAAAATCTATGTTAAATGTTATTTCAAAATTCGGTATAAAAAGAGAAGGACACAAAAATACAATATTCCAATCAAATTTACATCAACCTATACTAAGTAAAAAATCTAAAAACACACAATCCAATCATATTATTTCTGTAATACAACACGGTTATACGTTAAATGGTACTGTATTAAGAAAAGCTAAAGTAGAAATATCTCTTTAAAAAAAAATATCTTGCTAAAAAAGTATACTATTAACAAAACCAATTGATAGGTGTTTTACCTTGCTTTATTAATATCTGATTAGCAATAAAAAAATGGCGGCATCCAAAAAACCCACGATAAACTGATAAAGGTGATGGATGCGACGCCTGTAAAATATAATGTTTTTTTCTATTAATAATACTAATTTTACTTTTAGCACTATTACCCCATAGTAAAAAAACTACACCATTTAAATGTTCATTTATGACTTTAATTACTTTATCTGTAAATAACTGCCAACCAATCTGGGAATGAGAACCTGGTTTTCCGGATTCTACTGTTAAAATAGAATTTAATAAAAAAACACCTTGTTTTGCCCAATTATTTAAAAAACCATCCTGAAAGATATAATCTGATGAAAAATTATCGGATATTTCTTGATATATGTTTTTTAAAGAAGGTGGAATAATTTCTCCTAAATTAACAGAAAAAGCCAAACCATGTGCTTGTTTATAATGATAATATGGATCTTGTCCTAAAATAACTACTTTAATAGAAGTAAATGGAGTTAATAGAAAGGCTGTGAATATATCTTTATTAGGTGGATAAATTATTTTTTTTAATCTTTCATTAGATATGAAATGAATTATATCTAAAAAATAAGTTTTTTTTTTCTTTTTTTAATACATCGTACCAATTTAAATTATTATTTGACATAATTACTCCAATACGAGTGAAAATAATTTTATTAATTAATATAATTATATATAATGAAAATATTTAAATAATAAACTATTATAAATAACAGTATTAAGCTCATATTCAAGATATAATATGAATTTAAAATATATCATATTAAATATTTATTTAATAAAAAATGAGGGAAAAATGATTCTAGTTACGCAAAAAGCGCCAGATTTTACAGCTCCAGCAATACTACACAACGGTGAAATAATCGAAAACTTCAATTTTAAAAAATACACTTCAAATACATCTGCTGTATTATTTTTCTGGCCTATGGATTTTACATTCGTTTGTCCTTCAGAAATTATAGCATTTAATCAATTTTATCAAGAATTTAAAAATCGCAATGTAAAAATTGTTGGAGTGTCATTTGATTCAGTGTTTGTCCATAATGCTTGGCGTAATACCCCTATCGATAAAGGTGGTATCGGAAATATTAAATATACCATGGTTTCAGACATTAAAAGAAATATACAACAAATGTATGGAATCGAACATCCTGATTTAGGTATAGCACTAAGAGCATCTTTCTTAATAGACATAAACGGTATTATTCGTCATCAAGTAATTAATGATTTACCTTTTGGTAGAAATATCAAAGAAATGATACGTATGATAGATGCTATGCAATTTCATGAAAAAAACGGTTCAGTTTGTCCTGCTCAATGGGAAAAAGGAAAAGAAGCTATGGAAGCATCTCCTTCTGGAGTGTCTAAATATCTAAGTAAAAATATAAATTACTGTTCTTAAAATAATTATATAAATTCGCTGTAATAATTTAATTTTTTTTAAATATGCATTATAAACATAAAAATGTTAAAAAAGCTAAAAAGCTATTAACAAAAAATATAATGCATATTTATTTATACTATTTTTTTTTATTAAATAAAACTACTATCATCCGATACATCAATATCCGTATCCATAGTATCATCATTTACTGAAATTATATCGTTATCAATATTTTCATGGATATTAGAATTATTATTATCAATATAATGATTATTAACATCATGATTGTCTATATTAGAATCTATTTTTTTTTCTGAAGAGATATTTACATCATTTAAAAAATCTTCTCCAGAATTCTTATGTTGAAAAAGATTCATCAACATGTTACCCATAATCATACCGCCAGCTACACCTGTTGCTGTTTGTAAAGCACTTCCAAGAAAACTACCTACATTACCAGAACTACCAGGTGTAGTTATATTTCCTGTAGGTACATTATTAATTGGTAATGAATTATAATCTAGTTTACCTGATGTATTACCCCAAGCGTTTTTTATATTATTTGGTGAAGATGCCACATTGCTAGAACCGAACAAACCAGATAAAAAACTGGTAGAATTATTTTTATTTTCTTTTTCTTTCATTAACGAAACTTCAGATTCTAATTGATTTATATGTTCATTAAGTTTTTTTATTGCCTCTTCTTGTACCAAAATAATTTGAGTCATATAATAAGGAGCATTCTGTTGTTTCATTAATAATTCTTGAATTAATTTTTCAGCTGATACATCTCGAACCGAAGATTTTTTTTCTACATTTTCTAATCTATTAAATAGATTTTCTATTAAAATTTTTTCTTTTTGTTCCATAATTAACCTATGATCAAAATTTTATGTTTTAATAAATATACAATGTTCCTTAAAAAACATTTTTTAATTTATATTTCGAATAGTAAAAAAGTACAAAAACATTATTTTTATTTAATATAATATATTATTATAAAATAATTTATATATTTTTATATATCTATAAAATAAATTTTTTATTAAATTCATCACAGAATATGCCAATATACCATTTTTTATTAATATAAAATATTAACAAATTTATCGCTACTAAAAATTATTCATAGTAATCGATAGTCTTCATGTTATAATTTAATTAAAATTCAAATACATCATTATAAAATATTAATTTTATCAAAAAATAACATTTTATTAAAAAATTAATGTTTTATTTTTAAAAATATTTTTTAATATATACAAAATTAAATTAAATATTAAACATAATAACATAATTCCTTATTAAAAAATAAAAGTACAGCTAATTTATTTATCATTTATAAAAAATATTTCTTTAAATTAAAGTTTATCTTTTCATTCACTGAATATGTCCATTGTGGTATCATTTGTTACTCTTGATTCTATAAATAATTTATAAAGAGACGATACCTCTATGAAAAACCTTACTAAAAAAATTGTACAGGTTGATATTGAAGAAGAGTTAAAACACTCTTATCTAGATTATGCTATGTCAGTTATTATTGGTCGAGCTTTACCGGATGTAAGAGACGGTTTAAAACCAGTACATAGACGCATACTTTTTGCCATGAGCATATTAAGTAACGACTGGAATAAACCGTATAAAAAATCAGCTAGAGTAGTAGGAGACGTAATAGGAAAATACCATCCTCATGGAGATTCAGCTGTATATGATGCAATAGTAAGAATGGCCCAAAATTTTTCATTACGTTACATGTTGATAGACGGTCAAGGTAATTTCGGTTCCATAGACGGAGATTCTGCTGCTGCCATGCGTTATACAGAAATAAGAATGTCTAAAATTGCGCATGAATTGCTGAAAGATTTAAAAAAAAATACTGTTCCTTTTATACCTAATTACGATGATACTGAAAAAATACCTGAGGTGCTACCAACTAAAATACCAAACCTTTTAATTAATGGAGCTTCAGGAATTGCAGTCGGTATGGCTACAAACATCCCACCACATAACTTAACTGAAGTTATTAATGGATGTTTAGCATATATAGAAAATAATAACATTAATTTGAAAAAATTAATGGAATATATACCAGGACCTGATTTTCCAACAGCAGGAATAATCAATGGTCGTTTAGGTATAGAAAAAGCTTATAAAACAGGAAAAGGGAAAATCTATATTCGAGCACGCAGTAAAATAGAAACAAATATAAAAACTCACAAATCCAGTATCATCATAAACGAAATTCCTTATCAAGTAAATAAATCTCGTTTAATAGAAAAAATAGCTGAACTAGTCAAAGAAAAAAGAATTGAAGGAATTAGTGCATTAAGAGATGAATCTGATAAAGAAGGTATGCGTATCGTCATTGAAATTAAAAAAGACGCAATAGCAGAAGTGGTGTTAAATCAATTATATTTACTGACACAATTACAAACTTCCTTTGGTATAAATATGGTTGCCTTATGTCACGGACAACCAAAAATTTTATCTCTAAAGGAAATACTAGAATCTTTTACTACTCATCGAAAAGAGATAGTAACTCGTCGTACAATTTTTGAATTAAAAAAAGCACATAAACAAGTTCACGTTATTGAAGGATTAATCTTAGCATTGTGTAACATCAACAAAATAATTGAACTTATTAAAAAATCAAAAAATTCGTCGGTTGCTAAAAATTTTTTAATGACTAATCACTGGACTTTAAAAAACGATATTTTATTACAATTTAAAATAAACGATTCAGTCACACTATCAAATAATGAAAAAAAAAATAAATCTACAAACCAAAATCAATATTTATTAACTGAAATACAGGCACAAGCTATCTTAGATTTACGTTTAAATAAATTAACTAATTTAGAAAAAGATAAATTAATAGAAGATTACAATACTATTACAAAAGAAATTTTAAAATTAACTGATATTTTAAATAATCCTGACCGCATGGTTTCTGTAATCCAAGAGGAATTAGTTTTAATAAAAAATACTTTTGGAGATAAAAGAAGAACTGAAATTAACGAAAATACCTCAGATATTAATATTGAAGATTTAATTACCAAAGAAGATGTTGTAGTAACTTTATCACATTCGGGATACGTCAAATATCAACCTTTATCAGATTACAATGCACAAAAAAGAGGAGGAAAAGGTAAATCAGCAGCAAAAATAAAAGAAGAAGATTTTATAGAAAGTTTATTAGTTGCCAATACGCATGATACTATTCTTTGTTTTTCTAGCACAGGAATACTATATTGGATGAAAGTATACCAATTACCCGAAGCAAGTAGACATGCTCGAGGTCGTCCTATTGTTAATCTTTTACCTTTAAATAAAAAAGAAAGAATTACAGCTATACTACCAGTAAAAAAAAATCAAGATAACAACATTAATATTTTTATGGCTACTGCAAAAGGAATAGTAAAAAAAACTGCTTTAAGTGAATTTAGCAGACCTCGTAGTACAGGAATTATTGCCATTAACTTAAAAGAAAATGACGAATTAATAGGAGTAGCTTTAACTAATGGGAAAAATAATATTATGTTATTTACTTCTACTGGAAAAGTTGTTCATTTTTCTGAAAAATCAGTCAGGAATATGGGACGCACAGCTTCAGGAGTGAAAGGAATAAAAACTCATAAAAAAGACCAAGTAGTATCCTTAATTGTTCCTAATGGAAAAGGAAATATTTTAACAGTAACAGAAAATGGTTACGGGAAAAGAACTAAGATTTCTGATTTCCCTATTAAATCACGAGCAACACGAGGAATAATTGCAATTAAAATAACTAAAAAAAATGGCATAATGATTGGAGCAATTCAAGTACTAGAAAATAATCAAATTATGATGATTACCAACGCCGGAACTTTAGTAAGAACCAGGGTATCGGAAGTTGGTATTTTAGGAAGAAATACGCAAGGTGTTATTTTAATACGTACTACAGAAAAAGAAAAAGTAGTGGCTTTACAAAAAGTAAATGAATCTTATTTATCCGAAAAAATAGATACTATCCATGTAACATAAAATTAATATACATTAAAATATTATAATACTATTATTAAAATGTTGTATTTAAGTTTATTTTATATTTTTTTATTTTTAAATAATTGAATTTTTAACATTCATAAGTATTAAAATATTTTATAAAAATAAATTATTAACCTTAAAATACTATTTTTTCTTTAACATAACAAATATTTAATTTGATTAAAAATTAAACATTTAATATAGGTATATAGTCTCACATGCATCATAGTTTATTTGTAACCAAACGAGATGGCAGAAAAGAACCCATTAATTTGGATAAAATTCACCGAGTTCTAACTTGGGCAGCAATAGGCCTGAATAATATTTCTATATCTCAAGTAAAATTAAGCTCACAAATACAATTTTATAATGGCATTAAAACTATTAATATTCATGAAACTATCATTAAAACTGCAGCAGATCTGATTTCTGAAGATACGCCAGATTATCAATACATGGCGGCTAGATTAGCTATATTCCATCTTCGGAAAAAAGCATATGGTCAATTTGAACCTCCTTCATTATATACACACGTAAAAAAAATGGTTAAATTAGGAAAATATGATGAACGTTTATTAATTGATTACTCATCACAAGAATATATCGTTATGAACTCTTTTATTAATCATTGGAGAGATATGAATTTCTCCTATGCAGGGGTTCAACAATTAGAAGGAAAATATTTAATAAAAAACAGAGTAAATGGAAAAATTTACGAAAGTGCTCAATTTCTTTATGTTCTTATTGCTGCTTGTTTATTTTCTAGTTATCCTCAAGAAAAAAGAATGAATTACATTAAAAATTTTTACGATGCTATTTCTACATTCAAAATTTCTTTACCTACACCTATAATGTCTGGTGTTAGAACTCCTAGTCGTCAATTTAGTTCTTGCGTATTAATTGAATGTGCAGATACTTTGAATTCAATTAACGCTACCAGCAGTGCTATTATTAAATATGTTTCTCAAAGAGCTGGTATAGGGATTAATGCTGGACAAATTCGAGCTATTGGAAGTCCTATTCGATCAGGAGAAGCTTTCCATACAGGTTCTATTCCTTTTTATAAACATTTTCAAACAGCCGTGAAATCATGTTCACAAGGTGGAGTAAGAGGAGGAGCTGCTACTCTATTTTATCCTATTTGGCATTTTGAAGTAGAAAATTTACTTGTACTAAAAAATAATAGAGGAATAGAAGAAAATAGAGTAAGACATATAGATTACGGATTACAAATTAATAAATTAATGTATCAACGTATGATATTAGGAAAAAATATCACTTTATTTAGTCCATCAGATGTACCTCATTTATATGATACTTTTTTTTCTAATCAAAATATATTTGAAAAATTATATGTTCAATATGAAAATGATATACATATCAGAAAAAAACATATAAAAGCAATAGATTTGTTTTCACTTATAATGCAAGAAAGAACATCTACTGGACGTATATATATTCAAAATGTTGATCATTGTAACACACATAGTGCCTTTGATCCTAATATTGCTCCAATTCGACAATCTAATTTGTGTTTAGAAATAACATTACCAACAAAATCTTTAAATGACATTCATGATAAAAATGGTGAAATAGCACTTTGTACTCTTTCTGCTATAAATTTGGGTAGTATAAATAATCTTAATGATCTGGCAGATCTTACTACTCTCATAGTTCGAGGACTAGATGCAGTACTCGATTATCAAGATTATCCCGTTTTTAGCGCTAGAAGAGGAGCAAAAGGAAGAAGATCATTGGGAATCGGGGTAATCAACTTTGCATATTATTTAGCAAAAAATGGAGTTCGTTATTCTGATGGATCTGCCAATAACTTGACACATAAAACCTTTGAAGCTATTCAATATTATTTACTTAGTGCATCTTGTGAACTTGCAAAAGAAAAAGGATCTTGTCCTTGGTTTCATCATACCACATATTATCAAGGTATTTTACCGATAGATACTTATAAAAAATACATAGACACCATATGTGATGAACCACTGCATTTAAATTGGGAATTGCTCAGAAAAAAAATAAAAAAATATGGATTACGTAATTCAACACTATCAGCAATTATGCCATCTGAAACATCTTCGCAAATTTCTAATTCTACTAATGGCATAGAACCACCTCGAGGTTATATTAGTATTAAAGCATCAAAAAATGGTATGTTACGTCAAGTAATTCCTGAATATAAAAAACTAAAAAAAAATTATGAATTACTATGGAACATTCCAAACAACAAAGGTTACCTACAACTTGTTGGTATTATGCAAAAATTTATAGATCAATCTATTTCTGCTAATACTAATTATGATCCTAAATTATTCCCTAACGGGAAAATTCCTATGAAACAATTACTAAAAGATTTACTGATTGCTTATAAACTAGGAATAAAAACATTGTATTATCAAAATACCAGAGATGGTGCGGAAGATAATCAATCTATTTTTACAACTCCTATACAAGATGGAAATTGCGATGGTGGAGCTTGTAAAATATAAAATTACACTTTTTACAAAAATGATTGCAATAATAAATTTAACTAAAAATATATATTATATAGGATAACAACCTCATGGCATATACAACATTCTCCAAAAAACAAAATAATCAATTATGTGAACCGATGTTTTTTGGACAACCAGTTAATATTGCTCGATATGACCAACAAAAATACAATATTTTTGAAAAATTAATAGAAAAACAACTTTCTTTCTTTTGGAGACCTGAAGAAATAGATCTTTCTAAAGACTTTATTGACTTTCAAAATTTACCAAAACATGAAAAGCACATTTTTCTTAGTAATTTAAAATATCAAACTCTTCTAGATTCTATTCAAGGTAGAAGTCCAAATGTTGCTTTTTTGCCAATAGTATCTATTCCTGAATTAGAGACATGGATACAAACATGGTCTTTCTCAGAAACAATTCATTCAAGATCATACACCCACATAATAAGGAATATTATACATTCACCGTCATTAATATTTGATGATATTATCGTTAATGAAAATATTGCCACACGTGCAAAAGATATTTCTTATTATTATGATAGTCTTATTACAATGACTAGCTATTGGCATCTTTTAGGAGAAGGTATCCATGTAATAAAAAATAAAAAAATTAATATTAATTTAAATTCATTGAAAAAAAAATTATATTTGTGCTTCATAAGTGTAAATGCATTAGAAGCTATTCGATTTTATGTTAGTTTTGCTTGTTCTTTTGCTTTTGCAGAAAAGCAAATGATGGAAGGAAATGCAAAAATAATCAGATTAATAGCTAGAGATGAAGCTTTACATCTTAATGGAACCCAACATATCTTAAATATTTTTAAAAATAAAAAATATAATGAAGGAATGCACAAAATCGTATTAGAATGTCAAAAAGAAGCATTCGAATTATTTAAATTAATAGCTTATCAAGAAAAAAAATGGGCTGAATATTTATTTCAAGATGGTTCTATGTTGGGTTTAAATAAAGATATTCTTTGCCAATATATAGAATATATTACTAACGTTCGAATGAAAGCAATAGGACTAAAACCCCCTTTCAAAATAAACACTAATCCTATTCCTTGGATTAATTTTTGGTTAAATTCAGATTATGTTCAAAATGCACCTCAAGAAGTAGAACTTAGTTCATATTTAATAGGACAAATAGATTCTAAAATTAGTGATTCTGAATTTAGCGACTTCAAATTATAAGATATGACAAAAATGAACATTAAAATATATAACAAAAATTATCAAATAAAAAAAAATAAAAAAAATAAAACCCTTTTAGAAATATTAGAGTCTCACAATATAAAAATTGATTATCAATGTAGACAAGGATACTGTGGATCATGTAAAATAGATTTAATTAAAGGTACCGTTATTACATCTCCAAAATCTCAACCGATAGTTTATCTTAATCCGGGAGAAATTTTACCTTGTTGTTGTAAAATCAAAGAAAATATTGAAATAAAAATATAAAAATTATGTTTAAATTTTTAATGCAATTAGTTTTATGAACATAAAAAAATGATAATACATTTATAACGATATAGATTGAATAGATGTCATTGCAATAGTATAAACTATATCTTCAATCGTAGCACCCCGTGATAAATCATTCACCGGTTTTTTAAAACCTTGCAAAATTGGACCAACAGCAATTACTTTAGCCAAACGTTGAACTGCTTTATATACTGTATTACCAGTATTAAGATCTGGAAATATCAATATATTTGCGCAACCAGCAATACAAGATTTAGGTGATTTCAAAATAGAGATCTGTGGAACTGTAGCCGCATCATATTGAAGAGGACCATCTACAATTAAATCCGGACGTTTTTGTTTTACTATATATGTCGCTTTTCTTACTTTATCGACCGTTTTACCAGATCCAGATGTATACGTTGCATATGAAATCATAGCTATTTTGGGATCTATTCCTAACAATTTGGCAGTGTCTGCCGATTGAATAGCGATATCAGCTAATTCATCAGAATTAGGTTCAATATTAATTGCACAATCTGCATATATTAATATTTTGTTTGGCAGCAACATAAAAAATAAAGAAGATACTAAAGAAAAACCTGATTTCATTTTAATAAACTGTAATGCAGGTCGAACAGTGTTCGCCGTAGAATTGATAGCTCCAGCAACTATACCATCAACATCATTATTATCTAACATCAAAGTTGCTAAAACTATGTTATCTTTGATCATTTCTTTAGCATGTATAAAAGTCATTCCTTTATGACTTCTTAAGTTAACTAACCGCGTTAAATAATTATTTCTTATTTGTTCAGGATCAATAATATTATTGTATTTGTTCAATAAAATCCCTTCTTTCAACGCTATATCATGTATCCTTTTGGGATTTCCTAATAATATACAATCAGCAATACCTTTTTCTTGACAAATAAATGCAGATTTAATTATACGACTATCATAACCTTCAGGTAAGATAATTCTTTTTTTCACTCTGCTCGATAATTTTATTAAACGATTAAGGAACAAAGTAGGACTTATATTCTTATTTAATACTATCGATTTTTTTAAAGATAATAACCAATCACGATTAATATAATCAGAAACATGATTTTTTATCATCTCTAATCGGATAGAATCTTTAAAATTAACTTTTAAGTTAAAAGAATATAATTTTGATAATATTTTTAATGTATTCGTACTGACTGATAAAATAGGTACACGAATTTTTTTATAATTTTTAAAAAAAACAGTATTCTTATACTTACATTCTTTCATTCCAGTTAACAAAATTAAAACAACCTTACTGTTTTTTATTTTATCTAAAAATGTTCTAGCTACCCATTGCAATTGATCAAAAGGAATTATTAAAACAGAATTTAAAATCTTATCGTTTTGTAAAATAGAACAATATTGATCAAATAAAATAATCTTTTCTATAAAATAACAATTTATTTCACCCATACTCATTATATGCACATCTAAATACTTAAAAAAGTAGATAATTGGTATTTTAATTAATTTTTTACTAAATGGAATAACAGCTAATAATTGTAATTTATTTTTTTTAAAAAACAAATATTCATTCTTATAAAAGTTATCACAGGTACTTATTTTTTTTATTGCTATATCATTCTTATCTTTGTTAAAAAAACATTTTGTATTATCGACAATTTCTTTATTAGTTTTATCAATGATAATACCCGATTTCTTTAGACCATTTTCCTCTTCAAAAACTTTTTTTAAAAAATATGTGCATTCTATTAATGAACTATCAATTTTATTATCTTCTTTAATAATAAAAATGATCTCAGAATTTAATATTTTTGCAATCTTGTAGTTTAATATATTGGACATTATACCTATTTCAGTAGATAAGAATCCTTCTATCACCATAATGTCATATTCTTTTTTATATTTGTTAAATTGAGTAAAAATTTTATCTAGTAATATATTAGTATAATTGATACTAAAAAAAGATTCTGTATACACTAATTTAATAGGTTTAACACAAAATATAGAATCATTCTCAAGAAATAAACTTGTGGTATTATGCTTAATTTTATTATTATGACATTCAACAACAGGTTTAAAAAAACAAACGTTTAAATTTTGATCTGTTATCGATTTTATTAATCCAATAGTAATAGCTGTTAATTCAACATGACTTCCCACTGGAATTAACATTATATTGCGTAACATTAAATACCTCTCATAATTTTGAATCATATTTACAATATAAAAAACATTTATTTCTTTTAGTTATTCATTGATCTTATTAATTAAAGAAATCGTTTCTTGTGCTATAATTAAATCCTCATTACTAGGAATAACTAGAACTGGCGTAGTCCCTTCTATATTTATAAATCCACAAAGACCCGATCTTACTTGCAAATTACGTTTAACATCTACTTTTATTCCCAATAAAGATAATCTAGATAAAGTCAATTCTCTCACTAATACGGAATTTTCTCCAATTCCACCTGTAAATACGACAGCATCTAATCGATCTTCCATTAAAGCAGTATAACCTGCAATATATTTCGCTAATCGATGACAAAAAACATCAATCGATCTTTTTGAATTTTTGTCAAAATAATATTTGTTTTCTGCATAACGTAAGTCACTACTTTTACCATTTAATCCCAATAAACCAGAATCTAAAGTTAAAATCTTATAAATTTCTTGTATTGAAATACCTAACTTATTATTCATAAAAAAAATAATAGCAGGATCAATATCTCCACTTCGGGTCCCCATTACTAAACCTTCTAAAGGAGTTAATCCCATTGAAGTATCTACACACAAACCCCGACAAATAGCAGCTACAGAAGCACCGTTTCCTAAATGACAAGAAATAATATTTAATGATACAGATGATTTATTTAATATTTTTGCAGTCTGATAAGTAATATATTGATGACTAATACCATGTGCTCCATATCTTCTTATATTATAATTACTATAATAAAAATAAGGTATTGCATACAAATAAGATGTTTCTGGCATAGTTTGATGAAAAGCTGTATCAAATACAGCGACATTTTTTTCAGATAAATTAGGTAAAAGGTTTAAAGTGGTTTTTATTCCACAAATATTTATAGGATTATGTAAAGGAGCAAAACAAGAAGCCTCTTCAATATGATTAATCACTTTGGTATCTATAAGAACAGATTTTTTTAGTTTTTCTCCTCCGTGAACTACCCGATGTCCTATTGCAACAATAGACTGAAATAATTTTACCTCTTTTTTTAGAATTTTTTTAAAAACAAAGTTAAGGGCCATTATATGTGACGTTTTTTCATTCAAAAAATGTTTATGTTGAATAGAATTATTCGTCCAAATAACACGTGATTTTGGTAACAATAAAGAATCTACTATACCAAATAAAAATTTTTTACCATTATTGGGATTAATAATGGAAAATTTCAAAGAAGAACTACCACAATTTAATACTAATACCAATTGATTTAACATTTATTAACCCATTAAAAAAAAATAATATTAAACATAAAAAATATAATTAAAAATTAATTTTTACATTATTAAAAATAGAAACTATTAATTCTTAATTTTAAATAAGACGTAAATTAAATAATACTGAAATCTAATAACATTTCATTAATAAATAAATATTTAAATTTTAAATAAGATATAAAACTAAAAATATTATTATTAAAATATTAAAAGTAAGAACTAAAAATTATTTAAAATTTAAAATACACCAAATATTTCTGAAAAATTAAAATATAAAACAATATTAATCATTACTTATTAATATTATTTTATTATCTTAAAATTAACATATATTCAAATAAAGTATTATTTAACACTATTAGTTTTTTCGCTTGTATAAAATAATCACCGTTATAATAAATCATCATATACTAAAAAATAAATATGATTTAAAATCATAAAATATGATTTTTAATCACATCTCAGCGAAAAAATATAAAAAAGTAAATACTATTTTTTTATTAAAAAGAGTATTATATAGCAGAATATAAACCCGTTGCAGAAAATATAACAAGATTTTATTAAAGATAAAAATAGAGGAAGCGATATCAATATATCCTATCGCTAACCTAAATAAACGTCAAGGAGGAAAATACCAACATTACTTAATAAACCTTACTTCATATCTGTATATTTAAAATATTGTTGTCAATCTTTAAAATAATATTTCGCAGATACATATGTTAAAAATTTAATATTCTGATATAAATGTTTATTTAAAAAAAACAAAGATAGTAGCATGCATACATTAATAGAATACATATTTATAAAAAAACGAATATAAAAATATATACTTGAATTACTGTTATGAACATATTTCACCAATTATACTAATACATATAAATAAACATCATTAAAAAACTAATGCAATATTATTCTCCTTTGTTCAATAGAATGAATTTGTACTTTTATAATTTCGCTGATTGGATCTTCAGGACAATGCTCTACAAAATAAATTAAATCTGTCAAAGCAATATGATTACATTCTAATTGAGCATAAATTAATCCTCGATCACGAATTTCATAAGGATCGTCCGGATTAATTTTTAACAATACGTTGCTAACGTTTAATGCTAATTCCATTTTTTTTTCTTCCATTAGTGCTGACTTTAAAGTATCTAATATTTTTCTCATGACGGCAAAAGAATTAGCTTCATACAAATCATTTTCATATAATTCTGTGGTTGGACTAATGTTCCCCTTTAACCATACTCCTAAAATATGTTCATCTAAAGTTTCACCATTAAAAGGATTTATTAACCATACTTCATTATCATTTTTATCAGAACGTAAAATTAATTGAGTGGGGAAAATAACAGGCATTAACGGTAACTCTAATTTATGAGCAATATGCAATAATATTATTCCTAATGATACAGCTGTTCCTTGGCGTGTTTTCAATACGTAATCTAACCACAGTACATCTGAAAGCAAATATTTACCATCAGCTCCTCCAAATTTCCAATGATTATAAAATAATTCTATTAGTTTTTTTAACTGATTGGTTTTATTAGTTTCGTTAGAGATATATGACCTGGCTTCATCTATTCTATCTTGCAATTCAGAAAAAACATCTTCTGAAGGAAAATCTTTACGAATAGTCCGAAAAGCAGTTATAATAGTCTCACAAAGTGGTAATTTAGAAAAATCAAGATTAACAAATGATGTCATATTATTCCCAATAATAATATTTTTATAACTTACTGTAAATATATGATTTTAAAAATAAATTAACTAAAATACGTTTACTTTCTTCGCACCAAATACTAGTTTTATTTTTTTCAATTCAATAATTTACATGAACACATATTATACATTATCATAACACAAATATTTTAATTAATAAAAATGAAAGACATTAAAGAATATAGTACATAACATTTATGATTTAAAATTTAATTTCTTTAAAAAATATTAACTTAGTTTATTTCTTATAAAAAAATTTTACATTAAAAAATGATTACTATCATAACATGTGTTCATATATTTCTTCCAATGGTAATCCGATCATTACCTGAATAATCTTTATAAGATGATATTTCAAAAAAACGATAATGTTTAAACATATTTTGAATTTCTTTTTTTTGATCGTGACTATGTTCTAATAATAACCAACCTAAATAATTTAAATGTTTTTTTGCATACTTGATGATATGTTCAATATCAGCTAATCCATTATTAGATGATATTAAAGAAATAAAAGGTTCAAAAAAAATGTCTTTTCCCAACAAATTAATATCTTCTACCTTAATATAAGGAGGATTGCTAACGATAATATCAAATTTTTCTTTTCCTAACAAAGAAAACCAATTACTGTTGAAAAATCTCACATTATTTATTTTGAATCTATTAGCATTATGTTTAGCTAAATAAATAGATTCCATAATACAATCAATTCCAGTAATATCACAATCAGATCTCATTGTAGCCAAAGATAAGGCTATTGATCCACATCCAGTACCTAAATCTAATATTTTAGATGGTGCATCAGTTAACTTCATCAAAGTATGTTCTACTAAAATCTCTGTATCTGCTCTAGGAATTAATACAAATTTCGAAACGATAAAAGTAAGTGACCAAAATTCTTTTTTCCCTAATAAATATGCTATTGGTTCTCCTAACATACGACGTTTTAGCAAATAATTTATTTGATTTAGTTCTTCTGTATTTAATCGATAGTTTTCATTAATTATTAACCATGCTTTAGATTTTTTTATAATAAAACTTAATAAAACTTCAGCATCAAGTTTATAATATCCACAACTAGATAATTCTTTCGTTGCATACAGCAACCACTCATAAACAGTCATCGTATTTATCGGATAAAGAGGAAAGTATTTCTGCTTGATTCTCTTGAATTATTGGATTAATGATAAGATCTAAATTACCTTGTAAAACTTCATCTAAACTATATAAAGTTAAATTAATTCTATGATCTGTTACTCTATTTTGTGGGAAATTATAAGTTCTACTTCGATCAGATCTCTCTCCAGTTCCTAATAAATTACGACGCACAAATGCATTGTTTTCATGAATTTTTTTAGACTCAGCAGCATGAATACGAGCAGATAAAACAGATAAAGCTTTAGCCTTATTTTTATGTTGCGAACGTTCATCTTGACATTCTACTACATGACCTGTTGGAAGATGAGTAATTCTAATTGCAGAATCAGTGGTATTTACATGTTGACCACCTGCTCCTGAAGAACGAAATGTGTCTATTTTTAAATCACTTGGACGAATAACAATTTTTTCTAATGATAACACTTCAGGCATAATAGCCACTGTACATGTTGAAGTGTGAACTCGACCTTGTGACTCAGTTTTAGGAATTCTTTGAACTCGATGTCCTCCAGATTCAAATTTTAACTTTCCACTCACACCTTTCCCTTTAATCTTAGCTATAACTTCTTTAAAACCACCTTTTTCATTTTCACTAATACTAATTATTTCTGTTTTCCATAAATTAAGCTCTGCATATCTGATATACATACGCAATAAATCACCAGCAAAAATCGCTGCTTCATCTCCACCTGTGGCAGCACGAATTTCAATAAAACAACTACGTGAATCATAAGGATCTTTTGGTATTAACAATGTCTTTATTTTTTTATTTAAAATTTCCGATTTTTTCTTGGCTAAAAATAACTCTTCTTCAGCTAACACGCGAATTTCATTATCATCTAACAACAAACTTAAATTTTCTATTTCTTGCTGATTTTTTTTCCAATCTAAAAAATAACGACTAATATTAGATAATTTTAAATACTCTTTGGATAAAGCACATAGTTTATCTTTATCTAGTTTTGGATTAGTTTCAGATAGCATCATCTCTAACTCTTCGAAACGATCTTGTAAATGTTGTAATTTATCAAGCATAGATTTATTCATTTGTATAATCTACCTTATCATA
>NZ_JAIWQW010000047.1 GCF_026122815.1 Buchnera aphidicola (Pemphigus obesinymphae) | reverse complement strand
AATCCAACAGCCATTCCTGTGTTATTGGAAATTAAAACACCGTTTCTTCTATGACCTGTATTATTAAATTGCATTTTTCCATAGTGACTAAAAGATGAATAAAATAATCCAGTTCCAGAGGTCATATGTATAAATTCTGTTCGAAAGCCTATTAAAGATCTGCTTGTTAATATATAGTCTAATCGAACTCTACCTTTATTATCCGATACCATATTTTTCATTTCTCCTTTTTTACTACCTATTATCGTCATTATTGTTCCTTGATGTTTTTCTTCTATATCCAATGTTACGTTTTCAAAAGGTTCTTGCATTTCACCGTGAGTTTCACGAAAAATAACTTTTGGTCGAGAAACAGATAATTCAAAACCTTCTCTTCTCATATTTTCAATTAATATAGATAAATGTAATTCCCCTCGACCAGATACACAAAATATATTTGCATCGGTAGTTTCTTCAATTAGTAAAGCCACGTTATGCATTTCTTCTTTTTTTAATCTTTTAAAAATTTGTCTAGAAGTGAGATATTTCCCTTCTTTTCCAGAAAAAGGAGAAGTATTTACACAAAAAAACATTTTTACTGTAGGTTTATCTATATTTAATGCAGGAAGTGGTTGTAAGTTTTTAGGATCGCAAATAGTATCTGAAATGTTTAATTGATCGATTCCAGTTAAAGCTACAATATCTCCAGCATGTGCCATGGGTACTTCTATACGTTTTAACCCAAAATAATGTAAAACTTTTCCAATTTTAGCAAATTTTGTTGTTCCGTCATTACTGATAATAGTAACTTGTTGGTTAGTGGAAATAGAACCTTGTTGAATTCTTCCTATTCCAATCACACCTAAATAGTTATTATAATCTAATTGAGATATTTGCATTTGCAGCGTGCCGGTTGGATTTACGTATGGTGGTGAAACATATTTCA
>NZ_JAIWQW010000046.1 GCF_026122815.1 Buchnera aphidicola (Pemphigus obesinymphae) | reverse complement strand
AAAAATAATTGTCATTTACAATTTAAAAGTTAACAAATGTTAAAAAATAAATGTTTAATCTAATATCTAACTAATTTTCTATTTCATAAATTAATAATCGATACTAATATTTTTAGTAAAAAAAATAATTTTAAATCATAATGTTATTAATAATTTAAAATTTCTATAAACTAGTAAAAATATTAAATATCTAAACTACACTGAATCATATGAATAAAAAAACCATAGAAATACGTAATCAATTCCTAAAATTTTTTCACAAAAAAAAACACAAAATAATGCAAGGTAGTTCTTTAATACCTAAAAACGATACATCGATTTTATTTACTAATGCAGGAATGAATCAATTTAAAAACATTTTTTTAGGACAAGATAAATCTAATCAATATTCTAAAATTGCTACCGCTCAATCTTGTCTTAGAACCGGAGGAAAACATAATGATTTAGAAAATGTAGGATATAGTACTCATCATCATACTTTTTTCGAAATGTTAGGTAATTTTAGTTTTGGTAGTTACTTTAAAAAAAAAGCTATTCTTTACTCTTGGGAATTATTAACGTCTAAAAAATGGTTTTCATTACCAAAAGAAAATTTTTTAATAACCGTTTATAAAAAAGATGAAGAAACATATGATATTTGGAAAAATATAATAGGTATTCATCCTGAACGGATTATACTTGTCGGTAACAAAACAAAAAATTCCGATATTTCAGATAATTTCTGGCAAATGGGAGATACAGGTCCATGTGGTCCTTGTACCGAAATATTTTATACTCTTAAAAATAATACATTTAATAAAAAAATTAACAATCTCGGAAAAAAAATAAATGATTACATTGAAATATGGAATATTGTTTTTATGCAATTTAATCGCATTAATGATGGTTCACTTGTAAAATTACCTAATCCATCGGTAGATACTGGAATGGGATTAGAAC
>NZ_JAIWQW010000045.1 GCF_026122815.1 Buchnera aphidicola (Pemphigus obesinymphae) | reverse complement strand
AACTGTTGGTCTAACACCTCTCCACCTAGAAGCTCCAGCTTTTCCTAATACTCTTAACATATGTTCTGAATTTCCTACTTCTCCAACAGTAGCTCTACAATCAGATGGTATTTTTCTCATTTCTCCAGATCTTAATCTAATCGTCACATAAGTATTTTCACTAGCTACTAATTGTACGAAACTACCAGCTGAACGTGCTATTTGACCTCCCTTTCCAGGTTTCATTTCCACATTATGAACTAATTCTCCTACTGGAATATTTTTTAAAGGTAATGCGTTTCCTACTTTAATAGATTCTTTAATACCAGAAATAACTTTGTCTCCGATGGATAAACCTTTGGGAGCTAAAATATAATTACGTTCCCCATCTTTGTATAAGATTAAAGCAATATTTGCCGAACGATTAGGATCATATTCAAAACGTTCTACGACAGCTGGAATACCATCTTTTATTCTTTTAAAATCAAGAATTCTATACGCTCTTTTATGCCCTCCACCTATATGACGAGTAGTAATTCGACCAGCATTATTCCTTCCGCCTGTTTTAGTATTCTTTTTTGTTAGTAAAGAAAATGATTTACCTTTATACAAATTTTTGTTGACCACTTTAACAACATGACGACGACCAGGAGATGTCGGTTTACATTTAATAATTGCCATTTTTTTTCCCACAACTAATCTACATTGCTGAGTAAATTTGCATTTTGCCCTTTTCTTAAAGTAATATAAGCTTTTTTCCAATTTTTATGACGACTTACTTGATTCCCTTTACGTTTTATTTTTCCTTTAACTAAAAGAGTGTTAATAGAACTCACTTTTACTTTAAATAATTCTTGTACAGCTTGTCTTATCGTAGATTTCTTTGCGTCTTTTTTTACTTTAAAAACAACTGTATTATATTTTTCTGCAGATAAAGAAGATTTTTCTGAAATTTTAGGAGAAA
>NZ_JAIWQW010000044.1 GCF_026122815.1 Buchnera aphidicola (Pemphigus obesinymphae) | reverse complement strand
ATTTCATAATTTTTCAATTTTATTATTACATAGTAATATTATTATATATTTTCAATTATATATAATTGATGTTGTTATTTAAAACAATATAATTTTTAAAAATAGGATAATTAATGTTAAAAAATAACATGACAATTGCGGAATATGATCCAGATATTTGGACGTTTATAGAACAAGAAAAATTGCGTCAAGAAAATCATATAGAATTAATAGCTTCAGAAAATTATGTTAGTTCATATGTCATGCTTGCACAAGGTTCACAGCTCACGAATAAATATGCAGAAGGATATCCTGGGAAAAGATATTATGGAGGATGTCATAATGTTGATTTAATAGAAAAATTAGCCATAGAAAGAGCAAAAACATTGTTTAATGCTGATTATGCTAATGTACAACCGCATTCTGGATCTCAAGCTAATTTTGCAGTATATAATGCTTTATTAAAACCAGGAGATTTAATATTAGGGATGGAATTATCCCACGGAGGACATTTAACTCACGGTTCTTCCGTAAATTTTTCTGGAAAATTATATAATTCGATTTCGTATGGTACTGATATAAATGGTGAAATTGATTACTTACAATTAGAAAAATTAGCAAAAAAAAATAATCCTAAAATCATTATTGGTGGATTTTCAGCATATTCTGGATTATGTAATTGGGAGAGAATGCGTTATATTGCAGACAGTATTAATGCTTATTTACTAGTTGATATAGCTCATGTTGCTGGTTTAGTTGCTACAGGATTATATCCCGATCCATTGGATCATGCACACGTTGTAACATCAACAACCCACAAAACTTTAGCAGGTCCTAGAGGTGGTTTAATATTAATTAAAAATGGAACTACGGATTTATATCGTCAAATAGATTCTTCCGTATTTCCAGGTATTCAAGGAGGGCCTTTAATGCATGTAATTGCAGCTAAAGCAATAGCTTTTAAAGAAGCAATGGAACCATCTTTTAAAAAAT
>NZ_JAIWQW010000043.1 GCF_026122815.1 Buchnera aphidicola (Pemphigus obesinymphae) | reverse complement strand
ATTTATTTTTTAACAATTTTTTTATCTTGTCTTTGCACACTATAAAAATTTTTATAATTTATCATAGTGTATAAAAAAATATAATGTATTTTTTGATTTTATATATTTTATTTTAAATATTTTTTGATGAAAATTATTTTTTTTATTCATAGTAAGTTATGAGATTATGATAAAAGTTTTTAAAAAATATAAAAAAAATGTATCGACGTTTCTTTTTTATGATTATGAAACTTTTGGAACAAATCCTGCTTCAGACAAACCTTCACAATTTGCATGTATTCGTACTGACATTAATTTTAATATTATTGATAAACCAAAAATATTATTTTGTTATCCTCCAATAGATTATTTGCCAAATCCTGAAGCAATATTAATTACCGGTATTACTCCACAAAAAACATTTCTAGATGGTTATAATGAATTTTATTTTTCTAAGTATATTTATAACATTTTTAATGTAGGTAATACTTGTATTATAGGTTATAACAATATTCGTTTTGATGATGAAATAACTCGAAATATTTTTTATAGAAATTTATTAGATCCTTATTCTTGGAGTTGGAAGAATAACAATTCTCGTTGGGATTTATTGGGTGTTTTGCGTACATATTACGCAATTCGGCCTAATGGAATAAATTGGCCGGTAAATGAAATAGGGATGCCTAGTTTTAAATTAGAAAATATTAGTAAAGCAAATAATATTTCCCATATTGCAGCGCATGATGCTCTATCGGATGTTTATGCGACTGTTTTATTAGCAAAATTTTTAAAAGAAAAAAATGCAAAATTATTTAATTTTTTATTTGAAATACGTGTTAAAGGAAAATTATTAAATTTAATTGATATAAATAATATGAAACCAGTATTTTATATATCTGGATTATTTGGTGCTTCTCGGAGTAATATTAGTTTAATATCTCCAATATTACGACATCCTAAAAATAATAATATATTGTTAGGTATTGATTTAACTAAA
>NZ_JAIWQW010000042.1 GCF_026122815.1 Buchnera aphidicola (Pemphigus obesinymphae) | reverse complement strand
TAATAGTACCTTCATTATACACTTCGTTAACTATCTTAAATTGAGCTATACGTTTTTTAATTAATTCACTAATCTCACTAGAATTTAAATGCATACCTTTATAATTCTCTCAATAATTTAAGAAATTTTTTAACTGTTTTAAACGATTACGAATAGACATATCGATCACAAGATTATTCACTTTAATAATAAAACCATCAATAATAGTATCCTTAATACTGTTTTTTAAACTAATATTGCTATTAAACTTTTTTTCTAAAAATAAAGAAATATTTTTTAGTTGCGAAAAACTTAATACATATGCTGATATAATCTTAGCTTCTAAAACTTTATTATAATTATTTTTTAAACCAATATATTCTGATAAAATATTTTTTAGTAAAAATAATCGTTTATTTTCAGCCATTATTTTAATTAAATTTTGACACTTCAGATTAATTTGATCTCCGCATAACGTTATAAATACATTCGCTATATATTCAGCTGGTAATACACCTGATAACAAACTTTTTATTTTTAAATCTTTAGAAATACTAACTAAAAACAACAACATCTTTTGCCAAAGATCTATTTTATTTTCTTCTACTGCTAATTCAAAAATAGCTTTTGCATAAATTTTAGCCACACTACTATATTCACACATTAGAAATAAAATATTCCTTATAAACGATTAATTAATTCTTTAATGATATCATTATTTTCATTTTTTTTTATAGATCTTTGTATAACTTTTTCAGCTATTGAAATAGCTATTTTCCCTACATATTGAGTCAACTCTTCCTGCATTTTTATACGTTCTAAATCAATATCAAAACGTGCTTTTATCATAAATTTATTTTTTTCTTTTTCTGCACTTTTTCTAGCTTCTTCTAAAATAATATTACGTTGTTTTTTTGCTTCATTGAGCAAGTTCAATGCTGCTTGTTTTTGATTTTTAATTTCTTTTTTTACTTTTTCTTGATCTATTTTCAAATTTTCTTTTTCTTTTTTTACAAAATTTAAACTATCGGAAATATTTTTCTGTCTTTTTTCTATAG
>NZ_JAIWQW010000041.1 GCF_026122815.1 Buchnera aphidicola (Pemphigus obesinymphae) | reverse complement strand
TGGCATTAGAATTTTATTCCTGAAATATTATTATAATTCATATTATTTTTAATTAATTTTATGAAGTGATCAAATAAAGTTATGGGATCTTGAGGTCCAGGATTTGCTTCAGGATGTCCTTGAAAACTAAATGCTAATTTATCTTTTAGATGTATACCTTGTAACGAATTGTCAAAGAGAGATATATGTGTGATTTGTATATTATTTGGGATACTGTTTATATCTACAGTAAAATTATGATTTTGAGAAGTAATCATTACTTTATTATTAGTGACATTTTTTACGGGGTGATTAACACCATGATGTCCAAATTTCATTTTTATGATTTTAGCACCATTAGCTAATGCTAATAACTGATGTCCTAAACAGATTCCGAATATAGGTATATTTTTTTTTAAAAATTTTTTAATAGCACCAATAGCATAAAGACATGCTCTTGGATCACCAGGTCCATTAGATAAAAAAATACCGTGTGGAGATAGTTTTAATGTTTCTTCTGCAGAAGTTTCTGCTGGAACAATAGTTAATCGGCAACCCTTGTTTGATAAAATCGATAATATATTTTTTTTTACACCATAATCATATACTACAACATGATAAAGTGTTTTTTTTTGTTTTTTTATGTGATCATTTTGCCATGTATAAAAATATTTAGTAGATACTTGTTTAGCTAAATCAATTCCTTCAAGACCCAAAAACTGTTTATTTTTTTTAATTGCTGTAGCAATAGTAAGTATATTTTTTGTAAAAATACAACCGTGTTGAGATCCCTTGTTTCTTAAAATGCGTGTCAATTTTCTTGTATCGATATTAGAAATAGCTATAATATTATTTTTTTTTAGGTAATTAGGTAAACTATATGTAGATCGATAATTACTAGATATCGTTGACATTTCTTTAATTATTAATCCTTTTATGTGAATTTTATGGGATTCTTCATCAAATATATTTGTGCCAACATTACCGATATGAGGATATGTGAGAGTAACGATTTGATGGGAATAAGAAGGATCTGTTAAAATCTCTTGATAACCAGTCATAGAAGTATTAAATACAATTTCTCCTATAGTATATCCGGAAGCTCCTACTGATTGACCGTGAAAAGTGGTTCCATCTTGTAAAATC
>NZ_JAIWQW010000040.1 GCF_026122815.1 Buchnera aphidicola (Pemphigus obesinymphae) | reverse complement strand
TTTTTACTATAATTTAATTTAAATTATTTAAGGAAAATAAAATGGCAGCTAAAGATGTAAAATTTGGTAATGAAGCACGTGTAAAAATGCTTCGTGGTGTAAATGTTTTAGCAGATGCAGTAAAAGTAACTTTGGGACCAAAAGGTCGAAATGTAGTTTTGGACAAGTCATTTGGAGCTCCTAGTATTACTAAAGATGGAGTTTCTGTAGCTCGTGAAATAGAATTAGAAGATAAATTTGAAAACATGGGTGCGCAAATGGTAAAAGAAGTAGCATCTAAAGCAAATGATGCTGCTGGTGACGGTACTACTACGGCTACTTTATTAGCTCAGGCAATTGTTAACGAAGGTTTAAAAGCTGTAGCAGCTGGAATGAATCCGATGGATTTAAAAAGAGGAATTGATAAAGCTGTTATTTGTGCTGTAAAAGAGTTAAAAAAATTGTCTGTTCCATGTTCTGATTCTAAAGCAATTACTCAAGTAGGTACAATTTCTGCTAATGCTGATGAAAAAGTAGGAGTTTTAATTGCGGACGCGATGGAAAAAGTAGGTAACGATGGAGTAATTACCGTTGAAGAAGGAACAGGTTTAGAGAATGAATTAGAAGTTGTGAAAGGTATGCAATTTGATAGAGGTTATTTATCTCCTTATTTTATTAATAAGCCAGAAACGGGTATTGTAGAATTAGAAAATCCTTATATTTTAATGGCGGATAAAAAAATATCTAATATTCGAGAATTATTGCCATTATTAGAAGCTGTTGCAAAATCTAGTAAACCTTTATTAATTATTTCAGAAGATTTAGAAGGGGAAGCTTTAGCTACTTTAGTAGTGAATTCTATGAGAGGCATAGTAAAAGTAGCTGCAGTAAAAGCACCTGGTTTTGGTGATCGACGTAAATCTATGTTACAAGATATCGCTGTTTTAACAGCTGGAAATGTAATATCTGAAGAATTAGCAATGGAATTAGAGAAATCTACCTTAGAAGATTTAGGACAAGCTAAAAGAGTTGTAATTAATAAAGATACAACTACTATCATTGGTGGAATAGGTGAAAAATATTCTATTAAAAATAGAGTATCTCAAATACGTCAAGAAATTCAAGAAGCTACTTCTGATTACGATAAAGAAAAATTAAATG
>NZ_JAIWQW010000039.1 GCF_026122815.1 Buchnera aphidicola (Pemphigus obesinymphae) | reverse complement strand
TACCTCCTATATCGTATTCTGTAGTATTAATTCTTAATTTGTACTTTTCTTTTAATACTTTTAAAATTTTAAATCCTTCTCGCATTATTTCCGGGCCTATTCCATCACCTGGTAAAATTGCTAAATTATATATTTTCTTCATAATAAAATAACTCTAAATTTTTACATTTCAATTCAATAAATACATTTATATTTTGCTATCAGCTCTTTTCGATAAAGAAAATTATTAAATTATTTTTTAGTTTTACGTTTTTAAAAATAATGTTATATAAAAAATGTTTAATATATTGAATAAAATTCAACTAAAATATTAAAATACAAAAAAATACATTATTCTATTATTTAGTGCCCATTATATCATTTTATTCCTAAGATTAAATAAATTGTTCTATTAATCTCAATTAAATTTCCATTAATTATTTATAGTTTATTTTAAAAATCAATTTTAAAGAACATATTTTTCTGTAGAATTATTTTCTAATTTTTATTTTATACATTATAAAAAATAGATTTTTTAATTATCTTAAATTTGTTTTTTTAATAAAAATAGTTTTTAAAGTAAATTAAGTAATTGCATTTATAATTGTCAATTGTATCTTTATTTCTTTATTTATTTTTTAACATTTTTTAATATAATATTCACTTTATTAGCTCTCCATATGTTATTTAATATATGGAGCATAGCTTGGACAGTTGACTCAACAATATTTTTTGCGCTACTGATACCATAAAATTGACGTTTTTTATATTCGATTTGTACTTTTATCGATATTACAATATTAATTGGTTTTTTTTGAGTAATTAATTGAATATTTTTTAAACATATAGGAAAATTAGTTATTTTATTTAATGTTATATATATAGAGTTAATTAATCCTTTTTTGGTTCTTATTTTTGCAGTTTTTACTTTTTGCCCACAATATAATTCTATACTAGAAATAGTAATACCAGTGGACTGATGTTCCACATTAAATTTTTTTAAACGAAAATGTTCTATAGTGTCTTCTTTTTCATCAATGAAAGCTAATGATTCTAATTCATAATCAAACACTTGTCCTTTTCTATCAGCTAGTTTTAAGAAAGAATTGTATAATATATCTAAATTATATAACTTTTCATCATAACCCATTTCTGTCATATAAT
>NZ_JAIWQW010000038.1 GCF_026122815.1 Buchnera aphidicola (Pemphigus obesinymphae) | reverse complement strand
TGGAAAAGTTAAGAATACAATTAAAAAAAACAAGAGATTATTTAGGTTCAGAGATAAAAAATATTTTTTCTAAAAATAAAGTTGACGTGATTTTATTTGATAAATTAGAAGAAAAACTATTATCTTCTGATATTGGTGTAAAAACAACTAATTTTATAATTAGTGCGTTAAAATCAGAAGTGGTAAGTAACAATATAAAGAATACCGAAGCAGTGTATGATTTATTAAAAATCCATATGTTAAAGATGTTATCTAAAGTCGAAAAAAATATAAATTTGGAAAGATTTTCTTGTCCGTTTATAATTTTAATAGTCGGTGTAAATGGTGTTGGCAAAACAACTACTATCGGGAAATTAGCTGCTAAATATAAAAAAATGGGTAAATCAGTGATGTTAGCGGCGGGGGATACTTTTAGAGCTGCGGCTATTGAACAGTTACAAGAATGGGGATTGAAAAATAATATATCAGTGGTATCTCAGCATATCAATGCTGATCCAGCAGCTGTTGTTTTTGATGCAATTAAATCAGCACAGGCGAAAAAAATTGATATTTTAATCATTGATACAGCAGGAAGATTACATAATAACGTGCATTTAATGAATGAATTAAAAAAAATAAAAAAAGTAGTAAAAAAAATTGATGTTTTGTCTCCTCATGAAACTATTTTAGTTATTGATGCTTGCAGTGGTCAAAATACAGTACAACAAACAAAATTATTTCATGAATCATTACATTTAACAGGCATAGTGATAACGAAATTAGACGGGACAGCAAAAGGTGGAATTATTTTCCCTATAGCCAATGAATTTTCAATACCTATTTATTATATTGGAATAGGCGAAAAGATAGAGGATTTAAAAGTTTTTGATAGTAAAAAATTTATTGAATCTATTTTTTAATGTTTTATTTTTGTAATCTGTTTATTTTAATCGTTTTATATATATATTCCATAGAAAACAAGAAATAGTAAGATAGATTTTGATTTATTTTTATAATTCACGTATTATGAACTAATTTATTAGTTTAATGACGTAATTTAGGGATTAAAATGATTAATAAAACGCAAATTTTATCTCTTACTGCTTTGGGTAATTTAGATGCTTATATTAGATATGCTAATTCTTGGCCTATGTTATCGGCTGAAGAAGAAAAATTACTGGCGGAACGTCTTTATTATAATGGTGATTTA
>NZ_JAIWQW010000037.1 GCF_026122815.1 Buchnera aphidicola (Pemphigus obesinymphae) | reverse complement strand
GAAATTATATTATTAGCAATCTTGGATATTGGATACATTTTTTTAATAGAATAAGCTAATAATTGCGCGCAAGAATATCGAATTATTTCTAAAGAAGATTGTTCTTCATTATTGATAATAATAACTTTAGAATCACTTTTTATCACAGTATCTACACCTAGCAATTAATCATACGCGTAAACTGATATACAAGATTGTGCCAAACTTACTTTAATATCTTTAACCATTTCTATTACCGAAACAAAATTATCATGTATCCTTTTACTTCCATCTAATAACATGATAATTAGCATCATAGATCCTTATTAACTATAAAATAAATTATATAGAATATAGATCTATTAAATCATAATATATTTTCTAAAAATATAAAAATAAATATATATTTAATATAATCTAATTTTTGCTTTGAATAAAACTATTTATATTTTTTATTAACAATAATAGTATTATTATAATAATTTTTATAATATCAAAAAAATAATCCCTATTTAATATAATATATTAAATATAGTATAAAATACCAAAATTTTAAAATAAGGATATCAGTTAAATAACACTGATACCCTTACTAATCGTTAAAAACGACTATCAATAGATTTTGCTAACCGATCAATCAACGAAACACTATCATCCCAACCCAAACACGGATCCGTAATAGACTTCCCATAAACTAAAGATTCATTATTAACTACAGTTTGGCACCCTTCTTCTAAAAAACTTTCGATCATAACACCAACAATAGCTGTAGAACCATTATAAATTTGTTTAGCTATAGATTCTCCCACATCACATTGTCTACGATGTTGTTTTAAACAATTTCCATGACTAAAATCAACCATTAAATACTCTGGTAAATTAAAATCTTGTAAATGTTTTACAGCTGAAGCAATATCTTCAACATGATAATTTGGTAACGTACCACCACGCATAATAATATGACAGAATGGATTACCACTCGTATGATTGATAGTCATTTTCCCATGTTTATCTGGCGCTAAAAACAAATGTTTTACTTTAGAAGCCCTAATTGCATCTATGGCAATACGAATATTTCCATCAGTACCATTTTTAAAGCCTACAGGACAAGATAAAGCAGAAGCCATTTCACGATGTATCTGACTTTCTGTAGTTCTTGCACCTATAGCTCCCCAACTAATAAGATCTGCTATAAATTGTCCAATTACTATATCCAAAAATTCTG
>NZ_JAIWQW010000005.1 GCF_026122815.1 Buchnera aphidicola (Pemphigus obesinymphae) | reverse complement strand
TCTCTTAAAAGAATTCAATATGGAGGATATGGTAAAAAAGGAATTGCTATTATATTAGATTGTTTAAGTGATAATAAAAATAGAACTGTTGCTGAAATACGTTATATTTTTTCAAAATTTAATTTTAATTTAACACCTGTTACCTCTGTTGAATATCTATTCAAAAAAAAAATAGCAATGTTTTGTTCCAAAAAAAATAATTTTTTAACAATAAAAAATATATCTATACAATACGGTGCTGAATATATTTCTAATTATGAAAATAAGTATATTCAATTGATTTCTAATACAGATTCATTAGAAATGATTAAATCAAAACTTAATTCTTTCAATATTAAACCAAGTTATACTGAATTTTTATTTACTCCTTATATTTTTATTACGGTAAATCCAGAAGAAAATATAATTTTTTATAAATTGATTAGAAAACTGAAAAAAAATACAGACATCCAAAATATTTACCATAACATAAAATAATCAGTGAATATGTTTAAAAAATTATTTTTTATTTATAATAATTTATATATGAAATATATATATCTATATTCAATTATTTTTCTTAAAATGACTTAACAAAAAGAAAAATGATAGAAACAAAACAACAGATGGACTGGTTGGAAAATCAAAAAATGCAGCCATTATCATTCCAAACGTGAACCCTAACATACCTATAAATGTAGAAAATATAGCCATATTTTCTGGAGAAGTAGAAAATTTTTGAGCAGTAGCCGCAGGAATAATTAGCAATGCAGTAACAACTAAAGAACCAATAAATTTTATAGAAATAGCTATCACTAAAGTAGTTATAAATATAAGAATTAAACGCATTTTAGAAACGTTAATTCCATCTACTATTGCCAATTCTCGATTGATCGTAAAACATAATATTTCTCTCCAATACCAAATTAAAATGAATAAAACAAAAAAAATCACCAATAAAATCACTATTAAATCTGATATATTAACTTTTAATAAGTTACCAAAAAAATAATTAGAAATGCCGATTCTTTTTGTTTCCGACATCATGCTTAATATAATCATACCTAAAGATAAAGCGCTATGAGATATTATTCCTAATATTGTATCTAAAGAAACAAAAGAAATATGTTCTAAAAAAACAATAAGAATAGAAATAATTAATAACAAAAATAAAATCATATAGAAATAATTGATGTTTAATAAAGCTCCTCCAGCCAATCCTAATAAAGAAGCATGAGATAACGTATCTCCAAAAGCAGACATGCGACGCCATATGATAAAAGAACCTAAAGGACCAGTAACAAAAGTAAATAAGATTCCTGCTAACCATCCTGGGAAAAGTAATATAGTTATAGTTAAAATAAATTTTACCTCATCTGTTAAGTATTAAAAATCATGACGATGATTATGTTTGTGACGATATACCGCAAAATTTTTTATTCCTATTTCACCAAAAAGAGAAATAAATTCTGAATTTTTACAAACTATCTCCGGTGTTCCTGAACAACATATATGTTGGTTTAAACATAGTACTTCATCTGTTGTTGCCATTACTAAATTTAAATCATGAGATACTATGAGAACAGAACATTTTAATTCATGACGAATGTTATTGATTAATTTATATAAAGCAACTTGTCCCGAAATATCTATGCCTTGAGTACATTCATCTAATATCAATAATTCTGGTTCTTTTAATAAAGCACGAGCTAATAACATTCGTTGCATTTCGCCACCGGATAGTATTTGTAATTGGTGATTTTGTATATGCAATATATTTACACGATGTAATGCTTTTTTTACTGATGATTTTGTTATACCTTGAGATAATCTCATAAAACGATTTACTGTAATAGGAAGAGTTACATTTAAATGTAATTTTTGAGGTACATAACCAACTTTTATGTTAATTTTTCTAACAACTTTCCCAGAATTAGGTTTTAATAAACCTAAAATTACTCTTACTAATGTAGATTTTCCTGCACCATTTGGTCCTATTAAAGTTAAAATTTGATTAGGTATTAAATTTAATGAAACGTTTGAAAGAATACATCGATGATTGAATTTGATAAAAATATTTCTTAATTTAATTAATGAGTACATATAAAATACATAGTTTGTAATAAAATTAATTAGTATTATGCTGCCCTGCATTAGTTATGAAAATTTTTAAAATGTATTAACATCATTTAATGATGATTAAAAAAATTTTAAATATATTACCACATAATTTTTCTAATTATGAAAATTAATATTTATTTAACATAAAAATATATATTATAATATTAATATATATAAATTTTATAATATATTTAAATTTAATGAAATAATTAACACATAAACTTCAAATTATTATTTAAAATAAATAGCAATTTATTACTAATAATCAAAATATATTTTTTTATAAAAGTAAATTTCATTTCATGATTAATTTAAAAACATTAAATAACGTGTAATGATAAATGAGTAAAATATATTTATATATCTATATAAATATATTTTTCTTAAAAAATTTTTAAATTATTTTAAAACTCTTAAAATTCTAGTAGTATTGGTTTCACCACTTTGTCCCTTAATATCACTTTGCGTAAAAATTACTAAATCTCCTAATGATAGTAATCCTTTTTTATGTAATAAATGAATAGCTTCTTTAGCAACAAATATTCCCGATTTCTCACTATCAAAATATATTGGGATAACGCCTCTATATAAAGTAGTTAAATTTAATGTTTTTTCATGACGCGATAAAGCAAAAATAGGAAGACCCGACGTAATTCGAGAAGTAATTAATGCAGTACGTCCTGATTCTGTCATAGCAATTATAGCACGTACTCCTTCTAAATGATTAGCTGCATACATAGCAGACATAGCAACAGCTTCTGCTACATCAGTAAATTTTAAATTTAATCGATGTCTAGAAATATTAATACTTGGAACTTTTTCTGCTCCCTGACATATTTTAGATACTACTAAAACTGTTTTTACAGGATATTTTCCTGTTGCTGTTTCAGCTGACAACATAACTGCATCACTTCCATCTAATACAGCATTGGCAACATCCATAACTTCTGCTCTAGTAGGTATAGGATTTTTAATCATAGATTCCATCATTTGAGTTGCAGTTATTACTACTCTATTTAATTGTCGAGCTCTTCTGATTAGAGTTTTTTGAATTCCTACCAGTGCAGGATCACCAATTTCCACACCTAAATCTCCTCTTGCTACCATAATAGCATCGGAAGAACATATAATTTCATCTATCACTTTGTCATTAGCTACTACTTCGGCTCTTTCTATTTTAGCAACAATTTTTGCATGACTACCTGATTCTTGTGCTAATTTTCTAGCTAATTTCACATCTTGAGCACATCGTGGGAAAGATACTGCTAAATAATCTACTCCGATATTAGATGCTAAAATAATATCATTCATATCTTTTCCTGTTAAAGATTTTGAAGATAATCCTCCTCCTAATTTATTAATTCCCTTATTGTTTGATAAACATCCTCCTATTAATACTGTTGTAAATATTTTTTCATGAGTAGATTTAAGTACCTTTAATTGAATTCTTCCATCATCTAATAATAAAATGTCATTAGGTTTAACATCTTTAGGTAATTGTTTATAATCAATACCTACTTGATTTTGATTACCTTCATTATTACTTAATGTTGAATCTAGTAAAAATAAATCGCCAATATTTAAATTAATGCTATTTTTTTTGAATCTAGCAATACGAATTTTAGGACCTTGTAGATCACCAAGTAAAGCTAAATTACAATTTAACTTTTTAATTATTTTTTTTGCATTTTCTGCTCTGTATCTATGTTCTTCTTTTGTACCATGAGAAAAATTTAATCTTAGTACATTTGCTCCCGATTGAATAATTTTTTCAAGATTATCTTCTTTGTCTGTAGCTGGTCCTAATGTGACAACTATTTTTGTTCTTCTAAGACGTTCTAACATAAAATTTCTCGATTAAAAGAAGTAAAAATATTATTAAAAATAATATTTTTCACAACTTATTTTTTCTTTAATTGATAAAAAATACAAGTATAATATAGTTATGTCAAATAGTAAAAATACTTCATATATAATTAATACCGAAAAATTATCTCATTAATAAAATATAGTAAATATTATGAAATTATTTAAAACATGGTAAATAATATCATTTTTTATTAAAAATAAAATGTATAATTAATTCAACATATACATATTAAAAATATAATTTGATATATATAAAAAATGAAAAATGAATAACGTGCATATAAACATAAATAATAAGTATCATATACATTTATTGACATTTTATAAGCATTTTTTATAAAAAATACTAATATGATTAAAAAATAAACAAAATTTAATAATTTTAAAATTTTATAAAATTTTTTTTTGAATATTAATTCCAATTAATTTTACTAGTTTTCAAATAAAAACAAATAAATGATAAATAGGAGATAAAATGATTTCAAAAATAAATCAAGCATGTGATTTAGTTATTTTTGGAGCTAAAGGTGATTTAACTCGTAGAAAATTATTACCTGCTCTTTATCAATTAGAAAAATTTAATCAATTACATGAGAATACAAGAATTATTGGAGTTGGACGCGCTAATTGGAATAAAAATTTTTTTCATTCTTTTGTAAAAGAATCGTTAGAAACATTTGCGCAAGATAAATTAAATGATTATTTTTTAAAAAAATTATTTCTTCGGTTAGATTTTTGTAATCTTGATGTAAAAAATACGAATGATTTTATAAAATTACAAATCATATTAAATCAAAAAAATAATATAATTATTAATTATTTCGCTGTTCCTCCAAATTTATTTAGTTCTATATGTCAAGGTTTAAGTAAAAATCAATTAAATCTTCCTCCAACCCGAATAGTAATGGAAAAACCATTAGGTACATCTCTAAAAACATCACAAAAAATTAATAATCAGGTCAGTAAATATTTTAAAGAATCTCAAATATTTAGAATAGATCATTATTTAGGGAAAGAAACCATATTAAATTTACTTTCATTACGTTTTTCAAATATTATATTTTCTAATAATTGGAACAATAAAATTATAGATCATGTTCAAATCACTGTTGCTGAACAAGTTGGAATAGAAGGAAGATGGGGATATTTTGATCAATCAGGACAAATTAGAGATATGCTTCAAAATCATCTACTACAAATTTTAACGACTATTACTATGTCTCCACCTGAAAATTTGAATACTGATAGTATCAGAAAAGAAAAAATTAAAATATTACAATCTTTACGTCACATTAACGATGCTAATTTTAATAAAAATGTTGTTCTTGGTCAATATTCATCTGGTATACTAAATGGTATACAAGTACCTTCTTATATTAATGAAAATGATGCTAATGAAAAAAGTAAAACTGAAACTTTTGTAGCCATTAAAGTAAACATAGACAATAAGAAATGGGCTGGTATTCCATTTTACCTACGTACAGGTAAAAGATTACCAGTAAAATGTTCTAAAATAGTTATTTTTTTTAAAAAACCTGTAATAAATTTATTTGATTACCATAATGCAAGATTACCATCTAACAAACTTATAATCAAAATACAACCAAACGAAGGCTTTACTCTTCAAGTTTTAAATAAAATACCTAGTTTAAATTCTGAATATACGTTAGATAATGTTGATTTAAATTTTAATTATTCCGATAAAATTTATAAAAATAATTTATCAGACGCTTACGAAAGATTACTATTAGAAAGTATGAAAGGAATACAAACGTTGTTTGTAAGTAAAAAAGAAATAGAAGAATCATGGAAATGGATTGATTTAATCATTGGTGCTTGGAACAAAAAAAATGAATTTCCAGCACTGTATAAATCTGGCACGTGGGGTCCAGATGCATCTGAAAAAATTATTCAACAAGATGCTAGAATTTGGCATAATGATTGACATTCTTACGATTATTACCTTATTTATTCAGTATAATATAATGTACATTTTTATTTTTATTAATTTTATTTATTAAAAATTAATTTTAAAGAACAATAAAATGTATGTATTTTTTTATCTTAAATATTATATAAAAAATAAATTTTATTTATTAACATTTAATAAATTTAATATTCGGTGTTAAAATAAATAATTATGTATTTTTATAATTGAATTTTTTAAAAAAAATAAATAATAATTTCTATTATAATATTTTAAAAAATAATATTTTTATAAATAAATTTATCATATAAAATTTATATTTTAATATATTTGTAAACATATTAAAATATCAAAAAATAAAAATGTTATAATAAAATATTTCAAATAGATATTAAAACGTATCTTTAAACAACATTTAAATTAAATTTATTTTAATTAATAAAAATTAAATTATTTTTTATTAAATTAAATTTATTAATAAAAAATAATTTTTTATAAATACAAAAATAATTTTCGATTATTACTTATTTTACGAATTAAAGGAAAAATATTATGATGCGTATTATTCTTTTTATGTTGACTAATTTATCCGTCATGTTCATATTTGGAATAATCCTTAGTCTTACAGGAATTCAATCTCATAGTATATATGGTTTAATAATTATATCTGGATTATTCGGATTTGGAGGTTCTATATTTTCATTACTTTTATCAAAATGGATAGCGATTCGATCTGTTAACGGGAGAATTATTCATTATCCATCAAATGAAAGTGAAATATGGTTAACTAAAACAGTACATCAACAAGCCAAAAAAATGGGACTCATACCACCAGAAGTAGCTATTTATGATGCTTTAGATATGAATGCTTTCGCTACAGGACCTCGTCGTAATTCCTCTTTAATTGCTGTTTCTACTGGATTATTAAATAATATGACTAAGGATGAAGCTGAAGCAGTAATTGCACATGAAATTAGTCATATTGCCAACGGTGATATGGTTACTATGACTTTGGTACAAGGAGTAGTAAATACATTTGTAATATTTGTATCGCGTATTATTGCTCAATTAGTTACTTCCATTATATCTGGAAGTAAAGATGCGAATGATTTCAAAAATGGTCATTCTGCAATATATTTAGTAACTTACATAGTATTAGAATTAATATTCGGGATATTTGCCAGTATTATTACTATGTGGTTTTCACGTTATCGAGAATTCCATGCTGATGCAGGATCTGCTAAATTAGTTGGTCGAAATAAGATGATTGCTGCTTTAGAAAGATTCAAAACTAGTTGTGAACCGAAGGAATCAAGTAGCATCTTAGCGTTTTGTATCAATGGAAAAAATAAATCAATAATAAATTTATTTATGTCTCATCCTCCATTAAAAAAAAGAATTGAAGCATTATATAATAATTCATATCTATAAAAATATTATAGAAAATATATTAGCATCAAACATACTAATATATTATATGTAATGTTAAAATTAACATTTTTAAAAAATGCATTTATTACTTACAGTGTAATACTACGTATAATGAGATTAAGTTGTTTCTTAATTTCATTATACATCGTAATTTTCTTTTATTGTATTTCAAATTGAAATATTTTATACTAAATTTTTAGTAATTATTAATTTTAAATTATGTTTTTAATTAAGAAAAAATATAATTTAAAATAATACATTTAAAATAAAAATATAAAAATTTTAAAATTATTTTATTTGAATAAGAATAGAAATTTCTTTTTAATTAAATTATGTGTATTGCTTAATGCAATTTTTTAACGAAAATTATTCAATTAAAAATATAAGATATGAAATTTTTATTTTTATATTTAACAAAATTTCAGTAATATTTGTATTTATTTATTTTTAAATAAAAATATTATTGAATAATAATAAAGAATTTTTTTTAAAAAACATTTTATTTTTTAACAATATTTTTAATATATGTACATAATATGCGTTTTGTTTCAAATAAATGATTAATTTAATCTAATTTTCATAAAAAAAAACTATTTTCGTATATATAAATAAAAATGAAATGTATATGTTATATATGAAAACAAAAATATCTTTATATGTTTCCAAAGTTATTTTTAGAATAAAATATTCTTTTATTAACAGAAAATATTTTTTGCATCTCGTATTCCTTTACTTAATTTTTCCTTACTAATTATACTAAATAGTATACTGTTTTATTTTTCCATGGAGTTTTTAATGGAATTTCTTTTAGATCCAGCTAACTGGGTTGGATTACTCACACTTATTGTATTAGAAATAGTATTGGGCATCGATAATTTGGTATTTATAGCTATTTTAGCTGAAAAATTACCTATATATCAACGAGATAAAGCTCGTTTGTTAGGAATTGGTTTTACTTTATTTATACGTTTAATATTGCTATCATTGATATCGTGGATGGTATCATTAAGATCTATATTAATTTCTAATCAATACTTAATACTTTCAGGACGAGATTTAATTTTATTATTTGGAGGTTTTTTCTTACTTTTTAAAGCAACTATAGAATTACATGAAAGATTAGAAAATCATCCCGAAGAAAGTACAAATAATAAAAATGGTGCTAATTTTTGGATTGTAGTTATTCAAATAGTATTATTAGATGCTATTTTTTCGTTAGACGCTGTGATAACTGCGGTTGGTATGGTTAATAACTTAGTAATTATGATGACAGCAGTAATAATAGCCACAGGTTTAATGTTGTTGATGTCAAAATCTCTTACTAGATTTGTTAATTTGCATCAAACAGTTGTGGTATTATGTTTGAGTTTCCTTCTCATGATTGGATTAAGTTTAGTTTCAGAAGCATTAGGATTTAAAATACCAAAAGGATATTTATATGCTGCTATAGGATTTTCGATTGTAATTGAATTATTTAATCAAATAGCGCGTCGTAACTTTCTACGTCATCAATCTCGTCGTCCCATGAGACAAAGAGCAGCTGAAGCTATTCTGCGTTTGATTGTTAGAGAACAAAAAAATAATGCTATTAAAATATCAAAAGAAAAAAAAGATAAAAAAATATATTATAAATCGATGTCTGAAACAGAATCTTTTAAAGACGAAGAAAGATACATGATAAATGGTGTACTCACACTTGCTGCACGTTCTATTCGTAGCATCATGACTCCAAGAAGAGAAATATCGTGGGTTGATGTAGATCAAGATATGAATAATATTAGATTACAATTACTAGATACTCCTCATAGTTTATTTCCAGTATGTAAAAATGAATTAGATGAAATTATTGGTATAGTAAGAGCTAAAGAATTATTAGTAGCAATAGACAGGAAAATTGATGTAACTGCATTTGCATCTAAAACACCTCCTATCATTATTCCCGACACTTTAGATCCTATTAATTTATTGGGAGTTTTACGACGAGCTAAAGGTAGCTTAGTAATAGTTACTAATGAATTTGGAGTTATTCAAGGATTAATTACTCCCGTAGACATGTTAGAAGCCATTGCTGGAGAATTTCCAGATGAAGATGAAACACCAGAAGTAATAGTAGAAGAAAACAGTTGGTTAGTAAAAGGCGGTACAGATTTACATTCTTTACAACAATTATTAAATACTAAAGAGTTAATACAAAAGAAAAATACTTATGCATCTTTAGCTGGTTTATTAATTGCACAAAAAGGTCAATTACCCTTGACAGGAGAAACTATTTACATTGCTCCTTTGCATTTTCATATCGTAGAAGCCTCACAATATCGTATTAACCTAGTTCGTGTAACAAAAGATAAAGAAATAAATGAATATAATTAAACTTCATATTTACTGACGTAATAATATAAAAATATGATCAATTACATGTATAACTTTTTTTAAAATGTCCGAGAAAAATATGTTTAAAAAAATATTAGCAATTGATACGTCCATGGACGGATGTTCTGTATCCTTATTGAAAAATAACTTTATCGTAAATAAATTTAAATTATGTAAAAAAAAACATACAGAAACAATTTTACCTATGATTGCAAAAATTTTAAATACTTGTTGTATAAAAATTAACGAACTTAATGCTATAGCTTGTTCTAAAGGACCAGGTAACTTTACGGGAATTCGTCTTGCTATTTGTATTGCACAAGCAATGGCCTTACAAAAAAAAATACCTTTAATAGGTGTGTCTACTTTTGCCAGTATGGCAGAACAAGCTTGGAGAAAATATGCTACAAAAAAAGTACTTATTGCTTTCGATGCAAAAAAAAACGGAATTTATTGGGCTAAATATATCAGAAACAATAATGGAACATGGATGGGGGAAAATACAGAAATATGTTTAAAAATGGAACATGTAAATACTAAAATTAACAAATTATCTGGTTCATGGACGACTGTCGGTAACGGATGGGAAAAAATTAATTTTAAAAATACAAAAAAAATAAATTTAATTTCTACTAAGATTATTTTTTCTCATGCTAAAGATATTATTACTTTTGTCAATTTATTATTAAAGAAAAATAATATTTTAATATTCAAAAATATAGTACCCATATACTAAAATAATATTATGAAACATATCTGAAAATTTAAATTAATATCGTGCAAATATAATATCCGTAATACTGAATTAGATATATTTTAAATTGACGTATAAAAAATCAATTTTTACATAACTATTTTTAAAATATTACTAATTTCTTGATATCTATTGTATTTATAAAATAAATATTTTATTTTTTATTCTCTTAATTTTATTATTATAATTTATAATACTTTCCCGTTTAATTTTATAACTGTATTTAAGCTGGTTTTCATATAAAACATAACTTTATTGTAATGTTTTGATAAAAATATTGATAATGCGAAATTTTTCATATTTATATTTTAAATAAACATCATTTCTTTTAATATTAAAATATTCGTAAATTTAAAAAATGAATTTTTTATTAAAAATTAGATTTTACATACACCTATGTTATTTAATAGAATTAAATACATACCATTGAACAAAGAAATATTGACTATTACAAATATAAATATTAATAAAAAATTATTTTTAATTCTTGATACAATAAATTAATTTCAACATATGATTTCATTACTTAAAAATAATATAATAAAATATACCAATCTAATAATATAAAAATAAAAAACTATTTTTTTGCTTATTTAAAAACATAAATTTAAAATTTTAATATATAAGTTATTAACTTTTATATTATTAGAAATATATACGACTCGTATAGATTTTTATAAAATGTTTTAAAATTTAAATTAAATTTTTATAAAATATGATATAAGAAAGTTACATATTTATTCCATTTATTATTAAGATGTGTTTATTATTAACATGTTGTATAACTTTATTATTTTTATTATATTTTTATATAAAAATATAATTTCTATGCAAATTAAACTTAACAACAAAAAATATCAAATTTATAAAAAAATTATTATTTAAAAATAAAAAAATATCAGTTCAATGTGAACTATAAATTTTTTACATTTGTTTACATAAACAAATTATAAGGAGCTTATTATATTTAATCTTACTAAACCAAGTAAATTAATTTCAAAAAATAATTTTCTTTTTACCGATAAAAAAATAATTTTCTCAGGCAACATACAAGATCAAATTCCATTTCATATCGAAACAATCTCAACCATAGTTTTCACACACATGTACGATACTTATCAAAAATTAAGTTTTCTAAAAAGGGAAAAAGTATTTTATTCAATTTTTTTCAATAAAAAAATTGTTTTACAATTTGATACTTTGATATATTTTTGGCCAAAAAGTAAATCCGAAGCAAAATTTCAGTTAGAATATTTATTTTCCATTTTAAAAAAAAAACTCATATTTTTATAGTAGGAGAAAATTGCAGTGGAGTTAAAAGTTCAATATTCATGTTAAATAATTGGATTGTATTGAAAAAGATTGATGCAGCCAAGCATGCCATACTTTTTTATGGTACTTTAAATGAAAATTCTTACTTTCAATTAAAAAATTACTTTAATAATCATATAATTCAAAATTGTAAAATAAAAACTTTACCAAGTGTATTTGGACATAAAAAAATAGATCCAGGTAGTAAATTACTTATTTCTACTTTTACAAATAAGATAAAAGGAAATATATTAGATTTAGGAACAGGTTCAGGAATCATATCTATATTATTAGCTGATATATCAAATAAAATTAATTTAACTTTAACAGATATTAACCTTATTTCTTTGTTTTTATGTAAGATAAACTTATTTCACCATAGAATTAAAGGTAATATATTACCTAGCAATTTATATTCTAATATTAATAAACAATTTGATGTAATAATTTGTAATCCACCGATACACAGAGATTTAAAAATGTCTCTTAAAACAATAATAAATATGATTCAACAATCTGCAAATTATTTAAAAACAAAAGGAGAATTAAGATTTGTTACAAATAGATTTTTATCATTTGATAGGATATTAAATGATACCTTTAATAAATATACTATATTAAAAAGAAATAACCATTTTAAAGTGTATCAAGCTATCATTTAATTTCACATTAAATTTGTTTGTACCCGGAGCGGGACTTGAACCCGCAAAGCTGTTACGCCGAGGGATTTTAAATCCCTTGTGTTTACCAATTTCACCATCCGGGCTTGTACATTTCTATTTTTTATAATTTTTAGGCGTATCCCGGAATTGAACCGAGTTTTACGGATTTGCAATCCGCTGCATCACCAATCTGCCAATACGCCTAAATATTAGTAATATTTTAAAAATATATATATATAATTTCAGATTTATTATATCTAAACGTAATAGTATTTACAATACTATTTAAATGGTATTTATAAAAATATTTTATTGATTTTTTATTTTACTTTAGTAAAATATTATTACTATATTTAATAATATGATATACTTATAAATTAGAACTATTTAAAAAAAAGCATTTTGGAGGAGTGGCCGAGTGGTTTAAGGCAGCGGTCTTGAAAACCGCCGATGAGAAATTATCCGAGAGTTCGAATCTCTCCTCCTCCTCCAAAAAAATATTTTAAAATAATAAATAAATTATTAAAGATAATTTTTAGTACTATTAAACAATAAAATTATATTAATCAGCTTTATTTACTTAACAAATAAAAATTTAATCAATCTAAAATAAAATTAAAAAATAAATATTACATAAATAAATTTTTTAACTTGATCAAGTTAAAAAAATATAAAATAATTAATACTTGATAAATTCAAAAATTGTAATAAGTATATAAATGATATGATATTTGTAAAAATACAAAAATTTAAATTTTGTTTTATATTTTAAGAAAACATTACTAAAAAAAATGTTAATTTTTTTATAAAAATAAGTAAATAATTTTCAATTAATAAAAATTTTATATATAATATAAAAATATTTTTACATAGAATTTTTTATCTGAAATTGAATATATTTTCTTTTAAAGAATGTATTTTTAAAACATAAAAAATAAAAACACATATTTTTAAAATATTTAATTAAAAATTTAAATAAAATCAATTTAAAAATTACAACGATTTTAAATTAATATATATTTAACATATTTTTTATATATAAAAATTTTTTACAAATATATATAATGTTATATTATAAATATTTTTATTATTTAAATAAATAATAAACTTTGTAAAACAATTATAACATTTTATAATAATATGTAGTATATTACACTACACTTGATATAGATATAATAAAAAATTTAAGATATATTTTTATTAGTAATTTTTTAAAATAACCAAATCTATTATTTTAAAACATATCTATTCTTTTATATTTATTCGGTTTCGATAAAAAATATATCTTAAATTAAAATGTTATCATTTATACATATATTTGTAAAAACATATATAAAAATGTACAAAATTAGAATAACAACGTATTATTTAAATTTATAAAAATTATTTTTAAAAATTGAAATACGATATTATCTTTAATAATAATGTCTATGTTATAAAAATAAACATTCTATTTTTTTAAATTATTTAATTTCATAAAATACTTTTCAATTTTAATTTTTAAATTATATAATATTACGATAAAAATCAGGAATGTAATATGTTTGATAAAATCAACAATTTATTTGAAACTAGTAAAAATTTTTTAAATTTAGCAACATATCAACAAAAAATAATATCATCTAATATAGCAAATTTTGATACTCCCAATTATCATCCATTAAACATAAATTTTAAAAAAGAAATGAATACTATTATAGATAATAAAACAGGAAAACAAAAACAAATATCTTTATTAAAAACATCTATAAAACATTTTTCTTCACACAAAAAAAATAAACTTGCATTTAATATCTTCTCTAAAAATTCTGAAAAGTTTAACTTTAAAAAAAATAACTTAGATATGAATCAAGAACGTATAAAATTTATAAAAAGTGCCTTACAGTATCAATCTCAAATTAGTTTTTTAACATCTGAAATAAAAAATATTACGAATACCATACTCGGACAATAAATGATGTCATTACTAAATATATTTAATATCGCGGGTTCTGCGATGACTGCACAAGCAATAAAAATGAATGTTCATGCTAAAAATCTAGCTAATATAGATAGCATAATTAATAAAAATGGTAAATTTTATCCATATATTGCTAAACAAGTTATTCTAAAAGAAAAAAATCGTTTTGAAGATAATATTGGAGAAGTTGAAATCGATAAAATTATAGAAGATCCTAGTCCTTGTAAATTAATATACAGTCCTAATAATCCAATGGCTGACAAAAAAGGGTATATACGTACATCTAATGTGAATATCATTACAGAAATGGTTAATAGTATATCTACTGCTCGTAATTATCAAGCTAATGTAGAAATTATAAATACAGTAAAATCTATGATTATGAAAACACTTAATATTGGTCAATAAAATAGGAAAAAAAATGAATGCTCCAATAAAATTTTATGAAAAACCAAAAATTCCTATGGTTAATATCGATACCGACGAAAATTTATCAATGGAAAAGAATCGTATTAACCTAAAAAATGATTTTTTAAATATATTCTTAGCACAAATAAAAAATCAAGATCCAACTAATCCTTTAAAAAACAATGATTTAACATCCCAATTAGCTCAAATAAACATAAATAACGGTATTGAGAAAATTAATCATAAATTATCTAATATTACCGAAGATATTAATAATCAAAAATTATTTAGAGCTTCAAAGTTAATCGGACATGGTATTTTATTTCCTCATTCTACAATTAAATATGATAATAAAGAAGATGCTATTTTTGGTGTATATTTTCCCAAAGACATCTCTTCTGCAGAAATAGTAATTAGTGGCAGAGAAGGGAAAATTTTATTTTTTAAAAAATTAAGAAATCTGAAATCTGGTGTACATGATTTTACCTGGAATGGAATTAAAAGTAACGGCATAAAAGTAAACAACGAAACGTATCATCTTGCTATCTATGCTAGAAATAAAAATGAAAATGTATCCTGCGAACCATTGAGCTATGGAATAGTACACGGTATTATTAATCTTAAAAATAAAAAACAAATGATTGATTTAGGAAAATTAGGAATAATAGAAATGGACAATATTCGTAAAATTTTTTAACCAATAATACAAAACACCGAATTAAGGAAAATAAAATGGGACTCTTACAAGCTATTAGCGGACTAAATGCAGCTAATACTGCCATGGATATCATAAGTGACAATATTTCTAATGCTTCTACTATTGGATTTAAATCTAAAAGTATTGTATTTGCTGATTTAACCAGCAGAAAAAATCAAACTAATAAAACAGAAGGCATGGGTGTTAATATTTTAAAAAAAAAATCTAATATTGATACTGGAGAAATTTTTTTTACTAACAGAAATTTAGATTTAAACATAAATAAAAATGGTTTTTTTCGTTTATTGGCAGAAAACGATTCAATTTATTATACTAGAAATGGTCATTTTCATATCGATAAAAAAAACCATATTGTCAATTCAGCTGGTATGAGTCTTACAGGACATTCAATAGATAATTATTACCTAAAATTTGGTAATAATTATTCTAACTTAATTCCTATTGATTTATCTAATTACACTAAAATAAATAGTAAACCTACCACTATCTTAAAACTTTTTTTTAGATTAAATCCTCATGATAACATAAAGATAAAAAAAGAATTTAATACACAAATATCTACTACCTATAACCACAAGTTAAAAACAAGAATTATAGATTCTTTTGGAAAAAAAAGATTTATAAACTTTTATTTTGTAAAAACTGCGAATAAAATATGGGATATACACCCGTTTGAAAAAAATAAAAATAAAAAAATAATACCATTTAAAATAGAATTTGACGATAATGGAAATATCATTTCCGATAAAACATTTAAAATGGACATTAACTCAAATGAAAATGGAAAAGAAGAAAAAATTTTAATAAACTTAGAAACAATATTGCAAAATAAATCAACAGACAAAAAAAATTATTTTTCTCATAATGGATATAAAAAAGGAACCATTCAAAATTACGTTATAGAAAATAATGGGATTATTTATGGTATTTACTCTAATCAAAAAAAAATTCCGTTAAGTAAAATCGTATTATCTAATTTCACTAATGCTGAAAATTTAAAATCAGAAGGTAACGGAATTTTCTCTAAAAATGAAATGTCAGGTATAGAAACAACAGGTACACCAAACAGTCTCGGATTTGGAAAGGTGATATGCGGTGGATTAGAAAAATCTAATGTAGATTTAAACAAAGAATTTATAAATATGATAATAGCCCAAAGAAATTATCAATCAAACGCTCAAGTCATTAAAGTAGAAGAGAAAATGTTTAATATCTTAATGAATTTATTATAAATAAATAACAGGATAACGATATGGATCCAACTATCTATACTAGTATGTTAACTGCTAATAAAATTTTAGACAAACAAGCAATAATAGCTAATAATTTAGCCAATGCATCTACTCTTGGTTTCAAAGAACAATTAACTTTCCAAACATCGTCTTTAACCAATAATTCAGAATCATTTAAAGATAAACAAATTCTATCAGAAAATAATTACCCATATTCTAATTTTTCCTCTGGACCTATAAATTTTACAAAAAGAGATTTAGATCTATGCATTAAAGGCAACGGATGGTTTGTAATAAAAGATGAAAATGCTAAAAATAAAGAAGGATATACTAGAAATGGACATTTTAAAATTAATACCAATGGACAATTAATGATTAATAATCATCTAGTTATAGGTAAATTAGGAATTATTTCATTAAAAAAAAATAAAAAAATTTCCATATCCTCATCTGGTACAATTAATTATATCGATTTTAAAAAAGAAAAAACAAAACAAAATATCATTGGAAAATTAAAATTGGTTAATCCTAATCCAAAATATTTAGAAAGAGGGAATGGAGGTGTGTTTTATCTAAATGAAAAAGGATTAAAAAAATGGGGAAATCACATACCTGACAATAAAAATGTCCAATTAAACAAAGGAATGTTAGAAGACAGCAATGTGAATCTAAATGAAAATTTAATTAATATGATTTCAAATGAAAGACATTTTTCTATAGAAATGAAAATAATCTCTACTGCTGATGAAAACATACAACGTGCAAATCAATTACTAAATATTAATAATTAACTAAAATAAGGATGTAATAAATTATGATTCCTTCTTTATGGATAGCAAAAACTGGACTAGATTCTCAACAAACTAACATGAACGTTATTTCTAATAATTTAGCTAATGTCAGTACAAATGGATTTAAAAAGTCAAGAGCTATATTTGAAGATCTGATTTATCAAAATATACGACAACCAGGTTCTGACTCATCAGGAGATACAATTTTACCTTCAGGTTTACAACTAGGAACAGGAGTCAGGCCGGTATCCACAGAACGTGTCCATAGTCAAGGTAACCTTTCTAAAACCGATTCATCAAAAGATATTGCAATCAATGGTCAAGGTTTTTTTCAAGTTCAACTACCAGATGGTAATTTAGCTTATACTAGAGACGGTTCTTTTCAAATTAACCAAAATGGTCAATTGATAACTAATAGTGGATTTCCTATCTTACCTAATATAAATTTACCAACAAATACCATTGATTTAACTGTTGGTCGGGATGGTATTGTAGCTGCTAAAGTACAAAATCAAGCTCAACCCGCTCAAATTGGACAATTAAATATAGTTAATTTTATAAATAGTTCTGGACTAGAAAGTATTGGAGAAAATTTATATCAAGAAACTCCATCTTCGGGTGCTCCTATTGATACTGTACCAGGTTTTAACGGTACAGGTTTATTGTACCAAGGTTATGTAGAAACATCTAATGTTAACGTAGCAGAAGAACTAGTAAATATGATTCAAACACAAAGAGCTTATGAAATTAACAGCAAAGCAATCAATGCTTCTGATCAAATGTTGCAAAAATTATCTCAACTATAATATGTATAAGTTTTTAATAGAAAGTTATTCTGTAAACTAATTTACAATCATTGTAAGGTATTTTTAGTGTTAAATTCATTTTTAAAATTTAAATTTTTTCTGGTAATTTCATTATTATTAACATTAAATGGTTGTAGTTCATCGTATTTTACTCATAAAAAAGAAAAAAAAATGATGAATAATCAATTATCTAGTCAAAAATCAATTACAGAAAATAATTCATTACTGAAAGAAACTGCACCCACAAATAATACATATCATCCTTTATTTGAAGATTATAAACCTCGAAATATAGGGGATACAATTACTGTTATATTACAAGAAAATTTAATTACCAGTAATAAAATGTATTCTAACATTAGTCGAAATGGAAGCAGTAGTATTGCCATAGGAATACCAAGTCTTGCAGATAGTTTTACATCTAATCGTGGTAATAAATCAGGATTAGATACGTTAGCAAAAAATAATTTTTCTGGAAAAGGGAGTTCATCAGCTCAAAATTCTTTTTTAGGAGTGATCACAGTTACTATTAATGAAATATTACCTAACGGTAATTTTAATATTTTTGGAGAAAAAAAAATATCAATTAATCAAGGGCAAGAATGTATTCGTTTTTCTGGAATTGTCAATCCTCGTATAATTTCAAAAAATAACACAATTGTATCTACTCAAGTTGCTAATGCAAATATAGAATATTTTAGTAATAATTATGCAGGAACATCAAATAAAATAGGTTGGTTACAACGGTTTTTATTTAAAATTTCACCGATGTAAAAAATAGTTAATGTTTTGATTAAAATAATCATATCAGATTAACATATACTCAATAATTTTAGAGCTTACTTTAAACAATATTAAATATTATTTTTTAGTAAGTCTCTAAAAATTATTGATTTTAAAATTTTTTTTTATAATTATTATCTTTTATAATCGTATTATATGTATAAGAGTATATTTATGTTATATTCACTACTTTTAAGATTTATTCTTTTATTTTTTTTAGGAATGAGTTCCACAATATATGCTGATAGAATTAGAGATCTTACGAGTATTCAAGGAACACACGAAAACCAATTAATTGGTTATGGTTTAGTAGTTGGATTAGATGGAACAGGAGATCAAATTATACATGTTCCTTTAACATTACAAACTTTAAATAACATGTTATCTCAATTCGGAATTGATATTCAATCAAACAAACGGGTCCAAATTAAAAATATAGCAGCTGTGGTAGTTACAGCTGAATTGCCTAATTTCAGTCATCAAGGACAAAAAATAGATGTTGTAGTATCTTCTATAGGTGATGCTAAAAGTTTAAAAGGCGGCACATTACTAATGACTCCATTAAAAGGAATAGATAACAAAATTTACGCTATTGCTCAAGGAAATGTCTTAATAGGTAGCCATACTAATCAATCTTTTACATATCATCGTCAAAATTACATTAATCAATTAAACGGTGGAAGAATTAGCAATGGAGCAATTATTGAAAAAGAAATAAAAACACAATTTGGTCAAAATAAAACATTTAATTTACAACTGAATCAAGAAGATTTTACCATAGCTCAATACATTAGCGATGCGATTAATAGGCACTACCCGAATTCATCTATAGTATTAGATGCTAGAACTATACAACTAAATACACCAGATAATAATAGTACGAAAATACGTATGATTTCCAATATTCAAAATATCAATATTGATCTACCAGAAAAAGATGCAAAAGTAATTTTTAATGCTCGTACCGGATCTATTGTTATTAATAAGGAAGTAAGATTAGATATATGTGCTATAACCAATGAAAATATATCGGTAATCATTAATAAAAAAAATAAAACCAATAAATCTCATGTATTTGTCATAAATACACAAATAAGATCTACATCAAAAAAAAATAACAAAATAAAATCCGTGACCACTAATATACAATCTGATATTAATAGTGTTAATCTTCATAATATTGTTCATGCCTTAAATCTTTTAGGAACTACACCTGTGGAACTAATGTCAATATTACAAGCTATGAAAAATGCGGGATGTCTTCACGCTCAATTAGAAATCATATAAAAACGGAACAAATAAAATGGAAAATAAATTTAATTTTTTCATTAATCCTATACAAAAGATAGAAAATACAAATATATCTATTATAAAATCGAAAAAAAATGTTGAAGAAAACACGTTAAATATAGCTAAACAAGTTGAAGGATTATTTTTAAATATTATTTTAAAAAGTATCAGGAACAGCGAAATAAAAAATGATTTATTAAATAATGAAACTGAAAGTATGTATGCAGACATATATGATCAAGTTATATCACAACAAATAAGTAAAAAAGGTTTTGGTTTAGCAAAAATGCTAATAGAACAAATTTCAAAAAAAAATAAATAATATGTTAATTATCATTAATAAATTTTTATCAACATATTAAATATGTATTAAAAAAAATATTATTTTACTATTTTTTATAAAATATATTTATATGTATAAAGCATCCCATAGTATTTTAAAAAATTAATAAAGAAAGATGGGATGCAACAAAAAAATATTAACAATAATTTAATAAATAAAAAATTAAACACGTGTAATGGGAGCGCTTGCAACACTACTCGCAGCATGTCCACCTGCAGCATGTGTTATGTCAGACTGATTTTTATATGATGTTAAATTATTAACTAGATTTTTTTTTCTATTTTGAATGGATACTGGAATCTTTGTAATTGGAGCACTAGATATACATTTTTTATTTTTATTTTTTTCTAATTTATTAAAATTTTTAGAAATTAAATTAGAAACACATAAACTTTTTTTATTATCTTTAAACTTTAATTGAATTTTATTTTCTGTTTTTCCATAAGATAACATATTTAATAATGGTTTTTTCGAATATAATGTAATATTTGTATTTTCTTTCTTGAACTTTTTTTTTATTATTTTGTTATCTTTTCTACCATAATTTTTATAAAAAATTGATTTTATTTTATTCTGATAAATAGATATCATATGATTTCTTGATATATCGTTATTTTTATTTACAGGAAATATATTGAATAAAGACTTTTTACATATTTTATTTTTATCATTTATTTTTTTAACAAATATATCTTTTTTACAACTAATCCATACTTTTCCTAAAGCTATTTCTAATGAATATACACCTGATATAATAAACATAGGACTTTTAAAATAATTCGATTTATTTTTAAAAACAGTATAATTATCAGAAAACATTCTTAATTTTGAACATTTAGATTTCTCGAAAAAAATATCATTTTTTTTATCTATTTTTTTATAAGGTATTTTATATGGTATAGTATTAAAAGTATTTAACATTACATATCCTTGTTTTAAAGAAATTTTGTTTCTTATTTCAGAAAAATACAATTTAATAATCTTTTCATACAAAAAATCATTAATATGATACGTTGTATGTAAATACTGCATATTTAAATAAATATTATTCAGACTTATTTTTTTAAAAAAATTTTTTAACATATTTTTTGATAAAAGAACTTTTTTTTCTGAAAAATTTGATATTATTTTAAATAGTTTCTGATTATCTTTTACTTTTATACCGTGACGTTTTCTTTTTAACGTTACATTTGACTTATCTAATTTAAATTTATTTCTCAACATTTTTTTATCAAAATATTCGTAATATTTAGTTTTTTCTACATTAACCAAATGATCATTTTTAGAAACATATTTAGGTTCATAAGGAAAACTGGTATTACATTGACTTGATTTAATACTTTCAGTTTCGTCATTTGCTTCTTTACCATATATGTGACATTCATCTTGAATTTGATTAACGTTGTTCAAATCTTTATCTTTCTTACTTATTAAATCAATTTTTTTATTTCTTTTTTTTAACAAATTTAAATTAAAACTAAAAAAAGGTGATTTTAACCAAAAAATTATTTTTTCTAATAAATTTAATCTAGATAAAGATGGAGAAATTGATTTATTTTTTACAAATGTATGAGATTCAATCTTTTTTTTATTATCTATTGTTTTTTTTAATAAAAAAGTGTTATAAATAGATAATGTAGAGAAAATAGAGTTTTTATTTTTTTTCTTATCTACAACTTCTTCAACAGTCCGAATAATACCATTTTTATGAAATTTTGGAAGTCGATAACTGGTAGTTTCTATTTCTTCGCCTTTTCTGATACGTAAAACAGAATAATGAGGTGTTTTTATCTCGTCATGCGGAATAATAATTGTTTTTCCACCGCTTTGACGCTTTTCAATTGCATTAACAGCTTCTCTTTTTTCATTTAATAAATAACATGCCACTTCTACAGGCACAATAGCATGTACTTCATGAGTGTTTTCTTTCAAAGCTTCTTCTTCTATTACTCTTAAAATAGACAAAGATAAAGATTCGTTATCTCTTATAGTACCTGTTCCACTACATCTAGGGCAAATATGATAATTCGATTCACCTAAAGAAGGACTAATTCGTTGTCGAGACATTTCTAATAAACCAAATTTAGAAATATTTCCAATTTGAATTTTAGCACGATCTTGTCTCACAGATTCGCGTAATTGATTTTCAATTTTACGTTGATTACAAACAGGTGTCATATCTATAAAATCAACAACTATTAAACCTCCTACATCACGTAATCTCAATTGACGAGAAATTTCATCAACAGCTTCAATATTAGTATTTAATGCTGTTTCTTCAATATCAAGACCTTTAGTAGAACGTGCTGAGTTAACATCAATAGCTGTTAAAGCTTCTGTTGAATCTATCATAATAGAACCTCCAGAAGGTAATCTAACTTCTCTTTGAAATGCTGAATTAATTTGCGATTCTATTTGATAATGGCTAAATAATGGAATTTCTCCTGTATATAATTTAATTTTATTACTAAAATCAGGACGACCTAATGAAGTAATATGTTGGTGTGCTAATTCTAATATTTTAGGATTATCTATAAGAATTTCTCCAATATCTGGTCTAAGATAATCTCGAAAAGCACGTACAATGACATTACTTTCTTGATGAATTAAAAAAGGAGCTGAATTTTTTTTTGCAGATTCTTGAATTGTTTTCCAATGTTGTAATCTGAAATTTAAATCCCATTTAAGTGCTGATAAAGATTTACCTAAACCAGCTGTTCTGATAATTAAACCCATATTTTCAGGTAAATTTAGCAAAGATAATGTCAACTTTAATTCAGATCGCTCATTACCTACTATTCTTCTAGAAATACCTCCAGCTCGAGGATTATTAGGTAATAAAACCAAATAACTACCAGCTAAACTAATAAACGTAGTTAATGCAGCACCTTTACTTCCTCTTTCTTCTTTATCAATTTGTACAATAATCTCTTGTCCTTCTTTTACAATGTCTTTTATATTAGGTTTAGTGAAACATGTATCATACTTTAAAAAATAGTCTTTGGAAATTTCTTTTAAAGGAAGAAATCCATGTTTTTCAGAACCGTAATCAACAAAAGCAGCTTCTAAACTAGGTTCTATACGAGATATTTTCCCTTTATAAATATTAGATTTTTTTTGTTCATATCCAGATGTTTCTATATCTAAATCATACAAACGTTGTCCATCTACAAGTGCCACTCTTAATTCTTCTTGTTGGGTTGCATTAATTAACATTCTTTTCATTAGAACATCTCTCGTATTTTCGATAAGTGTTAAAATGGTAGAAAATATAGAAATTAAATAACAAAAAATAAATTTATGATTAATATCATAAATGGTTATATATAAATAATATGTTTAAAGAATTAATTAATTTTAAATTTTTATTACTTTCAATAATTACATATTTTAATTTACATAATAATTTTATTATATAAAATATTTATTTGCATATCGTGATCATAGATTCTATTTATAAGTTGCAAAAACTTATCATGTTATATTTTTTCTTAATATATGAATGCTAATTTTCATATAAAATACAAGTAAATATATATAATTGACATAAAATATATCAATTAATTATATATTTACTTGTATTTTATCACATATGTTTTAAATATTTTTAAAATATAAAAATTATTATTCGATTATCTATTAATTCATTAACTCTTACGGAAAATAAAAAGATTAAACGTTTTATATATAAAACAAATACTAAAAAATATTTTCATTGATTTAACAAAACTGTCCTGTAAAAATACCATGGGTCATAAATTATATGTTATACACAACAAAATATTTTTTAAAAATAATTTAATAAAACATAAAATAAATATATGAAAAAAAAAATATTAAACATACAAACTGTATCTGTTACAGAAGCAATAGAAAAACAACGTATTGATAATTTTTTAATAAAAAAGTTAAAAACTATACCTAAAAGTATGATTTATAGAATTATCAGAACTGGAAAGGTTAAAATAAATAAAAAAAAAATAAAACCAAAATATAAATTAGCAATAGGAGATCAAATTACAATACCTTCAATTGATATAACTGAAAAAATAATAAAAAAAAATACGATTACAAATATTATTCTACATAAAAAACAAATAGAAAATATATTTAAAAACATTTTATATGAAGATAAATATTTGTTAATTATTAACAAACCATCTGGAATAGCAGTACATGGTGGAAGTGGAATAAATTTTGGAATAATAGAAATTCTTCGAAAATTGAAACCCGAAAATTATTTTCTTGAATTAGTTCATCGCTTAGATCGTGATACGTCTGGAATTCTAATATTAGCTAAAAAACGTTCAACATTACGCAATTTGCACCAACAATTAAGAGAAAAAAAAATAAAAAAAATATATATTACTTTAGTACACGGACAATGGCCTAAAAATAAAAAAAGTGTTACCGTCCCCTTATTAAAAACAAAATTGTTCAATCAAAAAAATGTTGTTAAAATTAGCGAAAAAGGGAAAAAATCAGAAACTCAATTTTTTATTAAACAACAATATATCAATCACACTCTTTTATTAGCTACTCCGATTACAGGAAGAACTCACCAGATACGAGTACATACAGCCCATACGGGATATCCTATAGTTTTCGATTCACGTTATGGGAAAAAGAATTTAGATCTTAAATTAAAGAACAAAAATTTAAAAAATAGATTACTGTTGCATTCTCATAAAGTTAGTTTCATACATCCATATTACAAACATAACATAACTATATTAGCACCGTTAGAAAAACAATTTAAAAAATATTTAAATTTACTGTTATGAAAAATAAAACAAAAAAATATTTTAAATAATGTTTAATTAAAATTAATTAATTATATCGTAACATTTATTGAGTATATAAATTAAACATAATATATAAATACATGCATTATTTTTAATATAAAATATTACTTTTTATTCCAATTTAGTTTATGATAAAAAAATCAAATTTTTATTTTTTTAATGTCGTTATGCATTGACATAAAAAAGGAACAACATTATATGGCAGTACAAAAAAATAAACCTACTCGTGCAAAAAGAGGTATGCGTAGATCTCATGATAAATTAAAAACACCAAATTTATCAATTGATCGTTTATCTGGAGAAATTCATATTAGACATCACATTACAAAAAAAGGATATTACAAAGGAAATAAAATTTTTTAAAAAATAAGAAATTATTAATTATAAAAATAATAAATATAGTTTTCTTATAATAACATAAAAAAGTTAACTATATTTAAAAATTAAATTTAAGGTAGTGGAAATGCGTATGTTTTCCATAATTTTCCCTGGGCAAGGTATAAAAATAAAAGGAATCTTAACTTCGTCATTATGTCAACATCCTATTATCAAAAAAACATTTGAAGAATCATCCTGTGCCCTCGGTTATGATTTATTTGAATTAATTAAAAATGATCCTAAAAAAAAATTAAATCAAAGTGAATTTTTACAACCAGCAATTTTAAGTATATCTGTTGCTATTTATCGTTTGTGGCGATATAAAAAAGGACCTATACCATTTATTATGGCAGGCAATAGTTTAGGAGAATATTCAGCTTTAGTATGCTCTAACGTGATTACATTACATGATGCAATAAAATTAGTTGAATTTCGTGGTAAATTAATGCAAAGATCAGTAAATAACATACCAGTTGCTATGTCAGCAATTATTGGTTTAAATAAAGAAAAAATAATTGATATTTGTAAAATTCATGGTAAAAATGAAATAGTAGAACCATCAAATTTTAATTCATTAAATCACATAGTTATATCAGGCCATAAAGAAGCAGTAGAAAAAGCTAGCATTGCTTGTAAAAAATATGGTGCTAAATATATATTACCACTATCTGTTAACATTGCTTCTCATTGTCAATTAATGCAACCCGCTAAAAAAAAACTGATGCATATTTTAAATAATATTAAATTTAATAAACCAACATGTCCTATTATTAACAATATCGATGTAAAATGTGAATCTTCTAAAAAAAAAATTTGTATTGCTTTGTTAAAACAATTAACAAAACCAGTAAGATGGCATGAAAGCATAGAGTATATGGTTAAAAAAGGCGTTTCATTAATTTTAGAAGCAGGTCCTAATTCTACTTTAACAAACATAAATAAAAGAAATTTTTTTTTAGAAGCAATATCATTACACAACAAAACAAATTTTTTAAAAGCTCTAAAATTAACAAAATAAAAATATGATAATAAAAAAAAAATTGCAATAGTAACAGGAGCATCTCGTGGAATTGGCTTAGATATTGCAAAAAAACTAGCAAAAAAAGGAATTCTTGTAATTGGTACTGCCACAACCCCATTAGGTGTTCAAAAAATTAATAATTATTTAAAAAATTATGAAGGACAAGGTCTCATATTAAATTTACATGATTCTATCAACATAAAAGAAAAAATAAATAAAATTTATAAAAATTTTAATAATATTGATATATTAGTCAATAATGCCGGTATAAAATGTGATAAATTATTAATTAATATGACTACAAAAAATTGGATTGACGTATTAAATGTTAACTTAACAGGAATATTTCATCTATCAAAATTAATTGTACCTTCAATGATAAAAAATCGCCAAGGTCGTATTATTACTATTGGCTCTATCGTTGGACATATTGGAAATTACGGACAAACAAATTACGCAGCAACTAAATCTGGACTAATTGGATTTCATAAATCTCTAGCATTAGAGCTGGCATCTTATGGAATAACAGTAAATATCATTGCTCCAGGACTAATTAAAACAGATATGACAGATGCTCTTAACTATAAAAAATATAAAAAATATATAGAAAGAATACCTATGAAACGTTTTGGAGAAGTTAATGATATATCTGAAGCAGTGCTTTTTTTAGTATCTAATAAAGCATCTTATATAACAGGTCAAACATTACATATCAATGGTGGTATGTATATGTGTTAATTATTTACATACATGTATAAACTTTTTTTTTATATAAAAAATGGAACTAAAAATTATGAACACCATAGATACTCGTATCAAAAAAATTATTTCTGAACAATTAAGTATAAAAGAAACAGATATTCTTAGTCATCACTCATTTTTAAAAGATCTCGGAGCCGATTCACTTGATTCAATAGAATTAATTATGAAATTAGAAGAAGAATTTAACATTGAAATATCAGATAAAGATGCTGAAAAATTTAGTACAGTAAAGAATACAATTGATTATATTAAAAATACTTTAAAAAAATAAAAACATTCTAAATTAAATGTCGATATTTTTATAAAAATATTACTGATATTTAATTAAAATTAAATAATTATTCAAATTGATTTATTTTTATATATTTTTTATATATAAAACTCTTATATTATTAGTAAAATAAAATCAAATTAATTTATTTTATTTGAATTAATTTTTTAAATTAAAATTTAAAAGTACTGCGTATTTTAAAATTAATCGATACAGAAATATTGATTTTAGTTTCGTTGAATTCGATTTAAGTAAAATGCATTTAAGTGATTTAATCAAATGAATAATGGTAAATTTATCGTAGTTGAAGGTATAGAAGGATCTGGAAAAACTAATTCTTGTTTACTTATATCAAAAATATTAAAAAAAAACAATATAAAAAATATCATTTGTGTACGTCAACCAGGTAGTACTCCTATTTCCGAAAAAATACGCTGTTTAATAAAAAAAAATCATAAAGAAAAATTAATTAATACCAGTGAATTATTATTAATGTATGCAGCTAGAATTCAATTGGTTGAAAATATAATAAAACCTGCATTAAAAAAAGGAACTTGGGTTATTAGTGATCGTCATGATTTGTCTTCTTTTGCTTACCAAGGAGGTGGTGGTAATATAGATACCAAAAAAATTTTTAAATTACACAAAATATTATTAGGAAAATTTCAACCGCATTTAACTTTTTATTTAGATGTTGATCCTAAAATAGGTCTACAACGTGTTCATGCTAGAGGTAATCCTGATCGCATAGAAAATAATAAATTAATTTTTTTTATACGTACCAGAGAAAAATACTTAGAACTAATAAAATCCAATCCCAACATTATTACTATTAATACTAATCAAAATATAGAAATTGTAAGAAAAATATTACAAAAAAAATTGAAAAATTGGTTAAAAAAAAATGCTTATAAATTGGTATCCTTGGTTAATAAAACCTTATAAAGAAATTATACAACAACATCAAATAGGAAAAGCACATCATTCCATCTTGATTAACACATGTCGAGGTGTAGGTGTGCTAAATTTTTTGTGGGCTATTACTCGTTGGTTATTATGTAAAAATCGACAAGAAATAAAAAGTTGTGGTAAATGTCATAGTTGTTATTTAATGATGTCCAATAATCACCCTGATTGGTATCAGCTAAAAATAAAAAATAATACTAATATATTAGGTATTGATATAATTAGAAAAATCATTGATAAAACATTTCAAACCTCACAACAAAATGGAGAAAAAATAATATGGATACCAAATATTTCATATATTTCTAATTCCGGAATTTGTGCTTTGCTAAAAATTTTAGAAGAACCGCCTATAAATACTTGGTTTTTTATTGTAAATTATAATGCACTTAATGTATCTTCAACTTTACGCAGTCGCTGTTTTTCATATACTTTATTTCCACCTTCAGAAAAAAAAAGCACAATTTGGTTAAAAAAAAATCACTATTGTAAAAATGAATTACTATCTTTAACGGCTTTACGCATTACAGAAGGTGCTCCTCTTTTAGCAAAAAAAATAATTCAAGGAAATTTATGGTTAGAAAGAAAATTATTTTTTTTTAATTTAGAAAATGCAATTTATAAAAAACAATTATTTAATTTATTATTTTTTTTTACTAAAAAAAAAATATATGTAAATATTTATATAGATTGGCTTTGTTACTTATTATTTGATGTTGTTAAATGGAAATATAATTTGTTTCCATACGTGCAAAATTTAGATAAAAAAAAATTTATAACATATTTATCTTTAAATTGTACTATTACATTTTTAGATCATAGTATTCAGTCTTGGATAATATGTCGACACAGGCTAACACATATTATGGGAATTAATTACGAATTATTATTAGCAGAACAACTATTAAATTGGGAAAAAAAAATATTTTATAATGAAAAAATTTAATGAATCAATTTCAGCGGAAAAAAAATTATTTTTGATAGATTCACATTGTCATATAGATCTTCTAAAAGAAAAAAAAACACATCACGGCATAGAAGATATATTAAAAAAATCTACTAAAAATAATATAGGTCTAATTTTAACGATATCCACTTCTATCAAAAATTTTCTAGACATAAAAAAAAAATAGGAAATTACAAAAATATTTTATACTCATGTGGAATTCATCCTTTATACTTATCTAAGTGTAATAAAATAGATTTAAAGATTTTAAAAAAACTAGCACAAGAAAAAAATGTTATTGCATTAGGAGAAACCGGTCTAGATTATTATTATCAAAAAAAAAATAAAAAAGAACAAAAATACGTGTTTCGTAAACATATTAAAATTAGTATTGAATTAAATAAACCAGTTGTAGTGCATACCAGAGAATCTATCGATGATACTTTATCTATTTTAAATGAAATAGAATCAAAAAAATGTAAAGGCATTATACATTCTTTCACTGGAAACGTATCTTCTGCTAAAAAAATATTAGATATGGGATTCTATATCTCTTTTTCAGGCATCATTACTTTTAAAAATGCAGATGAAATACGTAGAACAGCGAAATACATACCTTTAGATCGTCTACTAATAGAAACCGATGCTCCTTATCTAACTCCTGTACCAAAACGTGGAAAAGAAAATCAACCTTCCTATTTAAAATATATAGCTGATTGCATTGTAAAATTAAGAAAAATCAACATGGAATATTTTACAGAAATTACACAAAAAAATTTTTATGAACTTTTCCAGTTAAAGGATAAAAAATAAAAATTCAATTTTTTTAAATAATAAAAATATAAATAAACTATCTATTGTAATATTACGACATATATTTCATGTTAAAATCTTAAGTATATTATAAATACAAGAATAGAAATATTAGGAAAAATTATTTTAAAAAATAAATACTAATGTTATTTAAAATAAAATATACACGTATGAATACACATCAATTATTTCATAATATTCAGGAGTTTCTATAAATGTTTAAAAATACATTTTCTAACCTACAAAAAATAGGTAAATCACTGATGTTACCAGTATCAGTTTTACCAATCGCTGGTATTTTACTTGGAATAGGATCAGCTAAATTTAGCATAATTCCAGATATTGTTTCTAGAATTATGGCAGAATCAGGAGGTTCTGTGTTTTCTAACATGCCGTTAATATTTGCTGTAGGAGTAGCTCTTGGATTTACAAATAATGATGGGGTATCGGCATTAGCTTCAGTAATTGCTTACGGCATTATGGTTAAAACTTTATCTGTTTTAACACCTATATTCTTAAACATACCGATAACAGAAATCAATGGGAAAAATCTTATTGATACTGGAATTTTAGGAGGCATCATAGCCGGATCAATTTCAGCATATATGTTTAATCGATTTTATCGAATTCAATTACCAGAATATTTAGGTTTCTTTTCTGGAAAACGTTTTGTTCCAATTATATCAGGTATTACTGCCATAATAATAGGTGTGATTTTAGCTTTAATATGGCCCCCAATTGGAAATTGTATACAAACATTTTCTCAATGGGCTGCTTATCAAAATCCTATTTTTGCTTTTACTATTTATGGAATAGTAGAAAGAGCTTTAGTTCCTTTTGGATTACATCACATATGGAACGTGCCATTTCAAATGCAAATAGGAGAATATACTAATAACATGGGACAAATATTCCACGGTGATATTGCTAGATATATGGCAGGGGATAATACTGCAGGTAAATTATCAGGTGGTTTTATTTTTAAAATGTATGGTCTCCCTGCTGCAGCTATTGCTATATGGCACACTGCTAATTTAAAAAATAGAGCTAAAGTTGGAGGAATTATGTTATCTGCAGCATTAACAGCTTTTTTAACCGGAATAACAGAACCCATAGAGTTTTCTTTTATCTTAGCATCTCCAATGTTATATATTATACATTCTATATTAGCAGGTTTAGCTTTTCCAGTATGTATTTTACTAGATATGCGAGCAGGAACGAGTTTTTCTCATGGAATTATAGATTTCATCATTCTTAGTGGGAATAGTAATAGAATATGGCTTTTCCCAATAATAGGTTTAATATATGGTAGTGTGTATTATTGCACTTTTTATTTTTTAATAAAAAAGTTAAATTTAAAAACGCCAGGAAGAGAAAAAACAAATAACGTTTTATTTAATAAAAATGCAGATGAAATGGCACCACATCTTATAAAAGCATTTGGTGGGAAAAATAATATAAAACATTTAGATGCTTGTATTACTCGTTTACGCGTTACTGTAATTGATATATCCAAAGTAAACAAAAAAGAACTATATCAACTTGGAGCTGCCGGTATAGTCATATCTGGATCAGGAGTTCAAGTTGTCTTTGGAACAAAATCTGATAATCTAAAAACAGCTATGGATCATTATATACTTCAATTATGAAAATATATCAAAGGGTAAGCAACCAATACTTACCCTTATCTTATATCAAAATAAAATCTATATTAAAAATATATTATTAAATAATAAGAACAATATAAAATTATAATGTAGAATACATATATCATTGATTAAAAAAGAAAATTAAATTTTGGATCAAAAAAATATTTTTTTAAAAATTTTAAAAAAAGAAATTAAAGCTGATATTATATATAAAGATAAAATAGTAACAGCATTTAAAGATATCAAACCTAAAGCACCTGTACATATTTTAATTATACCCAATACATTAATTATTTCAGCAAATGATATCAATGAAGAAAATAAAAACATACTAACTCATATATTTACTACAGCTATTAAAATAGCGAAAAAAACAGGAATAGATGAAAAAGGATATCGTCTAATATTAAATTGTAATAAAGATGGAGGTCAAGAAATTCCTTATTTACATTTGCATTTACTTGGAGGAAAATATTTAGGAGATATATTATAAGATTGTATTTAATAATTCAAAATAATTTTTGAATATAATTAATTAAATGTATTTTATTAATTTAATAAAATTAGTTTTTACATATTATAAAAAGAAATATAAAAAATTAAAAAATATTTCTATGAAAAAATACTAAAATTTTTAATAATCCAATTAAAAATAAAATACTATATATAAAAATTATATTTCTAATATAAAAATTTTAATTATTAATAATTTAATTAATAAAATAGTTATTGATAAATAAATTTTTCTCTGCTGAATATTTTATTTTTTTAATTATACTTACAAAAAGTAAAATTAATACATTTATACTGCAATAAAAAATCAGCAGAGAATTGGAAGTATCATTTTGTGTATTATAGAAATAATTTAATTATTTAATAATAAAAAATAGATATTTTATTAAAATTTATAAACCATACCAGCCCTTAAAATATTATCATGAGATTCTTCTGGAACATTAACATCTTGATTATATTTCAAAAAATCTAATTTATAATCTATATAAGTATATATTTTTTTACTAAAATTATAATGACTAGAAATGTTCATTTGTCTACTAAAAATTCTCTTTTTGCTAAATAGCGTAGAATTAATAGATTTCATATTATTACCGTAAGATTCAGAATATGTTAAAGAAGAACTTAATCCGCCATCAAAATTATATTCACCGAATAATTCTAAATTACCCGATTTACCAGCAAATTTTGTGAACTTTGCATATGGTGTAATGTTTCGTCCTTCTCCATAGAAAGCTGCCATATATACATTATTTTTTTCATACTTTAAACCTACTCCATACGCATCAGCACTATCTCCTTGACCATCAATAATTTGACGTGAAGTACGATTTTCAGAAAACCAAGAAGCTATTGCTGTTATTCCTTTTCTATTATCATATTTTATTGAACTACCCCAACCGCTTCCATTTTCTTGCATAGAATTACTATTTTTATGTTTCTCCTGATATTGTAAAATAGTAGTTAAATTATTGGATAAACCAAAAAAATTATAATTATGGTAAGTAATTACATTACTTGCTCTATCCATTAAAAAAACATCATTTTCTTTAAATACACGATCAGTATCAATAAAAGAATGACAATTCGTTAAAGATTTAGCATTATATATCACACCATGATTTCTACCATAATCTAAAGAACTCCATTTCCCGAATTTAAAACCTATTAGTCCTAAACTAATTTTATTATTAAGATTGTTATCTATGCTATTTTCTGAAACAAAACCTTTTCCTCTATATTCTAAGCAACTATATCCTGACCATTCATTATTTATTTTTGTTTCTCCAAACAAACCAAGCATATATTCACTAGGATCTTTATCATATTTTTTATTCGTAGAACTAGAAGAATGAAGAAATCGATACTTTTGATTCATTCCTCCATAAATTTTTAATTTATTACCGTTCTTATTGTATATTTCTACAGCATCAGCCGTATTAATAATTAATAAAAATGGAATTATAATTAGTAAAAAAATATAATTTATCATTATTGTTTATTGCCTCATGATTTTAGTTAGTTTTAAAAAAAATAAAATTGTTAATTTATTTTATAAAAATATTAAAATATATATTTATTATTAATTAAAAATTAGCATGACCAACCGTTCTTGGAAAAGGAATCACATCCCTTATATTTTTAATTCCTGTGATATAAACTATTAAACGTTCTATTCCTAATCCAAAACCTGCATGAGGAACTGTCCCATAGCGTCTTAAATCACGATACCACCAATAATTTTCCTTTTCTAATCCTAACTCTATTAAACGATTATCTAAAATTTCGAGTCTTTCTTCTCTTTCTGATCCACCTATAATTTCTCCAATACCAGGTAATAATATATCCATTCCCGCTACTGTTTTTTGATCTTTATTTAATCGCATATAAAATGCTTTTATATCTTTTGGATAATTACTAATTATTACAGGTTTTTTAAAATATTTTTCTACTATATACCGTTCATGATCCGTAGATAAATTAACTCCCATAAAAACAGATCTTTGAAATTTAATCTTTGATGAAAGTAAAATTTCTATCGCATCTTTATAATCAATTTTAACAAAATCATTTTCTAAAAAACTTCTTAATCTATTTAAAATATTCGGTTCATAAGACGTTTTAAAAAATAAAATTTCTAATTCACATTCCTTTAAAACAACCGATATAATATATTTTAACATTTCTTCAGATAATAAATGCATATCTTTTAATGTCGAAAAAGATTTTTCTACTTCTAACATCCAAAATTCTGCTAAATGTCGACTGGTATTTGAATTTTCTGCACGGAAAACAGGTCCAAATGAATATACTTTAGATAAAGCACAAGCGTAAGTTTCTAAAGTTAATTGTCCAGATACAGTTAAAAAAGACTCTTTTCCAAAAAAATCTTTATCAAAATTAACATTTTTAGAAATATTTTTCATATCTTTTGTAGACACTCTAAACATTTCACCTGCTCCTTCAGCATTTATTTCTGTTATAATTGGTGTAGAAATTAAATAATATCCTTTTTTATCAAAAAAATTATGTAAGGCTTTCACTAAAGTATGTCTAATTCGGGTAATGGCTCCAATAAAATTAGTACGAGGTCTTAAATGAGCTATGTCTCTTAAATATTCAACAGTATGTTTTTTTGCTGAAACAGGATAACTTTTAGGATCCTCAATCCAACCAATAACCTCAACTACTGTAGCTTGAATTTCATAATTTTGTTTTTCACCAGGAGATAAAATTAAACAACCAACAATAGAAATTGAACAACCTGCAGTCAAACGCAATACTTCCGCATAATTAACTAAATCACGACTAACTACCACTTGAATTGAATTAAAACATGATCCATCATAAACATTAAGAAATGATATGCCAGATTTTGAATCTCTTTTACTTCGTATCCATCCTTGAACTTCAATAATACTGTTAATTGGAATACGATGGAGATACAAATTTACTATAGGTACTATTTTCATAATTTTTCCATAATGAAATCATATATAATTTAAAAATTAAATTTTAAAAAAATATTTTATAAAAATAATAAATTTCAATAATGATAAAAATTAAGACACATTATTTATAATTTTAATTATCATATCTATGATACTATAATTTTATAAAATTTAATATTTTCTATTTAAAAAAAATTAAAATTAATATGTGTATCTTGTATTTTTTACAAATATCAATTTTATAACTAATTATTCATACTTTACGTTACAAAATTTTTTTAAATACATATAAATTTTTCTAAAATATTGTATAATTTAGATATTTAAATATAGTTTTAATCTATAAAATTATAATAACACTAAAAAATTTTATTTTATGAACACTGTACATTAATTTGTTACAATACCAAAAATATAATCAATTATTTTATATAATAAAAACTAATAGATATTTTTTAAAAGTCAAATTTTATTAAAAAATAATTTTGTAGTTAGTATTTTTTTTACTATTAATTTATAATTAATTTTAATTTTTATCTTAAATTAATAATATTTCTAAATTTTCCTAAAAATCTAGATATTAAATAATTAATATTTTTAAAAGTTTTAAAAAAAATAAATTTATTTATATAAAATTGATTTAAAAAATATACAATTTATTTAAATAATAAAATAAATATATTTAGTCAAAATAAGAATTTTTTAAACATTAAATTATTTTTTTAATAATTTCTTAATTTTTAAAAATATTAATTATTATTAATATTTACATGGAAAAGTAAAAAATTTTTTTTATTTATTACATTATCAAATAAGTTAAAAAACTTATTTCCGAATAAAATCAATATATAACGAAAATATTATTTTTTATGATTAATACAATACTATTATAGGAAAATTTTTTAATTAAATTTAACCTATAAAATATCATTAATATATATAGTAATAGTATTTACTATTGTCATGTATATAATAATAAATAATTTATAAGATAAAAAATTATTTAAATATTTTAAAAAATAAAAATTACTCTGATAATCAAAATATTTAATAACCATAAAAATATCTTTTATCTGCAACAATTTTAAAATTTTAATCTGTTAAATAATATTAACAATTTTATATAAATAAAATTGTTAATTGTAGAATGCAAATTTAATAAATTTAAATCAATTTTAAAAATCTTGTATTTTTATTTTGTGAAATTAAATTATGTAAACATTTTTCAGAACAACAACTATGAAACTTACGACTACATCTATGACATTGAATAAAAAGAGAATGACATAAATTATATCTACAATTAACATGAGAGTCACATTTTAGTCCACATTGATGACAATAAGATATTACTTGATCAGATACCCTTTCCCCCAAACGCGCATCAAAAACAAAATTTTTCCCTTCAAAAAATATTGGTAATCTATTTTTTTTAGCGTCATGAAAATATCCGATAATACCACCATCAATGTGATACATTTTTTTAAATCCATTATTCTTCATCCAAAAAGTAGCTTTTTCACAACGAATTCCACCTGTACAATACATAACAATTTTTTTGTCTTTATAATCTTTAAATAAATCTATTATTATTCTTAACTGATCACGAAAAGTATTAGCAGGAATCGATATGGATTTTTTAAAATGACCTACTTCATATTCATATGGATTACGCATATCAATAAAAATTATGTTTTTATCATTTAACATGTTATTTACTTCTTTTGCCTTTAAATATATACCAACATCTTTAGGATTAAACTTTATATTTTCATCAAGGCCATCTGATACAATTCTTTTTCTAACTTTCATACGTAAAACCCAAAAAGATTTTTTATTGTCTAAAGCTAAGTTCATTCTTAAATTATTTAAACCAAGATGTATTTTTTTTAAATGTAGCTTCATTAAAGAATAAAATTTAATAGGAACACTGACTTGTGCATTAATCCCTTCTTCAGAGACAATTATTCTTCCTAAAATTTCTAATTTACTAAAATATACATATAAATTATCTCTAAATTTTTTAGGAAAATTAATTGTACAATATTTATAAAAAGATACCGTTATACGTTTTTCGGTGTCGAGCAACATACGGTTTTTTAAAATATGATTTGAAATACGATTGTATAAAAACGGCATTTGATATTTTCCTAATAGATAATTATCAATTATAAATATTCAATACTTAAATATTTTTATATGAATAAAATTAATTTCTAATCATATATATAAAATTTTTTTTAAAAACGTAAATTTTTATTGATAAAATAAATTTTTTATCAGCATAGATATGAACATTATTCTCTAATATCTGATATTAATTTAATTCTTTTAATTAATTTAATTTTCTTATCTTTTAACTGATCTGCAATTAATTTATTTCTTTCAATTATATCTTGAGGTGCATACATAATAAATTTTTTATCGAATAACTTAAGTTCTAAGCGTTTTAAACTGATATTAATTTTATCAATTTCTTTACATAAACGATCAATTTCTAATTTTTTATTTATTTCTCCTGTAATTGGAACTAATATTTCTGCACCATCTATTACTTTTGTGATAGACAAAGGAGATTTACTTACAGATGATAAAATAGTAATACTTTCTACATTAGCTAATATTTTTAAATAATTACCATGTAAATCTATAATTCTCTTTACTTTAGAATTAACATTTTGGAACAGAACAGGAATTAATTTGTTAGAAATAATTTTTGTGGAAGCGCGAATATTCCTTATTGCTGTAATAGTATTTTGAATCCACATCATGTCATTAATAACTGATTCATTTACTAATTTATTATTATACTTAGGGAAATTTTGTAACATAATACTTTTATCTTTAATATCAGTTAATACTTTAATACGTTGCCAAATTTCTTCAGTAATAAAAGGAATAATTGGATGAGCTAATCGCAATAAAGATTCTAATATATGTACTAAAGTACATTTTGTACCCATTGAATTTACAGTATCATTATGATTCATAAAAATTTTAGAAAATTCTAAATACCAATCACAAAATTTATACCATACAAAATCGTACAATATGTTAGCTGCACTATCAAATCGATAATTATCTAAAGCATAACGGTATGTTTTTACTGTAGAATTGAATTCTAATCTTATCCATTGATCAGCTAATGACAATTTATAAGAATCTTTTTTTACTATTAATTCTTCACGTTGAACGTTCATCAAAATAAATCGGCTTGCATTCCATAGTTTATTACAAAAATTTCGATATCCCTTTAACCGATTCATATCCCAAATAATATCTCGTGTTCCCGAAGCAAGAGCAGAAAAAGTAAAACGTAATGCATCAGTACCTGTAGCAACAATACCTTGTGGAAATGTTTTTTTTGTTCTTTCTTTGATCACTTTTGCTAAATTTGGTTTTAACATATTTTTAGTACGTTTTTTAATTAATTCTTTTAAAGTAATACCATCTATCATATCTATTGGATCAATGACATTACCTTTTGATTTAGACATTTTTGTTCCCTGTTCATCCCGAATTAACCCTGTTATATATACAGTTTTAAACGGAACTTGAGGTTTATCACTTTTATCTTTCAAAAAGTACATAGTTAACATTATCATTCGAGCAATCCAAAAAAATATAATATCAAAACCACTGACCAATACATTAGTAGGATGAAAAAAATCTAAAAAATCAGTTTTATCTGGCCAACCTAAAGTAGAAAAAGTCCACAAACTAGAAGAAAACCAAGTATCTAATACATCTTCTTCTTGTATTAAGTTAACATGATTAGCAACAGAGTACTGTTTACGAATTTCTACTTCATTTTTCCCTACATAAATATTCTTATTATCATCATACCAAATAGGAATACGGTGGCCCCACCATAACTGCCTAGAAATACACCAATCTTGAATTTTATCCATCCAAGAAAAATATAAATTATTATATTGTTTAGGGATAAAATTAATAAAACCTTCTTTAACTGCTTTTATAGCCGTTGGAGCTAATTGAGAAGTACGTAAATACCATTGATCAGTTAACATTGGTTCGATAATATCTCCACTACGATCCCCATATGGAATCATATTTTTTTGTGGTATTATTTTTTCTAGTAATCCTAACAATTTTATTTCACAAATTATTTTTTTTCTTGCGATAAAACGATCTAAATGTTTTAACTTTTTAGGAATAAAATCATAATCAACATTATTTTTAATACTATTCGTATCATAAATCTCAGGAATATCTCGTATTTTCCCATCAAATGTCAAAATATTAATCATTGGTAAATTATGTCTTAATCCAACTTTATAATCATTAAAATCGTGACCTGGAGTAATTTTAACACATCCCGTATTTTTGTTTAAATTAGCATAATTATCAAAAATAATAGGTATAATACGATTAATTAAAGGAATTACAACATGTTTTCCTGATAATTTAGAATATCTTTTATCTTCAGGATTTACTGCTACAGCCACATCACCTAATAAAGTTTCAGGACGAGTTGTTGCTACAACTAAATATTTTTCATGATAAAAATCTGAACAATCTTCAAATAAAGGGTATTTTATATACCATATAAAACTTTTTGTAAGGCGATTTTCTACCTCTAAATCAGAAATAACAGTTTGAATTTTAGGATCCCAATTAACTAATCCTTTTTTTCTATAAATTAAATTATCTTTATATAAATCAATAAAAGCTTGCGTTACCGCATTAGATATCACAGGATCTAAAGTAAATCGTTCACGATCCCAATCAATAGAATTACCTAATCGACGCATTTGAGAAATTATTTTATTACCATATTTTTCTTTCCAATCCCATATTTTTTTTACAAAATCAGATCTTGAATATTCAAGACGATTTTTCCCTTCTTTTAAAATAAGATTTTTTTCAACTATTGCTTGTGTGGCAATTCCAGCATGGTCTGTACCTACTTGCCATAAAGTATTGTCACCTTGCATCCGATGATAACGGATTAAAATATCCATTATCGTTTGCTGAAAGGCATGACCCATATGCAAACTACCAGTAATATTAGGAGGCGGAATCATAATACAAAAATTGTTTTTATTAAATTTTTTATCAGTTTTAAAAAATCCATTTTTTTCCCAAAAATTATATAATATTTTTTCAATTTCTTGAGGACTAAAATTTTTTTTCATATTTGTCTTTATAAAAGAGCTTTAATTTTACTGTTAAATGTAAAGTTATGCAAAGAACATATTTTTATGGAATAAAATTATTTATGGAATGTATAATAATTGTTAAAATATCTCTATATGCATAAAATATATACTAAAATCAATAATGTTCAACATATATAAAACTATTACTAAAAAATTTATGTAATTTTAATTATGTAAATTTAAACCAGATTTGTTTAACAAAAATTGAGAAAGTAACAAAATAGGTCGACCCGTTGATCCCTTTTCCTTACCAGATTTCCAACTTGTTCCAGCTATGTCTATATGAGCCCATGTATATTTTTTCGTAAAATTGGATAAAAAACATGCCGCAGTTATTGCTCCTGCGGATCTGCAACCAATATTAGCAATATCAGCAAAATTGGAATCCAAATCGCTATAATATTCATGAAAGATAGGTAAACGCCATACCTTATCATTAGTTAGTTCTCCAGCATATATCATATCATTAGCTAATAAATCATCGTTAGAAAATAAACCACTTACATAATGACCCAAAGCTACTACACATGCACCTGTTAAAGTTGCCACATCAATTACTATACTTGGATTGAATCTTTCAACATAAGTTAATACATCACATAATATTAAACGACCTTCAGCATCAGTGTCCAAAATTTCCACAGTTTTTTTTGACATTGTCGTAACTATGTCTCCAGGACGATACGCGTTTCCTCCTGGCATATTTTCACAACAAGCTAAAATCCCCACTATATTTAAAGGTAATTTTAATTGAGAGACTATATGCATTAATCCATATACAACAGAAGCTCCTGACATATCGTATTTCATTTCATCCATTAATCTAGAAGGTTTAATAGAAATACCTCCAGAATCAAAAGTTACCCCTTTACCAATCAAAACAATTGGTTTACTGGTTTTATCGTAGCTACCATTATATTTAATTACTGACATACAAGGTTTATTTTTTGAACCTTTTCCAACATATAAATAAGCATTCATTCCTAAATTTTTCAATGTTATTTCATCTATAATTTCTATTAAGATCTTTTTATTATTTTTTTTTACTAAATTTTGTGATTGTAGCTCAAAATAATTTGGTGTACAGATATTCGGAGGTAAATTAGCAAGATCTTTTGCTATTTTTATTCCTTGATTAATAATAAATCCGTGTTTTATTGCCACTTCTCCGGAAATTATTTCTGACTTCTTATATATATTAAAAAATATGTTGTATAAAACAACATTTTCTTTTCTTTGTCCACTTTTTAATATACTGAAATCATATAAAGCACTATCAATTACTTCTACAGCAACTCTAATTTTCCAATATATATTCCTATCTTTTACATATAAATCATTTAAAAAAAATACCGCTTCTGTAGCAGATGTGTTTTTTAAAATTTTAATACTATTAAATATCACTTTTCTATAATTTCTTTCATCAAATTCTGATTCTTTTCCACATCCAATTAATAGAATACGTTCAGAAAAAACATACGGAATATGATACAATAATAGTGATTGATTTATTCTTCCATTTATTTCACCTGACATAATAAATTTATTAATATATCCTTGACTAATTTCGTCTAACTGTTTAGTTGAAAATGGCAATTTTTTATCTTCAAAAACACCTACAACAAGACATTCATTCTTTAATTTTTCTATACTTAAATAATTTATATGAAATTTCATAATATACACCTGAATATATACTTATAAAATATTTTATATTATTACAGAATACCAACTAATTTACTAAAAAAAATACATTGCTAAAGAAATATTAATTTTTTATTAATAATATATATTATTTCTTAAAATTAATTGATCAAATACATATATTTGATATATATTTAATAATGGTGATTACATTTTAAAGAGTTTTTTTATATCATAAATTAAAAACATCAATTTAACATATAAAAATTAAAAATATAATTTTATTTTTTATAAAAAATTATTTATCAAAAATTTAACAAACTGAATAATTTTAAATACATAATAGTAAACATATAAAATTCAATCATATTTAGAAACATTAACCAAAATAGTTAAACCGATTAATATTTTTTAAAATGTAAATATATTTAATAAAAGTTAAGTGTACTTTACTTTAAAAAATATTTTAATAAATTATGTATATATATAATATATATCAAATTTCTAATCACTTATACTAAAAGTAAGCAGGTATTTAATATGTCAACATTATATCAACGCAATTTTCTTAGATTATTAGATTTTAAAGATTCAGAAATACAATATTTAATTAATTTATCTTCTAAATTAAAAAAATTAAAAAAAAATGGAAAAGAAATTCAACATTTGAGAAAAAAAAATATTGTTTTAATTTTTGAGAAAGAATCAACCAGAACCCGATGTGCATTTGAAGTAGCAGCTTTTGATCAAGGAGCTAATGTAACTTATTTAGGACCTGGTAATAGCCATCTAGGCTATAAAGAATCTATTGCAGATACGGCAAAAGTACTAAGTCGCATGTATCATGGAATAGAATATAGAGGACATAATCATAACATAATCAATATTTTGGCTAAATGTTCTACGGTTCCAGTATGGAACGGATTGACAAATCAATTTCATCCTACTCAAATACTGGCAGATTTATTAACTATGCAAGAAACACTGAATGAAAAAAACTTAAGAAAAATTAGTTGTGCTTACGTAGGTGATGCTAACAATAATATTAGTAATACCATGTTAGAAGCAGCAGCTATTACTGGTCTAAATTTAAGATTAGTAGCTCCTAAAAAATATTGGCCTGATAATCAATTTTTTTCACAATGCCAATCAATATCAAAAGAAAAAAAAAGTACAATACTATGTACTGAAAACATCGAAGAAGGCGTAAAAAATGTAGATTTTATTTATACAGATGTTTGGGTATCTATGGGAGAACCCGATAAATTATGGATAGATAGAATTCAATTACTAAAAAAATACCAAGTAAATGAAAATATGATTCAATTAACAAAAAATAAAAATGTCAAAATATTACACTGTCTACCTGCTTTTCATGATAAAAATACTATTTTAGGGAAAAAAATATTAGAAAAATTTAATTTATATTCAGGAATAGAAATTACTCATTCAATATTTGAAAAAAATTCAAGTACTATTTTTGAACAATCTGAAAATAGATTACATACTATAAAAGCTATTATGATTGCTACTCTCATAAAAAATAATTGTTCTTTTTAATCTTCTATAAAAATAAAATTAATGACTGAAATTTTTTCAATAATTAAAATTAAATAAAAAATATGATATATATCATCACAAAATTTATCTTTAATCTAAAAAATTATCATATATTTATTAAAAAATAAATATGAAAGTAACATTGAATCAAAATTATCGACATAATTATGCATACAAATTAAATAATATTAAAAATATTTTTTAACGTAAGTATCATTAATCATGAATATGATATGAATGTAAGAAAATTTTTTTATTTATTTTAAATAATATAACAATGTATTACAAACACTCATTTATTTTTGAATTTAATATTAATAAAAAATACAATGAAAAATTGTCTTAATTTATTAAAATCAAAAAATCTTTATATTTATATCAAAATATTATTGATAATAATTAAATAATAATCTAAAATGACTCATATTTTCTATATGATTACAAAATCATGTTTTTAATAAAAACCATAAAAATTTTTATTATTTTTAATAAAATATAATTTAATATATTCTATGTATTAAAAAATGTACAATTTCATATATTTTATTTTTATCTACAATAATAGATAAATTTTAAATAACGTAATATATCATATTCTAATAAAAAATTTTAACAAAATAAAAAATAGGATATACATGTTAATTCCAATATTAACCAAGAACGCTCCTCTACCGATAGGGCCATACTCTCAAGCTATAAAAATAGGAAAATTACTAATTTTATCAGGACAAATTCCTATTAATGTAAAATCTGGGAAAATAGAAAAAGACATTATTAAACAAACAAAAACCATTTTAAATAACATTTTATCAATAGTAAAAGATGCTGAATTTAAAGTAGAAAATATCGCTAAAATAACTATTTTTTTAACAGATATTAATCAATTAGAAATTGTCAATAAAGTTTATGAAAATTTTTTTTCAAAACATAAATTAACTACTTTCCCAGCAAGATCATGTGTTCAAGTATCAGCATTACCCAAAAATGCAAAAATTGAAATAGAAGCTTTCGCTATATCCAATTAAAGAATGTTATATTATTCATTAAAGAATGGTTAATCTATAAAAATGTTTTTAAACGTTCATTTTTAAATTTATTAATTAAATAAAAAATATGCCACAAAGTGGCATAAATAAAATTAATAATCTATTAAACATTACGACGACGAGATGAAAGATAATTTTTATTATCTCGACGAATTGCTTTGGAATTTACGTAACGTTCATTACGTCTACGAACATCTGAATGATCTCCGACACGTATAGTTTTTCTATTTAAAAAATTGTGATGATCACGATTTAATAACTTTAAATTGATTTGTTTATTAAGAATACGAGTCCGAATTAAACGTTGTAATAAATCTTTAGACATACCACAAGGTA
>NZ_JAIWQW010000036.1 GCF_026122815.1 Buchnera aphidicola (Pemphigus obesinymphae) | reverse complement strand
AAAAAATGCATGCACTATAATAATATATTATATAACATATTAATTTATTTATCTAAAATAACTAATTATCGATTATTCATGAGTAAGGATTCAAAAAAATGCAAAATATTACTAAAAAAACAAAAAATAAAAAATTATTTAAAGGAATTACTTTAACAAAAAATGCATCAACACAAATGTTACATTTAATTAATAAAAACTCAAAAAATAAAGGAATTAGATTAAATATAAAAAAATCAGGATGTGCTGGATTTCGTATTATAATGGAATTAGCTCAAGAAAAAAAAGAAGAAGAAATTGAATTGTTTCAAAATGGCACTGTTTTATTTATATCTAAAAAAATATTACAAATATTAGAAGGCATGGAAATTGACTTTATAGAAAAAGATTTCAACAAAATATTTCAATATAAACACAGTAATAAAAAAAATCACTGTGGTTGTGGAGAAAGTTTTGAATTATAAAAATAAAAATTATTATCAAAACTCATTAAAAATAAAAATTATTATCAAAACTCATTACAAATAAAAATACGTTATTCCGATATTTATATCCATATATAATTTTACTTATACAAAAAATTTTACCAACATAATAAACAATGATTTTTTTTACCACGACGTAATAAAGTAAATTTTCCAAATATTTTATCAGAATCTTTAAAAAAATATTTAATATCTTTTTGAATATGATTGTTTATATATATTGCATTAGAAGAAATCATATTGCGAGCTTGGCCACGAGAAGGCGCTAAAATAGAATTAACCAATGCTTGCTGTAAATCTTCATTTCCTAACAATTTAACAAAAGGCATACCATCTTGTTTCAATTGTTTAAAATCAGATAAAATTAAATTATCTAATGATTGAGAAAATAAAAAAGATGAAATTCTTTTAGCAGCAGATACTCCTTTTTCTCCATGAACTAAATTAGTTATACTATCTGCTAAAACCCTTCTAGGAAAGTAAAAATCATTATTTTTTATACTTTCTTTTTCTATATTCTTAATGTCTTCAACGGTCAAAAAAGTAAACATTTTTAATAAATTAAACACTTCTTCATCTGATCGATTAATCCAAAATTGATAAAACTTATAAGGACTCGTTTTTTTAGGATTTAACCAAATAGTTCCTGTTTCTGTTTTTCCAAATTTAATACCATTATCCTGTATTAATAAAGGTAAAGTTAATCCAAAAACTTTTTGGTTAAATAATCGATGAGTTAAAAAAATACCGGAAGTAATATTTCCCCATTGGTCTGACCCCCCAACTTGCAAAACTACTCCATATTTTTTATATAATACAGAAAAATCATATGCTTGTAATAAATTATAGGAAAATTCAGTAAAAGATATTCCTTGATTATTAGAAATAATTCTTCTTTTTACC
>NZ_JAIWQW010000035.1 GCF_026122815.1 Buchnera aphidicola (Pemphigus obesinymphae) | reverse complement strand
AATTTTTTTTTTTTTTTTAGGTTCAATTTAAGGCCTATTTTTTTTTGTCCACAGTTTTCCTTTAAAAGTGCAACTGGTTTTTTCGATTCAGTGCAATATATATATAAAATGCAATGAAACTATTTTAATAATTAACTAATAAATAATTAAATAACTTCCTCGTTACCTGTGGATAACTTTTTTTTTTTGCTATTTTAAAAAGAGATAAAAAAATATGTAAAATATGATTATTATTTATACAATATTACATATTTATTTTGTATTAAAATTAGCTATTTTTTTGCAAAATATTTAGACATTAGAAAAAACATATATATTGCTTTTTATTGACACTAATTATTAAATTTTTTTAACTTTTTTAAGAGAATAAATTTTCTTTTTTATATTTCAAAAAAAAAGAAATTAGATAAAGAAAATTAAGGATATTTTTAAGAAAGGATACTTTTTCGTAAATGCTTACTTTTAAATAAATTTTAAAAATAAAAAAATGTTATATATTTTAGATTTTTATTTTTTTTAAAAAATGTACAAATAAAAATACGAAAGGTGAAAAATTTTCAGTAACAGATATCGCATAATTAATAATTATTTTTTATGTAAGTATTAAAATGCCTTGAAAAAATGAGAAATACCCTTATATAAGCAAATGAAAGAAATATAATTTAGTATTAATATACTAAGAAATTTTATTAATTAGGTCTCAAATGAGGAGAATTTTCATGTCTTATCGTTCTTTCTCTTTAGTTCCTGGTCTATACGACGATATGTTTTCAGATCGGTTTAAACAAATAGATAACATGTTCAGCAGATTGACAGGTGAAAAACCGATATCAGATATACCTAGTTATGATTTAATTCAAAAAAATGAAAATAATTATCAATTGATAATTGATACAGCTGGATATAAAGAAGAAAATTTAGATATTTTAGTACATAATAATAAATTAACGATTACTGGAAAATATAAGGAAAATACTGATAATAAAGAAAATTATAAATGGCTACATAAAGGGATTAAAAAAAATAATTTTTCTTTAAGTTTTAATTTAGATAACAGAATTAAAGTAAAGCAAGCAAAAATTATATTAGGTTTATTGACTTTAGATTTCGAATATGAAATACCGGAGCAAGAGAAACCAAGAAAAGTAGAAATTATTAATGAAAAAAAATAAAAAGATATTCTCTAGTAGAAAAAATTATTATTAAATAGTATTATTTGTACTTAACTAGAAATAGTTGAGTACAAATCTTTTAAAACGGCTATTTATTAAAATGATTTTATAAATATTTTTATTATTCGATATATTTAAAGGTTAACAAGAATGAAAAGAAATAATGTAAATGTAATTAATAGAACTAAAAATTTAAATCCTGAGTTTCGGATTCCAGTTCATTATAAGCATAAAATTCCATTTGTT
>NZ_JAIWQW010000034.1 GCF_026122815.1 Buchnera aphidicola (Pemphigus obesinymphae) | reverse complement strand
ACAAAGAGATTATTTCGGAGCTCATATGTATAGACGTATTGATAAAGATGGTATTTTCCATACCAATTGGTTAGAATAAAAATATTTTGATAAAAATATTAAATTTATTTTAAGAAATATGTTTACGGCATGTACTGAATAATTGATATTTTTATTCTTTAGTACCAGAGATAAATACGAACTCAGGTACTAAAAAGATTAATAGAAATAATATTTTATTTTAGTTAAACAAAAACATAAATTATTTTTTTTTTGATATTAACATATAAAATATAAAGAAATTTTTATAAATATTATTTTTATAGTGATCATATATAAGATATATAAAGTTTTTCGTAATTATTGATTAATAAAATTGAAGATTCTATTAATAAATTTTATGTTTTTATTGTTTTTATCAAAACCATTAATAATTATGTTTTTAATATTTCATTATAAGTTGTAAGATTTTTGTTCTCTAGATTTTTTAAAGATAACTATCTGAGTATCAGGTATTATTTTTAAGGTAATAAAAATTATAAAAATTTAACTATTTTTTTTAATTTAGTTTTTTTCAATTACTTTAAATTAATAATTGATTTAAATTTATATATTTTAGATGGAAAGAAAAAATTGTATAATTTTTCCATATTAACGAATTGTTTTTGACGCGCAATTGAAATATTTAATATGTGATTTTATCGATATAACAATCGAATTTTGTATTTTTTATAATAATTGTAATGGGTATATGTATTTAAATTATAAAATTTTGAAGGCGGTAAGATCTTTAAGATTAAATTAATCGTTAATATAATTTATATATATTTTTGTTACAGTGTTTGCCTGAGAGATGTTTAAAATGAGTTTTTTAAAAAAAAGGATGTTAGTAACTTGTGCATTACCGTATTCAAATGGTTCTATTCATCTTGGCCATTTACTAGAACATATTCAAGCTGATATTTGGGTTCGTTATAATCGTATGATAGGTCATGAAGTATGGTTTATTTGCGCTGATGATGCTCATGGTACAGCTGTAATGTTAAAATCAAAAAAACTAAATATTTTACCTGAAGAATTAATTTTTAAAATTTATAAAGAACATAAATATGATTTTTCAAATTTTCAGATATCTCATGATAATTATTATTCAACACATAGTAAGGAAAATTACAATTTAGTACAAAAAATATATAATTTATTAGATAGTAATGGTCATATTAAGGAATGTAATATTTCTCAGTTATATGACGATAAAGAAAAAATTTTTTTACCTGATCGTTTTGTAAAAGGATTTTGTCCTTCTTGTGAATCTGAGGATCAATATGGGGATCATTGCGAAGTGTGCGGTGCTGTTTATTCTGCCATAGATTTAGTTAATCCTTTATCTGTTTTATCTAATTCTGTTCCTATTGTACGTACTTCTGTTCATTTATTTTTTAATTTACCATTTTTTAGTGATTTTTTAGAAAAATGGA
>NZ_JAIWQW010000033.1 GCF_026122815.1 Buchnera aphidicola (Pemphigus obesinymphae) | reverse complement strand
TATCTTTTAATAAAGAACTATGTATAGAAAAAGCTTATAAATTAATTAATATGTTTGAAGAAGAAGGTTTTGATCGTTCTAGAATTTTAATTAAATTAGCTGCTACTTGGGAGGGGATCAAAGCTGCTGAAGAATTAGAAAAACATAATATTCGTTGTAATTTAACTCTTTTATTTTCTTTTGTTCAAGCACAAGCATGTGCAGAAGCTGGTGTTTATCTTATTTCTCCTTTTGTAGGTAGAATTTATGATTGGCATAACAAAATTACTCCTATAAGAACTTATAGTTACGAAAAAGATCCAGGTGTGATGTCTGTACATAGGATATATAATTATTATAAAGAAAACGGATATTCTACGATTATAATGGGTGCTAGTTTTCGAAGAAAAGAACAAGTTTTAGGTTTAGCAGGATGCGATCGTTTAACTATATCACCTTTTTTATTATCAGAATTACAATCTAGTACCGATATAGTAGAGCGTAAATTATTTAATATTGAAAATAACTTTAATCCTGGAACAAAGGTGACTGAATCAGATTTTCGTTGGTTACATAATCAAGATATTATGGCTGTTGAAAAATTATCTGATGGTATTCGTCAGTTTGGATATGATCAAATTAAATTAGAAAAAATGGTGGCAGATAAATTTTAGTATATGTACGTATATCTTTTTAGTATTGATTTATTAAAATTATTTTAGGAAAAATATTATTATTCATTAATTTTTATAAGGATAATTATGTATTCAGAAAGAGAGTTGGCAAATGCAATTAGGGTATTAAGTATAGATGCAATTCAAAAAGCTAATTCAGGACATCCTGGAACACCAATGGGTATGGCTGATATTGCTGAAGTGCTATGGAGAAATTTTTTAAAGCATAATCCTGCAAATCCTTTATGGTATGATAGGGATCGTTTTGTTTTGTCTAATGGTCATGGATCTATGTTGTTATATAGTCTTTTACATTTGACAGGATATGATGTATCTATTGAAGATTTAAAAAATTTTAGACAGATGAATTCTAAAACACCTGGACATCCTGAGATTGGAGCTACTCCTGGGGTAGAATGTACTACTGGACCATTGGGTCAAGGTTTAGCATCAGCAGTAGGTATGGCAATAGCTGAACGTACTTTGGCATCTTATTTTAATCGTTCTTATTATAACATTGTTGATCATTATACATGGGTTTTTATGGGTGATGGATGTATTATGGAAGGTATATCTCATGAAGTTTGTTCTTTGGCTGGCACTTTAGGATTAGGGAAATTAATTGTTTTTTATGATAAGAACGGAATATCTATAGATGGTAAAATAAATGATTGGTGTAATGACGACACCGCTTTGCGTTTTAAATCTTATCATTGGCATGTTGTCGATAATGTAGATGGTCATGCTCCTGAAGAGATTAGGAATGCTATTATAGAATCTAAAAGTGTCATAGATCGTCCATCTATTATTATTTGTA
>NZ_JAIWQW010000032.1 GCF_026122815.1 Buchnera aphidicola (Pemphigus obesinymphae) | reverse complement strand
TACAAATAATAATAGATGGACGATCTATGACACTTTTAGATTCTATAATAGCATTCCTAATCTCTTCAGGAGCATGACCATCTACATTATCGACAACATGCCAATGATAAGATTTAAAACGCAAAGCAGTGTCGTCATTACACCAATCATTTATTTTACCATCTATAGATATTCCGTTCTTATCGTAAAAAACAATCAATTTCCCTAATTCTAAAGTGCCAGCCAAAGAACAAACTTCATGAGATATACCTTCCATAATACATCCATCACCCATAAAAACCCATGTATAATGATCAACAATGTTATAACAAGAACGATTAAAATAAGATGCCAAAGTACGTTCAGCTATTGCCATACCTACTGCTGATGCTAAACCTTGACCCAATGGTCCAGTAGTAATTTCTACCCCAGGAGTAACTCCAATCTCAGGATGTCCAGGTGTTTTAGAATTCATCTGTCTAAAATTTTTTAAATCTTCAATAGATATATCATATCCTGTCAAATGCAAAAGACTATATAACAACATAGATCCATGACCATTAGACAAAACAAAACGATCCCTATCATACCATAAAGGATTTGCAGGATTATGCTTTAAAAAATTTCTCCATAGAACTTCAGCGATATCAGCCATACCCATTGGTGTTCCAGGATGTCCTGAATTAGCTTTTTGAATTGCATCTATACTTAATACCCTAATTGCATTTGCCAACTCTCTTTCTGAATACATAATTATCCTTATAAAAATTAATAAATAATAATATTTTTCCCAAAATAATTTTAACTTTAATAAATCAATACTAAAAACATATACGTACATACACTAAAATTTATCTGCTACCATTTTTTCTAATTTAATTTGATCATATCCAAACTGACGAATACCATCAGATAATTTTTCAACAGCCATAATATCTTGATTATGTAACCAACGAAAATCTGATTCAGTCACCTTTTCCCCAGGATTAAAATTATTTTTAATGTTAAATAATTTACGCTCTACTATATCGGTACTAGATTCTAATTCTGATAATAAAAAAGGTGATATAGTTAAACGATCGCATCCTGCTAAACCTAAAATTTGTTCTTTTCTTCGAAAACTAGCACCCATTATGATCGTAGAATACCCATTTTCTTTATAATAATTATATATCCTATGTACAGACATCACACCTGGATCTTTTTCGTAACTATAAGTTCTTATAGGAGTAATTTTTTTATGCCAATCATAAATTCTCCCTACAAAAGGAGAAATCAGATAAACACCAGCTTCTGCACATGCTTGTGCTTGAACAAAAGAAAACAAAAGAGTTAAATTACAACGAATATTATTTTTTTCTAATTCTTCTGCAGCTTTGATCCCCTCCCAAGTAGCAGCTAATTTAATTAAAATTCTAGAACGATCAAAACCTTCTTCTTCAAACATATTAATTAATTTATAAGCTTTTTCTATACATAGTTCTTTATTAAAAGATA
>NZ_JAIWQW010000031.1 GCF_026122815.1 Buchnera aphidicola (Pemphigus obesinymphae) | reverse complement strand
TAAAAAAATACCCAACACCGATCCTAATAACCATATTAAATGGAAATAAAATAAACCTTGACGTTCTTTAATTTCATTCCAAGAACACAAAACAGATATAATTCCTAAAAAACTTGTCAAAAGAACCATTAAAATAGATAATCCATCAATTCCTAAATGAAAATCAATACCAAATCTGGGAATCCAAGGAACTAAAAATTCAGAAATCCAAGATTTCGAAAATAATGTTTTTCGAGAAACTAAAAAAAAACTATTTACCCAAATATGGAATGTAAATATCAGTGTTATTCCCATTGTAATTAATGCAACCAAACGTGGCAATTGAACATTAACACGTTCTGATTGCCAACATAATACAGCACCAAAAAAAGGGATTATAATTAATAATAAAAGAAACATGTTAATTATTTTCCTATGTTTTTTATCTTAAGTATTTGTTCATTAAATTTAATAAATATTATCGCCCATATTTAGTAAAAAAATATAAAATGATACCGGAAAAAAATTAATATTAAAATCAAAATAATTGTTGTACCCATAATCATTGATGTTACATACCAACGTAAATAACCGTTAACAGTCATTAATAATTTTTTATTGCAACAAATTAAAAAATTCACAGGAATATTTATTACGTATTTACATGGATCATATGATAATAAATTAGATATTATTAAATACAATTTTGTAAAAAATAAATAATATAAATAATCAAAATAAAAACCATTAAAACAAAAATTATGAAAAAAACTTACTAACTTAGTACTTATTAAGAATAAAATAATTCTGTTCTTTTTAATCCATATATTATATGCAATACAAATACCAATGATTGTCAATATACTAGAATAACACTCTAATGTTACTTTTTCAGATTCTAAAAAACTATGTTTTAAAAAAACATTAGATAAAGGTAATGCTATAAAAGAACTTATAAATGTAGAAAATATTCCTAATATGATTAATGGAATCTTGAAACTTAAAGATTTATTTTTAACGACAAGAACATTTTTTTTACCATGGAAAACTAAAATAATAACCTTACATGCATATAGAGCAGTTAAAAAAGTTCCTATTAATGCCATTATTAAAAAATAAAAATTTTGATATCGATATACTTCTAATAAAATAGAACCTTTACTATAAAATCCTGCGCTGATAATAGGAAAAGAAATTAACGAACTTACTCCAAGTAAAAAACATGTATATTCAAGGAATAATTCTTTGTACAAACCACCCATTTTAAAAATATTTTTTTCATTATTACAAGATAAAATAACCGATCCTGCAGAAAGAAATAACAAAGCTTTAAATATAGCGTGCACCACTAAATGAAAGATAACGGCATACCAAGCTTGTACTCCTAATCCCAAAAACATATAACCAATTTGACTCATAGTAGAATAAGCCAATATACATTTAATATTTTTTTGAACTAAAGCTGATAAACTAGCAATTAATACCGTAACTATACCTATAATAGATAAAAAATTTAAGATTTCAGGAGTTAAAA
>NZ_JAIWQW010000004.1:30830-46437 GCF_026122815.1 Buchnera aphidicola (Pemphigus obesinymphae) | reverse complement strand
TCGATAGGTGCCAATATCAATACTGATGTTGCTATGGTAACTAAGAAGACCAAAAATTTATTAATTGGATCTATTTTTTTTAATAATCTTTCAAAAAATAAAAAAAAAATTCATCTTGGAGAAAAAAATTATATAACTAATTGTTATGAATACGGTGTTGATTTTAATCTTCAAGAATACGCTATAGAATATGCAACTAATTTAATTACGAATATTGCCGGTGGTGATGTTGGGCCATTAGTTAATAAAACAGATAATTCTAATATTAGTAAAAAAAATATTATAAAATTACATAGGAACACTATAAATCGAGTTCTTGGTATTTTTATAGAAGATGATAAAATATTGAATATTTTAAGATCGCTTGGTTTCCAAGTAACAAAAGATTTTAAATATTGGGAAATTATACCTCCATCTTGGCGTTTTGATATAATAATAGAAGAAGATGTAATAGCAGAAATAATTCGTATTTATGGATACGATAAGATTCCTGTGATTTCTTATCGTAGTAATATGCAAGTGAACATTGTGAACTATGCAGAAAAGAAATTAAAAGATATTAAGTATCTTCTTTTATGTAAAGGATTTTATGAAATTATAACTTATAGTTTTGTGGATCCAAATACACAAAATTTGTTATTTCCTGATAAAAAAAAGTTATTTTTATCTAATCCTATTTCTCGAGAAATGTCTTCTATGAGAGTATCTTTATGGCCAGGATTATTAACAGCATTATCTTATAATCAATGTCGCCAAACAGAACATATTTGTTTATTTGAAAGTGGTTTATGTTTTATAGAAGATAAGAAAGAGGACATGGGGGTGAGACAAAATATTTATTTATCAGGTATAGCGCAAGGTTATATTTATAATAATAAACATTGGGATGGTACAGATAAAATCATTGATTTTTATGATATGAAAGGTGTTGTAGAGTCTATATTAGAAATTGATGGAAAATTAAAAAACATAGATTTTAGAAAATCGTCTTTGTCTTGTTTACATCCAGGGAAAAGTGCTTCTATTTATTTTTTTGGGAAATTGATTGGTCATATAGGTGTATTACATCCTTATCTAGCGCTTAATTTTAAATTAAGTTCTGGTGTTTTATTGTTTGAAATATTATTCAATGATATTTTTCAAGAAAACATTTTAAAGATAAAAAATATATCTTGTTTTCCGAATAGTAAACGAGATATTTCTATTTCGGTATCAGATGATGTTCTTGCTGGTGATATTATTAATTTATGTAAAAATATCGATTTAGAAAAGATAAAAGAAGTATACATTTTTGATTTATATCAAGGTGATAATATACCAATCGGGGAAAAAAGTTTAGGAATACGTTTTGTTTTTGGAGATAATATTAAAACGTTAGAAGATCATGATATTCAATTAGTAATTAATCGCTGTGTATTAGAATTGAAAAAAAAATTTAAAGCTGTAATAAGGAATTAAACGTATGGTATTGACTAAAGCTAAAATATCGAATTATTTATTTGAAAATTTAAAAATAAAAAAACGTGATGCCAAAAACATTGTAGAATATTTTTTTAAAGAAGTTGGATATGCTTTAGAATATGGTGAAAAAGTTAAATTATCGGGATTTGGTAATTTTAATTTAAAATATAAAAAAGAACGTCCAGGGCGCAATCCTAGGACAGGAGAAAACATTAAAATTACATCCAGACGTGTTGTAACATTTAAACCTGGAAAACAATTAAAACATAAAATAAAAATACTATCAGTTTAAAATAATATTTTTTACTTTTTAAAATTTAATTTAATTTTTTATATGTATTTTAAAATTATTTTAATTAAACATTTTTATTTTTTAAATTGATTTTATTATTATAAAAATAATAGTTTTAAACATTTTTATATATAATCGATTAATAATAAGATATTGATTATTACATAATAAATATTAATGATTTTTATTTATTATTATGTGAATAAGAACGTGATAATAGCTAGTTAATAAAAAACATATTTAATTATGATTATGTAAATTTATATTTTGGAAATAAGTGTTTAATTTTCTGATTTAAAAGGATCCGGTTTTATTTAAACTTTTATTCAGATATTATTTCAAATAATTTTATTTTAAACTTTTGATTAAAAATGTATTTAGAAGATACATTATGTACTTTTCTTATATTGAAAAGATAGAAAATTTTTCATATTAATTATATATGTATATATAAATACGTGTTTTTTTTATTTTAACACGATTTTTATGAATACTAAATTTTAGTAATGTTATTAAAATTACTTAATATATAAATTTACAGTATATTTTATGTATAATTTATTGTAAAAATTTTTTAGAACTAATTTTCTATTAAATTAAAATTATTGGTATTTAGATATGTGTTAGATACATGAATATTTTTTTAGTTAATTATTTTAGATAACATTTATAAAAAATATAAGAAGAGAATGATTTTTTTATTCTAAAACAAGATAATTTAGCTAGATTGGCTTTATTAGTTTTTGATTGAAGAATTATACAAACACCAGTATTTATTCCATTTGGTACTTACGGGATAGTTAAAGGTATAATTTCTAAAGAATTAAAAGATACTGGGACGAAAATTATATTAGGTAATGCTTTTCATTTATTTTTAAGACTAGGTCAACAAATTATAAGATCTCATGACGATTTACAAGATTTTATGTACTTTAAAGGTCCTATTTTAAGATATTTTGGAGGTTTTCAAGTATTTAGTTTGGCTTTTATGCGAAAAATAGAAGAGAATGGTATTTTTTCGTCATCCTATTGATGGCAGTAACATTTTTCTTACTTCAGAAATACCAATGGATGTATAATATGATCTCAGATCTGATATAGTAATGTGTATGGATGAATGTGTATCTTATCCTGTTAATTTAGAAAAAGCAAAAGATGCTATGAAAACATCTTTAAGATGGGTTATAAAGTGTCGTAAATATTTTAATTTTTAAAAAAAATGAAAATACATTATTTAGTATTGTTCAAAAATCTGTATATAAAAAATTGGGGAATGATCCTATTAAAAAATTGATTAATATTGTTTTTGATGGTTACGTTTTAGGAAGTTTTGTAGTTGGTGAATATAAAAAAAAGATGTATCTTTTATTAGAACATATTTAAAGTAAATTACCAACTCATAAACTTAGATATTTAATGCGTGTTGGGAAATTTATCGATTTGATTGAAGCTGTACGCCGAGGTGTAGATATGTTCGATTGTGTTTTACCTACTCGTAATTCAAGCAATGGTTTTTTTTTAGTAATGGAATAGTAAAAATTCGTAATAAATAATACAAAAATAATTTATCAATATTAAAGAAAAAATGTATTTGTTATACATATCAAAATTATAGTTGTGCTTATTTACATCATCTAGATCGTTGCAATAAAATATTAAGTTCCCGTTTGAATACAATTCATAATTCATATTATTATCAAAATTATATGAAAGAATTGCGTTTTTTATAAAACAAAATAAGTTTGATCAATTTGCAGAAAATTTTTTAATCGAATTAAATAAAAAGAATATTCATTCTATAAAAAATAGTTTTTTTACATAAAAAAATCATCAAATATTTTTAATTAAAGTAATTTTTATATTTTAAAATGGAATATGGATTTATTTTTGATCTGAAGATATAATCACAAAGATGTACTTTTATATAAAAAAAAATATTTAGATTTTAATTCATATTAAAAACTAATAATTTAATAAAATTATACATATATTTTATATATATAAATATTTTTTATAATGCCAACATATATTGTTAATGTTAATAAATCATATTAACAATATATGATTTATTTTTTATTAAAATCTATTAAAAATAAAAGTTTTTAATGAAAAAAATTTTATATATATTACATATAATTTTATTATTTAATAATCATTTAAATAGGAAAAATCAGCAATATTTAAAAATATTTTTTTTATTTCATATAAAATAGTTAATCTATTAATTTTTATTTCAGGATTTTTGTGATTGATAATAACCGAATTAAAAAATGATTCTATAGGATCAATTAGATTGGATAAATTTAAAAGTGCTTCTTTATATCTTTTTTTTAATAATAAATCAGGTAAAATAATATTTAAATTTTCAATCTTTTTTAGAAGTATTATTTCTGATTTTTCTTTTGTTAAATTGAAATTTATATTTTCATAAGTTTTTTTTTCGCTTTTTTTTAAAATCTTGCAAATTCTTTTATTGGCTAAAACTAGTGGTCGATAAGTATTTAATTTTTTAAAATATGAAATTGCTTTTATACGTGCATCTATATCTACCAATTGAGTTAATTTACATGATAAAACAGATTGAACGATATCTATATTATAACCTTGTAAATGATAAAAAGAATAACATCTTTCTAATATAAATTGCAATACAAGATTAATAGTTAATTTTTTATCAATTATTTTTTTATATAAATTTGTTGATTTTATTAGTAATTTTTTTAAATCAATTTTTATTTTTTTAGAAATAATAATACGTACTATTCCTGTAGCTGTACGTTTTAGAGCATAAGGATCTTTATCTCCTTTAGGATATTCAGCTATTCCAAATATACCTGACAAAGTATCGATTTTATCGGCAATGGCTAAAGCGCAAGAAATAAGATTTGATGGTAGTTGATCTCCAGAAAATTTAGGTTGGTAATGTTCCTTTATAGCTATTGCTACTTCTTTATTCTCTTCATTATTTATTGCATAATACATGCCTACAATTCCTTGAATTTCTGGAAATTCGAAAACCATATTGGTATTTAAATCGCATTTAGATAATATTGCAGCTCGTATTGCATATTTTAAATTGGCATTAATTAATGGTGCTATCCATGTAATTAATGATTTAATTCGATTTGTTTTTTCATATAATGAACCTAATTTTTTTTGAAATAATATATTTTTTAAAGATGGTAAATATTCTTCTATTTTTTTTAGTTGATCATTTTTAAAAAAGAATTTAGCATCTGTGAATCGGGCATGTAATACGTTTTCATTACCGGTAATAACATATTTTAAATCACATGATTGAACATTTGTTACAAAAATAAAATATGGAATTAATTTTTTATTTGTATCATAAACGGGAAAATATTTTTGATTATTAGTCATAATATGTATTAGTATTTCATGTGGTAATGTCAGAAATTTTTTATCAAATGTACCAATTAATACTGTTGGAGATTCCACTAAAGCAGTGATTTCATTTAATAAAATATCAGGATAATATAAATTACCATTAATTTTTTTAACTACAAATTCTGCATCTTTTTTTATTTTTGCTTTTCTACTATTAAAGTGAGCAATAATTTGTGAATGTTTAAACAAAATATCTGGGTATTCATTAGCGTTTTTAATTATTATTTTAGGATTTTTGAAAGAAATATGATTTCTTAATATTCGATCTGAATGTACATCAAATATATTTACAGGAACAATTTTATTATCAAGCAAAACGCTGATGTTTCTTACAGGACGAGAAAATTTAAATTTATTATTGTTCCATTTCATAAGGGTATACGTATTCATTTTTTTAATTGATGTAAAAATTATTTTTGGGAAAATGATATCAACATTTTCTTTTTTTACATTAGTTTCATAATATAACCATTCTCCTTTATTGTTTTTCATTCTTTTTGCTTCTTTAAGATCAATTCCACATGATTTTGCCCAACATAAAGCACTATTAGTTGGTAGGTTATTATGATCAAAAGCATAAGAAATAGAAGGTCCTTTTTTTTTTATTGATTTTTTAGTATAAAAAGGATTTATATTTTCAATTTTTAAAGCTAAACGTCTTGGAGTAGCATATGAAATTATATTTCCATATTTAATTTTATGTAAATCTAATTCATGAATAATGTTTTTAGAAAAAGACAAACTAAGATTACGTAATTCTTTCGCCGGCAGTTCTTCAGTACCTATCTCTACTAATAATGTTTTTTTCATTTTATTACACCTTAATTTTAAATGAGATAGTTTTATTTGTTTAAATTATAATACATTTTTGCAATAGCATTAGTGATTTTACGTATGTGTAATATGTATTTTTTTCTTTCAGTGATTGATAATGCTTTTCTAGCATCAAGTATATTAAAAATGTGTATGGCTTGTAATATGTTTTCGTAAGATGGAAATATCAGTACAGGATCTTTTTCTATTAATTTTAAAGATTCTTTGGAGTATTGTTCAAATAATTGGTATAGTAAATCAAGAGTAGCATATTTAAAATTGTAAAGAGATTGTTCTTTTTCGTTTTTAAAAAAAAGGTCACCGTATGTTAATGTTTTCGGTTTATCATTCCATAAAATTTCATAAACGTTTTTTTTGTTTTGGATATGCATATTGATTCTTTCAAGACCGTAAGTTATTTCTACTGTAATAGGATTGCATTCAATACCTCCTACTTTTTGAAAGTAAGTAAATTGTGAGATTTCCATACCATTCAACCAAATTTCCCAACCGATACCTGATGCTCCTAGTGTAGGATTTTCCCAATTATCTTCAACAAAACGTATATCATGAATTTTTGAATCTATTTGTAGTGTGTTTAATGAATCTAAATACATTTCTTGAATATTATTTGGAGCTGGTTTAATAGCCACTTGGAATTGATAATAATGTTGTAAACGATTCGGATTTTCTCCGTAACGTCCATCAGTAGGTCTTCTAGATGGTTGTACATATGCAAAACTAAAATGTTCAGTACCAATACTACCGAAAAAAGTTTTATTATGGAAAGTTCCTGCACCAACTGGTAAATCTAATGGTTGTATAATTGTACAGCCATTTTTTAACCAGTAAGTTTGTAGAATACAAATAACATTATGAAAGGTTTTATTATTAATTATATTTTTCATGTTAATCCAAACATTGAGTATTAATATATTCTTATAGGTAATATATTTTGGAATAGATTTATAATTTTTATAAATTAGTTAGTTATATTGATTTTAAAATTATTTTTTGTAATATTAAATATATTAATTTTTAAAATAAAAAATTTTTACTAATTTTATTAAATGGAAAACCATTATAATGGTTTTTATAAAAAATAAAGGAATGATAATTTGATTTAAAAAAAGAAAAATGAAATGATTATAAAGAATTTTCTGAATTAAAGTGCTTTATTTATATACCTATCGATTTAGTTAGTTTTTAATTTTATTAAAAATATTTGATCATAATTTAATTTTATTTAATAGAAAATATAATATCTGCTACGTTTAAAATGTTTATCTTAAAAATATATTTAAATTTATTTTTAATAAAAAAATTTTTATTAGTATAAAATTTTGTTAAATGTGACTATTTATAAATATTTTATATTGTAATAGAAAAAAATTATCTTTTATAATAAATAAATATCTTCTTCATTTTAACACATAATTAAATATATTAATATTTATTTTAAAAATCGGTTATATATGAAATATATTGGTGCTCATGTAAGTATTGCTGGTGGATTAAATATGTCGGTATTGCGTGCATATCAATTAAAAGCCACTGCTTTTTCATTTTTTACGAAAAATCAAAGACAATGGAAATCAATTCCTTTAAGTGATAGAATAATTTCTGATTTTAAGACAGCATGTAATAAATTTAATTATCGACCATATCAAATTTTACCACATGGTAGTTATTTAATTAATTTAGGTCATCCTGATGTTGATTTATTAAAAAAATCCAGATATGCATTTGTAGATGAAATTGTTAGATGCTATGATTTGGGATTAAAATTAATTAATTTTCATCCTGGTAGTCATTTATATAAAATTACAGAAGATGCTTGTTTAGAAAGAATAGCCAATTCTATCAATTGGTCTTTGAGCAAAACTCAAGATGTCACTCTTGTAATAGAAAATACAGCTGGTCAAGGTTCTAATGTTGGTTATTGTTTTGAACATTTAGCTGGTATTATCAATAGAATTGAAGATAAATCTAGAATTGGAGTATGTTTAGATACTTGTCATTTATTTTCATCAGGTTATGATTTGCGTACTAAGGATTTATATAATCATACTTTTAAAATATTTGATAGAATTGTCGGTTTTAATTATTTAAAAGGAATTCATATAAATGATTCTAAAAGTCATTTTAACAGTCGTGTTGACCGTCATCATAGTTTAGGTAAAGGATATATAGGGTATGAGACTTTTATTTGGATGATGAAAGATAATCGTTTTGATAACATTCCTATTATTTTAGAAACAATTAATTCTGATATTTGGTTCAAAGAAATTGCGTGGTTAAAATCTAATCAGTAAATCTATTAACATGTAATAATATTAATATTTATGTCAATTTTTATAAATAAGTTTATTTATTTCAACGAATAAAAATGTTTTAATTTTATTTAATTTAAAATTAAAATTTAATTATTAGAATTAATGATAATATTAAATATTTTTTATTTTTAAGTATATTTTTATTCATTTTATGAGAACTAATTATGTTTATTATTTATGTAAAGAAAAGAAAAAAAACAGGAAAAAGTGCTAGTCGCTATTTACGATCAAATAATAAATTACCAGGTGTTCTTTACGGTAATAAAAAAACGAATATTCCCATTGAATTAGATCATGATAGTGTTTTTAATATGCAATTAAAATCTGATTTTTATAAAATTAATTTTCATTTGTCATTAGACAACATAAAATTTTTGGTAAAAATAAAATCTGTGCAAAGGCATGCGTTTAAACCTAAATTATTGCATATTGATTTTTTATATATTTAATTTTTACATGTAATTCCATTATACCGATAATACGTCGGCACATAGTGAACTGATTAGTACGCTACAGTATTAATCTTTAGTAAGGGTTAATACTATTTTGTGCCGAGGTGTCAATGTAATAAAATGACATAAAAAAATTTTATTTCTAATGATATACGTTTTATTCTTGTAGGAATGTTAATTCTAAAGTTTTTTTTAAAATTTTCATTTCAGGATGAAATTGTATAGAAATTAGACTAATCATACTGATTAAAAAACTTATCACAGTTAAATATTTTATTTTTTTTTCAGATAAAGAAAATGTTAAATAACCGTATTTTTTACATTTCCACCATCTCCATGTTAACCATAACGTACTCCAAACGATAGATAAAACAGATAATACACACCATTTAAAATTATTATTAATTTGATTAAAAGGAGTGTTAATTGCCATACCTGCTAATATTCCTGGGAAAAAATATATTGGTGGCCAAAGTAAGCATCCTAGGATACTAGGTAAAATGAATTTTTTTAATGGCAGTTTTAACATGCCACAAACCATTGGAACTAATGGTCTAGTGGGACCAATAAAGCGGCCTATTAAGATGGTAATTATATTATGTTTATACAAAGCGTTTTTAATTTTTTTTAAGACAGATCGATGTTTTTTTAATAAATACAAATTATGTAACCAGTTTTTGAATCGCCATCCGATATAATAAGAAATCCAGTCTCCAAGTAAACAACCCATAATTCCAATTATCCAGGAAGAATAGAAGTTCAAAGATCCGTGTCCTATTAATGTTCCTAAACCGGCCATTAATACAATACCTGGTAGAAATAATCCAACTAATGTTAAAGATTCTAAAAAAGATACTGCAAATACTATAATATATAAATAAGAAAAAGATTGCGAAATTATATATGTTGACCAAGCTTCCATAGATTTTATTTCTTATAAATTAGTATTAATTATTTTAACTTTATTTAAAAAATAATTTTTTTAAATTAGGTAATATTCTTATTTTTAAAATTTTATTTATTTAAGTATAAAAATATGAATTGTATGGATATATATTATAAATTATCAAATAAAATATATCAAAATTATAATTATATTTAAGAAATAAACCATACTTTATTATATAAAAATAAATTTGTGATAATATATATTGTATATATTTTTATAATTTTTCTTGATAGAAATGCACAATATTTGATATTATGTATTTCATTAATTTTATTAATTGTCATAAAATAAAGATTTTATTATATTTAACATATAAAAGTTATTTATACAAAATCGATACAAAAAGTATCATGTGTTTTTTTATGTAATACTTTTTATTTAAAAATAAATTTAGTGAATAATGCAATTTTTATAAATTAATTATAAATTTTTAAAACATTACAATAAATACATGTATCAATTGATAATATTAATTATATTTAATTGATATTTTTATATATATTAAAAAATAATTTTTTTAATATATAAATTTTAAATAAATTGGTAAATTTAGAATTTGCATTCTTTTATTGACTATGTCTATAAATCAAAAAAAAATTTTTACAAGACACATGCCTAATAAAAAATTAGGTCAACATTTTCTTATAGAAAATAAGATAATTAATAAAATAGTTAATTATATTGATCCCAGATTACAGGATAATATTTTAGAAATAGGACCTGGTTTAGGTGCGTTAACGAAACCAATATGTACGTTTTTAGAAAAACTGTACGTAATTGAATTAGATTCTGATTTAGTTAATTTTTTATTTAATTCCCCTTTTTCTAAAAAATTAAAAATTTTAAAAAAAAATGCGTTGTTTTATAATTTTTTAGATATTTTTAATAAAGAAAATAAAAATATACGTATTTTTGGAAATTTACCATATAATATTTCTGTTCGGTTAATTTTATATCTTTTTAATTTTTGTAGTGTCATTAAAGATATGCATTTTATGTTGCAAAAAGAAGTGGCTAATCGATTATCAGCTTCTCCAGGAACTAAATGTTACGGTCGTTTAAGTGTTATAGCGCAATATTATTGTAATATAATTCCTTTATTACAAGTATTTCCAAATTCTTTTTCACCTGTTCCGAAAGTAAATTCTATGTTTATTAGATTAATACCTAATCTTACATTCCCGGTATTAATTGAAGATATAAAAGTATTAGAAATGATTACTAATGCGGCATTTGGACAGCGAAGAAAAATATTACGTCATAGTTTATCTAAATTTTTTCATGTAAAAACGTTGATAAAATTAGGAGTTAATCCTATGTTGAGAGCGGAAAATATAAGGGTATCTCAATATTTCCAGTTAGCTTATTATCTAATTATGAAATAATTTTGATTATAGTTAAAAATGAATTAAATATTTGATAATATTTAACAAAATTGGATTTTAAAATGAGTACATATCTCGTAGGTGATATACATGGTTGTTATGATCAATTAAAATTATTATTACGTCAAGTATCATTTAATCCAGTCAAAGATACTCTTTGGTGTACGGGTGATTTAGTGTGCCGAGGTTCTAAATCTTTAGATGTATTATGTTTTTTATTTTCTCTTGGAGAAAAAGCTAAGATAGTTTTAGGTAATCATGATTTATATTTATTATCGGTTTATTATGGAATTAATGATAATAAGATAGAAGATGGTATTACTGATATTTTTAAATATAAAGATGCTGAAATTTTAATTTCTTGGTTGCGTAAGCAGCCGTTATTACAGATAAATGAAGAAAAAAAAATTATTATGTCTCATGCAGGAATTTATCCTAAATGGAATATAAAAACATTAGTGGGTAATGCTAGAAAAGTTGAATCAATTTTGTCTGGTAAAGATTACCTTAATTTTTTAGGTTTATTATATGAAAATAATGCTCATGATATTGTAGAAGATAGTATAGAATATAATAGTTTACGGTTCATTGTTAATGCGTTTACTCGTATGCGTTATCTTTTTCCTAACGGAAATTTAAATATGGTTTGTAAACAGTCTCCATCTTATTCTACATTGCCATTACAACCATGGTTCTCTATTAAAAATAATATATCCAAAGAGTATTCTATTTTTTTTGGTCATTGGTCTTCTTTGTCAGGTAAAAATTTACCAAATAATATTTTTGGTTTAGATACGGGTTGTTGTTGGGGTAATAAATTAAGTATGATATGCTTAGAAAATAAAACTTTTTTTTCGCAGTCTTGTTCTATGAACAAATAATATGTTTTTATTTATTTTTTATATTTTTTCACTATAAAAACGTTTTTTTTAATTATTTTTATTTTTTTATATTGAGCTAATTTTATTGCTATATAAACAGAATTAGCCCAAATTTATTTTTTTTTAACACGGTGTTTTTATGATTTTAATTTTTTAATATATCCTCATATTATATTTTTATGATAATATTTTAATATAATGTATTTTAAAAATTACGAAATATTTTTATATTAATTAATTTGTATTACCAAACGACATATTGATTTAGCATATAAGGAAACATATTAATTACAATATGAAATTTTTTTATGAATCTCTTGTAAGGAAAAAATATTTTTTATTGGATTTTTAGACATTGCCATTACAGTGGCAAAAGCACCGTTTAATGTAGTGTCATAATGTACTTTATATTGGAGAGCACTTTTGCAAATTAATTCATTTTGATCGATAGATTGATAGGAATCTATGGTATTTATTATGTATACATATTCTCTATTTTTTAAACGATCTTGTATGTGCGGCCGACCTTCGTGTACTTTGTTAACTAATCTGGAGTAAATTCCGGCTTTTTTTAAGGATAGGTTCGTTTCTAAAGTAGAATCTAATTTAAAACCTATTTTTTTTAATTTTATTGCTAAATTTATAATATTTTTTTGATCTTTTTCTTTAACAGATATTAATACTCTGCCTGATTTTTTAATATCTATTTGAGCTCCAAGCATTGCTTTAGCAAATGCTTCTGCAAAATTTTTTCCTATACCCATAACTTCTCCTGTAGATCTCATTTCTGGACCAAGGATAGGGTTAACTCCTGGAAATTTATTGAATGGTAAAACCACTTCTTTGATCGAATAGTAAGGTGGTATAATTTCTTTAATGTATTTTTGTTTTTGTAAGTTTTTCCCACACATAACTCTTGCTGCAATTTTTGCTAATGGTATTCCTGTTGCTTTAGATACAAAAGGTACACTTCTGGAAGCTCTTGGATTGACTTCAATGACATATATTTCTTTGTTTTGTATAGCAAATTGTACGTTCATGAGTCCTTTTACCGATAGTTCAATAGCAAGTTTTTTTACTTGTTTTCTAATTTTATTTTGTATATTTAATTTCAATGTATAAGCAGGTAAAGAGCAAGCTGAATCTCCAGAATGTACTCCTGCTTGTTCTATGTGTTGCATAATTCCACCAATTAATACATTTTCTCCATCACAAATAGCATCGACATCTACTTCTATAGCATTTTCTAAATAGTGGTCAAGGAAAATTGGTGATTTGTTTTTTAATTTATTTTCAAAGTATTTTTCAAGAGTTTTAACATTATAACAAATTTCCATTTCTCTTCCACCTAACACATAGGAAGGTCTTACCATAATGGGAAATCCAATTTCTTTAGATTTTATTTTGGCTTCTTTTAAATTGATTACTGTTGCATTTAAAGGTTGTTTTAAATTTAATTTTGATACAATTTTTTGGAAATTGTATCTGTTTTCTGCTTGATCTATAGAATATGGCGTTGTTCCTATTATTGGTACTCCTTCTATTGCAAATTCATTGGCTAGTTTTAATGGAGTTTGACCTCCGTATTGTACAATTACGCCATAAGGTTTTTCTATTTTTACTATTTCTAAAATATTTTCAAGAGTAAGGGGTTCAAAGTATAAACGATCAGAAATATCATAATCGGTAGATACCGTTTCTGGATTGCAATTAATCATAATTGTTTCGAAACCATCTTCTCGTAAAGCTAAAGCGGCGTGGACACAACAATAATCAAATTCGATACCCTGTCCTATTCTATTAGGTCCTCCTCCTAAAATTATCACTTTGTTATTTTTTTTAGTCGGATTTGATTCACATTCTTCTTCCCAAGTAGAATATAAGTATGCTGTTTCGGTAGAAAATTCTGCGGCACAACTGTCAATTCTTTTGTATACTGGATGTAAATTAAGTTGATAACGAATTTTTCTTACTTTTTTTTCTTTTATCTTTAGTAATGTTGCAATTCGAGCATCAGAAAATCCTTTTTGTTTTAATAATTTTAAAAAAGGATAATTCAATCCCTTTATACCTTTGTTTTCTATTTTTTTCTCTAAATCTATGATTTCTTGAATTTGTGTTAAAAACCATTTATCGATCAATGTTAAATTGTACACATATTCTATAGACATACCTGTTCTAAAAGCGTCAGCAATATACCAAATTCGTTCTGCACCTGCTTCTTTTAATTCATATGTAATTTTGGTATATGACTTTTTGTTTTTTTCTTTTATTTTAGATTCAAAACCATTAGAACCTATTTCTAATCCTCTGATTGCTTTTTGTATTGATTCTTGAAAAGTACGGCCAATTGCCATTACTTCACCAACAGATTTCATTTGAGTCGTTAATCTGTCGTTACATCCAGAAAATTTTTCAAAATTAAATCTAGGAATTTTGGTTACTATGTAATCTATAGTCGGTTCAAATGAAGCAGGGGTATTAATTCCGGTAATATCATTTTTTAACTCATCAAGGGTATATCCAATTGACAGTTTAGCAGCAATTTTCGCTATTGGAAATCCTGTTGCTTTAGAAGCCAATGCTGATGATCGAGATACTCTGGGATTCATTTCAATAACAATCATTTTACCATTTTTAGGATTAACGGCAAATTGAACATTAGATCCTCCTGTTTCTACACCAATTTCTCGTAAAATATTTATTGATGCATTTCTCATTATTTGATATTCTTTGTCAGTAAGTGTTTGTGCAGGAGCAACAGTAATAGAATCTCCGGTATGAATACCCATCGGATCTAAGTTTTCAATAGAACATACTATGATACAATTATCATTTTTATCTCTGACAACTTCCATTTCATATTCTTTCCATCCGATTAATGATTCATCAATTAATAGTTCTTGAATAGGTGATAATTCAAAACCTCTTTCACATATTTCTTGGAATTCTTCATGATTATATGCGATTCCCCCTCCACTTCCTCCCATAGTAAAAGAAGGGCGAATAATGCATGGAAATTTTATTTTTTTTACGATTTTTAAAGCTTCTTTTACGTTATGTGCTATTCCTGATTTAGGGGTTTCTAAATTCAGTTTTTTCATTGATTTTTCGAATAAATAACGATTTTCTGCTTTTTTAATTGCGTTAATGGTTGCTCCTATTATTTTGATATTGAATTTCGATAAAATTCCTTTTTCTTCTAATTCTAAAACACAATTTAAAGCAATTTGTCCTCCCATAGTAGGTAACAATGCATCAGGTTTTTCTTTTTCTATTATTTTTTCAATAGTTCTCCAATGAATAGGTTCGATATACGTGGCATCAGCTATTTCTGGATCTGTCATAATTGTTGCTGGGTTAGAGTTAACTAAAATAATTTTCAATCCTTCTTCTTTAAGCGCTTTACAAGCTTGAACTCCTGAGTAGTCGAATTCACACGCTTGTCCGATAACAATTGGTCCAGCTCCTAGAATTAAAACAGATTTTATATCTTTTTGTTTTGGCATTAGAATTTTATTCCTGAAATATTATTATAATTCATATTATTTTTAATTAATTTTATGAAGTGATCAAATAAAGTTATGGGATCTTGAGGTCCAGGATTTGCTTCAGGATGTCCTTGAAAAC
>NZ_JAIWQW010000004.1:0-30730 GCF_026122815.1 Buchnera aphidicola (Pemphigus obesinymphae) | reverse complement strand
TGGCATTAGAATTTTATTCCTGAAATATTATTATAATTCATATTATTTTTAATTAATTTTATGAAGTGATCAAATAAAGTTATGGGATCTTGAGGTCCAGGATTTGCTTCAGGATGTCCTTGAAAACCAAATGCTAATTTATCTTTTAAATGTATACCTTGTAACGAATTGTCAAAGAGAGATATATGCGTGATTTGTATATTATTTGGGATACTGTTTATATCCACAGTAAAATTATGATTTTGAGAAGTAATCATTACTTTATTATTAGTGATATTTTTTACGGGGTGATTAACACCATGATGTCCAAATTTCATTTTTATGATTTTAGCACCATTAGCTAACGCTAATAACTGATGTCCTAAACAGATTCCGAATATAGGTATATTTTTTTTTAAAAATTTTTTAATAGCAGCAATAGCATAAAGACATGCTCTTGGATCACCAGGTCCATTAGATAAAAAAATACCGTGTGGAGATAGTTTTAACGTTTCTTCTGCGGAAGTTTCCGCTGGAACAATAGTTAATCGGCAACCCTTGTTTGATAAAATTGATAATATATTTTTTTTTACACCATAATCATATACTACAACATGATAAAGTGTTTTTTTTTGTTTTTTTATGAGATCATTTTGCCATGTATAAAAATATTTAGTAGATACTTGTTTAGCTAAATCAATTCCTTCAAGACCCAAAAATTGTTTATTTTTTTTAATCGCTGTAGCAATAGTAAGTATATTCTTTGTAAAAATACAACCGTGTTGAGATCCCTTGTTTCTTAAAATACGTGTCAATTTTCTTGTATCAATATTAGAAATAGCTATAATATTATTTTTTTTTAGGTAATTAGGTAAACTATATGTAGATCGATAATTACTAGATATCGTTGACATTTCTTTAATAATTAATCCTTTTATATGAATTTTATGGGATTCTTCATCAAATATATTTGTGCCAACATTACCGATATGAGGATATGTGAGAGTAACGATTTGATTGGAATAAGAAGGATCTGTTAAAATCTCTTGATAACCAGTCATAGAAGTATTAAATACAATTTCTCCTATAGTATATCCGGAAGCTCCTACTGATTGACCGTGAAAAGTGGTTCCATCTTGTAAAATCAATGTTGCTGATTGATTCAAATTATCCTCCGATTTTTTAAATTTTTCTATACAAAGACAAATTAAAAATTTAGTACATCTTGCATGGTAAATAAGCCTGCATTTTTTTTATGTAGCCAAATAGCTGATTGAATAGCTCCTTGAGCGAAAGGAACTCTATTGCTTGCTTTGTGACTAATTTCAATACGTTCACCTGTATTAGCAAAGATAACAGTGTGCTCTCCAACAATATCACCTGCTCTTATTACAGAAAATCCAATTTTTTGTTTTTCTCTTTTTCCAATTAATCCTTTTTTTCTATATATAGAGTAAGATTCTTGATTCCATTTCATATTTTTAACAATAGTTTCTCCTATAGTTAAAGCAGTTCCTGAAGGAGAATCAATTTTATTTTTGTGATGTGATTCAATAATTTCAATATCAGTATCATTGCTTATAGCGTGTGAACTTGTTTCTATCATTTTTAAAAGGATATTGATTCCTATGCTAAAATTTGAACTTAATACAATGCCGATTTTTTTGCTGATAGTTTTGATTTTGTTTTTTTCTATTGGATTAAATCCAGTGGTACCAATTACAATATTTTTTTTATATTTTTCACATATTTCTAAGTTTTTTATTGTATTTTGGGGAGTGCTAAAATCAATTAGAACATCTAAATTATTAATTTCTTTTTCTAAAGAATCATTAATTTTTACACCAATATTACCAATATTTAGTATTTCTCCTATGTCACGTTGAATAAATATATTTTTTTTATTGACTATAACTGTATTTAAAATTATTTCTTTTTTTTTAATTGTTTCTTTGATTAATATTTTCCCCATTCTACCCAGGGCTCCAGAAATACCTAATTTTATTTTATTTTTTTTCATTTTTGTACCATTTTTAGCATTGTGCATACACATATGATTTAAAAGAGTTATGAAATATAATAATTATATTTATAGTAATATACTGTATTACTATGAGTATAGTAAATATATGTATTTTAAATATTTTTCATAACTTTAAATTTTATTGATAGAATAAAATTCTATTTTTATTAATTTGATATTTTAAGTGTTAATAACATTTAATATTTTTTAATCATAATTTCTATTGTTTTTTTGGTATTTTTATAAATATTTTTTATATTAAAAAACAATAATTTGCTTTTTTATAAATAAATTTTTAAGATTTTTCCCCGTGTATTATTTTTTATTTTTATTTTTTAATGATATTACAATTGTAAGTTGACTTTTTATTGATCAACATTTTTTATTTGTTTTCAAACTAGTTTTATATATATTTTATTAACAGTTTATTTTTAATTTTTTTAAAATATATTATGGTAAAATAATAAAATAGTTTATATTTTAGTATTAATTAATAAATTATTTAATTTTGAATCTAATATTTATTGGATCAGTCAAAATATTTATATATAAAATATTTAGTTTTTTATTTGTTTAATCAATATTTTTGTTTAGAATATTTTTTATTTAATTTGTTTAAAATATTTAATTTTATTAAAAGTATGATACCAATAAAAATACTTATATCTGCTATGTTGAAGACAGGAAAATGCCATTGATAAATGTGAAAATCAATAAAATCTACTATAAAACCATGAGAAATACGGTCTAGTAAATTACTTATTGCTCCACTCATAATAAATACATAAGATATTTCTTTTTTTTTATTACTTATAGATGAATATGTTATTTTAGAAATAATTATAATAGCTGTTATATTAGAGAGAATTAAAAACCAGTATTGCCATATTTTTCTATCAGAAAATAGACCAAATATACTGCCATAATTATCGATATAAAAAAAATTAAATATCGGTAATATTTTTTTAAGTTCATATAATGAAAAATAATTTATAATTAAATTTTTGCTTACAAGATCACTGATTACAATTATTAAAAATAAAAAAATATAATATTTTTTTTTAAGTAAAATTAGTATTGAATTATATAAATTCACGTTTTTCACCGGATTTAGACGTGTTTTTAATACATCTATGACATAGGTTAGAATATAAATGATTATATTCTAGATAATCGACATAATGCCAACAACGAGGACATTTTTTTCCTTTATGTTTTTTGCATTCAATTTTAACATTTTTAATTATTTTACTTTTGATAGAATCAGGTGAAGATAAGATGTAATCTTTTATCTGACAATCAGAAGTAATGAAAAAAAATTTTAGTTCATTACCAAGAAATTTTAATTTTTTTTTAGTATTTTTATCTACGTACAGTGTTATCGATGCTTCTAATGAAGTACCTATTTTTTTATTTAATCTAGCTAGTTCTAATACTTGATTAACTTCATTTCTAAGTTTTATTAAATCATCCCAATATTTATTATTGAATAATTGATTATTGTCTAAATTAAATAAATTACTGAACCATTCTTCGGTAAATACGTATTTTTTGTTTTGACCAGGTATATATTCCCAAATTTCATCGGCAGTGAATGAAAGTATAGGAGCTATCCATCTTACTAATGCTTGTAATATTAAATACATAGCTGTTTGACAACTTTTTCTGGAATGACTTTTGTATTTTGTTGTATACAAACGATCTTTAATAATATCTAAATAAAAAGCGCTCATTTCTATAGAGCAAAAATGAATCAATATTTTTATAACTTCATGAAATTTATAATTTTCGTAAGAACATATAATTTTTTTTTGAATTTTTAACGTTTTTGAAATAGCCCATCTGTCAATATGAATCATATCTTCAAAATTTATAAAGTCTATTTTTGGGTTAAATTCATTTAAATTTGCGAGTAAAAATCTGATTGTATTTCTAATTCTTCTATAATAGTCAGAGGATTGTTTTAATATTACATCAGAAATAAACATATCTTTAGAATAATCGGTAGAAGCGACCCATAAACGTAAAATATCTGCTCCTAATTTTTTTATAATGTCAATGGGACTGATGGTGTTTCCTATAGATTTAGACATTTTTCTTTTATTTTTATCTACAGTAAAACCATGAGTAACAATTTCATGATAAGGAGATTTTCCTGTGATTGCCATGGATATGATTAAAGAAGACATAAACCAACCGCGATATTGATCTGAACCTTCTAAATATAAATCAGCTTGGTTGTTTATAATATCAATTTTTTTATATATTTTCGATATTGTAATAGATCCTGATTCAAACCATACATCTAATACATCAAGAACTTTTTTATATTGATGTGCATCATTGGTTTGTATTAAATCTGTTAGTTCTAAACTCCACCATATTTGAATTCCATTTAAAGCGACTTTTTGTGCAATTTTTTCAATCAAAAGAGTAGTATTTGGATGGAGATGACCTGTTTTTTTATGTATGAATAGTGGAATAGGGATTCCCCATGTTCTTTGTCGTGAGATACACCAATCTGGACGGTTAGATATCATTGATTCCATTCTTGCTTTTCCCCAATCAGGTACCCATTTAATACGTTTTATTTCTTGTATAGATTTTTCTCTTAAGTTCATGTGGTCTATATTAAGAAACCATTGGGGAGTGGCTTTGGAAATAATAGGTGTTTTGTGGCGCCAACAATGGGGATAACTGTGTATAATTTTAGACTTATGTAATAATATTTTCTTTTTTTCTAAAAAATTGAGAATCACACTACTAGATTGCAATATATTTACATAATTTAATATTGGATGTATATCTTTTTTATAATATCCTTTAACATCAATAATGTTAGTTAATTTTATTCCGTATTTTTTAGATATTTTATAGTCGTCTTGACCATAATCGGGAGCGGTATGTACAGCTCCTGTTCCTGTATCTTCTGTTACATGTTTTGCTAATATAATAGGTATGTTAAAATTTAAGAATGGATGAGCAAACTCTAAATTTTCTAACTTTTTTCCTATTGTAGTGCCGATGATTTTCCATTTCAAAATTCCTATTTTTTTTATAGTTATTTCAACTAAATTTTTTGCTATAATAATAGTATTATTTTTTATTTTTATTAACTGATATTCAAAATTTGGATGAAGTGTAATTGCACGACATGCAGGGAGACTCCAGGGTGTTGTGGTCCAAATTAGTATATTTGATTTTTTTAATGTGATATTTAGATTGAATATTTTTTTAATAACATCAATATTTGTTGCTGATAGCATAACAATTATAGAATCTGATATTTTATCGTGATATTCCACTTCTGCTTCAGCAAGAGAAGAAGCACAGTCAAGACACCAGTGTACTGGACGAAAATCTTTGTATATATATCCATTTTCAATAATTTTAGATAAAGAACGAATAACATCAGCTTCATTTACAAAATCCATAGTTAAATAAGGATTTTCCCAGTTTCCTAATATTCCTAATCGTATAAAATCTTTTTTTTGTTTTTTTATTTGTTTTTCTGCATATTTTCTACAAAATAATCTAAAATCTTTAAAAGTGATGTTTTTTTCTGGTTTTCCAATGATATTTTCTACTTTATGTTCAATCGGTAATCCATGACAATCCCATGCTGGTGTATAGGGAGCATCAAATCCTGATAAATTTTTTGATTTTATAATTATGTCTTTTAAAATTTTATTAAGGGCATGTCCAAGATGAATATCACCATTCGCATAGGGTGGGCCATCTTGTAATAAGAATTTTTTTTTCCCTATTTTACTTTTTCTTATTATTTTGTATAAATTATCGGCATTCCATCGGTTTATTATATCGGGTTCTTTTTGAGACAAATTACCTTTCATGGAGAATTTAGTCGCTGGTAGGTTTAAAGTAGATTTATAATTATTCATTTTTTTTCTCATATTTTGATATTGATTTTAATCACGTATTGAAATTAATTATAATTGATTGGGCTTTCTTACAAAATTTAATTTTTTATTTAAAATTTTGAGAAAAAAGAATATTGATTCCTAATTGATATATAATAGTACTTTTATATGTTTTTACATAAATTAATTGTAACATTAAATAAATGGACTTCAAGTTTCTCTATTGAATTAAAATGTTAAGTTTAATAACAATATTAAGTATTTATAAAATATTTTTTTAAATAAGTGTTTTTATCGTAAATATTTTAAAAAATATTGTTTCTTTATTAAAGAATTACTTTTAATATTTTAGCGAATTTAAATTTTGCTTTTATTAGTAATATTGAAATTAATTATATGGTAATTATGTTGTTGTATTTTTGTATTTAAATGTAGGTGATTTCTTTTTTTTTAATAGCAATGAGATTTGATAAATAAATTTTCCATCTTATTTTTTTTAAAAATATCAGAAATTTATTGGTTAAAATTTAATATCGGGCATTTATGATGGAGTGATTATTTATAATTTATGTAGAAAATTTTCGATTTTTATATAATTTTTTATCATAAGAAATGGTATTGATGTTTTAGAAGAGTCTTAAAAATAAGGTTTAAAAATAATAATAATTAGTTGATTATATATTTCTTTTTTTTGAATGATGGTCAATAAGGTTTGATACCCGAAATGTATATTTTTAAAATCGCTAATGGTTAAATATAATCGCGGAATTATTTTTTATTTTTTAATAATACATTATTAGTTTAGAACAAAATTCTTACATTTAAAATATTATCATATTAAATATAATATAATATTTATTTTTTTAAAATACTAAATATTTTTATATATTATGGATTTTTATCTGAAAAAAATAACAATTTTTTTAATATTAATTAAAATGATTATATATAATTTTAATTAATTATAATGATTATTAATATAAATATATAGGAGTAAATTCTTGGCTAATATTCAATCGGCTAGAAAAGATGCTAAAAAATCTTTTAAAAGTCGTTTACATAATGTCAGCAGACGTTCTATGATCCGTAATTTTATAAAAAAAGTGTATGCAGAAATCGAAAAAAAAAATAAAGTAGCGGCAAAAAATATTTTTGATAGACTGTTACCTATTTTAGATAGATATGCGACAAAGGGTTTAATACATAAAAATAAAGCTGCTAGACATAAATCTAATTTAGTATTAAAGATTAACAAATTAACTTAAGAAAATTAAGTTTATACTCTTTATTTTTATAATCATAGCATTGCTTCCATTTTAGTATGGAAGCAATTTTTTGTTGTTCAATATCCCCGTAAATCATCAAAAAATCTTTTTACACCATCAAAAAATCTTTTTGATTTAGGACTATTACGTTCTCCTTTAAACCCTCCTAAACTTTCTCCTAATTTATATAATAAATTTTTTTGTTGAGCATTTAAATTTACAGGAGTTTCTACAACAACGCGACAAAGCAAATCTCCCTGTGAACTACTTCGCACAGATTTTACTCCTCTTCCTCTAATACGAAATAATTTTCCTGATTGTGTTTCATTGGGTATTTTTAGTTTAACTCTTCCGTCTAAAGTAGGAACTTCTATTTCTCCTCCTAATGCTGCCATAGAAAAATTAATAGGCACTTCACAATATAAATTGTTAGCTTCTCTTTCAAAAATAGGGTGTTTTTTTACTGTAATTTGAACATATAAATCTCCTGAGCTTGCTCCATTAGATCCAGCTTCACCTTCATTATTCAGACGAATTTGATCATTAGTATCTATTCCCGAAGGAATTTTCACCGATAATATTTTCTCTTTTTCAATTCGACCTGTACCACGACAGTGGTGGCAAGGGCTTTTTATAATAGAACCGCTGCCTTGGCAAGTAGAACAAGTTTGTTGAACAGTAAAAAATCCTTTTCTAATATGTATTTGTCCTTTACCACGACAAGAAGGACAATTTTGTGCTAAAGATCCTAATTTAGATCCGCTACCATGACATATGTTGCATTTTTGTAAGCTAGGAATTTTTATTTTTTTTGTTATTCCACGAACTGCTTCTTCTAATGTTAATTCCATATCGTATCTTAAATCTGATCCTTGTCTTGCTCTTTGTTTTCTACCGTTTCCAAATATATCACCAAACACGTCACCAAAAATATCTCCAAAGTCTGCTGTGGTGCTAAAACTATGATGGAATGTATTAGAGGAGTTTCCTTGTTCAAAAGCAGCGTGACCATATTGGTCATAGGCAGCTCTTTTTTTTGAATCGGTTAGTATTTCGTATGCTTCTTTAATTTCTTTAAATTTTTTTTCGGCACTTTTATCTCCTTGATTTCGATCAGGATGATATTTCATTGCTAGTCTTTTGTATGCTTTTTTAATATCACGTTCTTCAGATGAATTGTTGACTCCTAAAATTTGATAGTAATCTTTTTTTGCCATGCTTAATTTCCTGATTGTAACATACGTGCACGGGCGTAGGTTTTTCCTATGCCCGTGGTAATTGATTATTTAATTGATATCCTATGGTTAGGTAATAGAGGATGCTATTTTTTAGGATCTTTTATTTCTTCGAATTCCGCATCTACAACATTTTCTGTATTTTTATTCGGAGAATCATGATTAGTATTAGATTGATTTGTTTGCGGTTTTTTTTGATTTTTTTCCATAAATTTTGAAGAAATTTCTAAAACTTTTTGTATTTTATTTTCTATTTCCGATTTATCTTCTTTTTGTAATGCTTGATCTAATTCATCTAACGATTTTTGAATTTCTTTTTTATCTTTTTCATCAAGTTTATCTTGATTTTCAGATAGTTGTTTTTTTACACTATGTGAAATTTGATCTCCTTGATTTCTAGTTTGAATTAATTCTTCAAATTTACGGTCTGTTTCGGTATTTGCTTCAGCATCAGAAATCATTTTTTTTATTTCTTCTTCATTTAAACCAGAAGAAGCTTTAATGGCTATTTTTTGTTCTTTTCCTGTATTTTTGTCTTTTGCAGAAACATGAAGAATACCGTCAGCATCTATATCAAAGGTAACTTCAATCTGAGGCATTCCTCGAGGAGCTGGTTGTATCCCATCTAAATTAAATTGTCCCAATGATTTATTATCTTTGGCTCTTTTTCTTTCTCCTTGTAGAACATGGATAGTAACTGCAGATTGATTATCTTCTGCTGTAGAGAAAACTTGACTGTGTTTTGTTGGTACCGTTGTATTTTTACTTATTAAAGATGTCATAATTCCACCCATAGTTTCAATTCCGAGTGATAATGGGGTGACATCTAATAATAATACATCTTTTACATCTCCAGATAAAACACCACCTTGTACAGCTGCACCAACAGCTACTGCTTCATCAGGATTAACATCTTTTCTAGGTTCTTTTCCGAAGAAATCAGCAACTTTTTTTTGTACCATAGGCATTCTAGTTTGACCACCAACCAAGATAACATCATGAATATCTGATACGTTTAAGTTGGCGTCTTTGAGTGCTACTTTTAATGGTAAAATAGAACGTGTTACCAAATCTTCTACTAATGATTCTAATTTGGAACGAGTAACTTTAATATTTAAATGTTTTGGTCCTAATGAATCGGCAGTAATGTAAGGTAAATTAACATCGGTTTGTTGAGTTGAAGATAGTTCTATTTTTGCTTTTTCTGCAGCTTCTTTTAACCGTTGCATTGCCAAAGGATCATTCCTCAGATCAATAGTTTGTTCTTTTTTAAATTCTTCAACCAAATAATTGATTAGTCGACTATCAAAATCTTCTCCTCCAAGATGAGTGTCACCATTGGTAGCCAGTACTTCAAATGTTTTTTCCTTGTCTACTTCATCTATTTCAATTATAGAAATATCAAATGTTCCTCCTCCCAAATCATAAACAGCAATGGTCTTATTTCCTTTGCTTTTATCTAATCCATAAGCAAGAGCTGCTGCTGTTGGTTCATTAATTATTCTTTTTACTTCTAGACCTGCAATTTTCCCAGCATCTTTTGTTGCTTGTCTTTGTGCATCGTTAAAGTATGCAGGTACTGTGATTACAGCTTCTGTAACTTTTTCTCCTAGATAATCTTCTGCAGTTTTTTTCATTTTTTTTAAAACTTCTGCAGAAATTTGAGGTGGTGCCATTTTTTTATTTTTTATATTTAACCATGCATCACCATTATCTGATTTAATGATCTTGTAAGGCATAATTTTAATATCACGTTGTACTTCTTCATCTTGAAATCTTCTTCCTATTAAACGTTTTATAGCAAATAACGTATTTTGAGGATTAGTGATAGCTTGACGTTTAGCAGGTTGCCCTACTAAAATTTCCCCGTCTTGGGTATATGCAATAATAGAAGGAGTAGTACGATCTCCTTCTGCGTTTTCTAAAACTCGTGCTTTATTTCCATCCATAATAGCAACACAAGAGTTAGTTGTACCCAAATCAATACCAATAATTTTACCCATTAAAATCTCCCATTTAAATATTTTAATAAATTGGGTTATTCAACTGTTATGTAGCCATTTTTTTGGTTTTTAACCAGCTAAACAAGTTTATAAATTTTAAAAATTAAGTTTGCGAATATTAGTTAGTATGGGGGCGCTTTCTCTATCATCAAGGTGTTTGTTAAAAATAATTATCTTCGTTTAGTTTTTTCATTGTTTTCTAAATGAAATATAAATTTCAAAAAAACCAAATTAAGAAAGTTTTATGTTAATATTTTATTACGAAATATATTTTTCAAAAAATTGTTTATTTAAACATTTTAAAATATAAATATATTTGGTTTCAATAAACGTTTTGATTAATTTTATTTTTATCAGTATTCTCTTATTTACAGATAAAATTATTTTTAATGTCAAAAACGTTATTTTTGGATAAATATTAAAGGTATATGGAGTGTCGTAAATTTATTTAATTTTTTTAAAAATATGTTTTTATATTAACACAACAATAGTAAATGTATATTACTATAAATAATTTAATATTATTAATTTTGTTTAATTTTAAATTTTTTTTGAGATAAAATAATGTCAGAGAATATTAATTTTTTTACTCAATACTGGAGTTTTTCTTTTTTTATTTTGGGTGGTTTTGGTATTTGTTTTTTTATGTTATTTTTAGGTTGGTTATGCGGAGGAAAATCGTTTTCTAGAAATAAACATATTCCTTTTGAGTCTGGCATAAATGCTGTAGGAGATTGTTCTTTTCCTTTTTCTATTAAATTTTATCTTGTTGCAATGTTGTTTGTTATTTTTGATGTAGAAGCATTATACTTATATGTGTGGACTATTGGTATACATGAAATAGGATGGGTTGGTTTTATGGAAATCGTTATGTTTGTGTTTTCCTTGTTATTAGGATTATTTTATTTAATAAAAGGTAATGTATTAAATTGGGTACCAAATAATAATTAAAAAAATAATTGGGTTTTTAATTTAACAAAATATAGATACAGGATTAACATGGATTATACTTTAACTCGCATAAATATTAATCGTAAAGGTAAAAAATATCCTGAACAGGAACAAAAAGTAGTTTCTAATCCTTTCGAAAAATATGTATATAAAAACGTATATATGGGGACTTTAAGAAAAGTATTACATAGTTTAGTAAATTGGGGTAGAAAAAACTCGTTATGGCCTTATAACTTCGGTTTATCTTGTTGTTATGTAGAAATGGTTAGTGCTTTTACTTCTGTTCATGATGTTGCTCGTTTTGGTTCAGAAGTATTACGAGCATCTCCTAGACAAGCTGATTTTATCGTTATTGCTGGAACTCCTTTTATCAAAATGGTACCAATTATTCAGAGATTATATGATCAAATGTTGGAACCGAAATGGGTAATTTCCATGGGCGCTTGTGCTAATTCAGGAGGTATGTATGATGTTTATTCTGTAGTACAAGGGGTGGATAAATTTTTACCTGTAGATGTGTATATTCCTGGATGTCCTCCTAGACCTGAAGCATACATACAGGGATTAATGTTATTACAGGAATCAATTGGTAAAGAACATCGTCCACTATCGTGGATAGTGAAAGATCAAGGTATATACCGAGCTAATATGAAATCAGAAAAAGAAAGGAAAAGAATAAAAAAAATCAATGTAAAAAATATTTCTGTACTTGAGAAAATTTAATTTTTATAAAATATGTAATTATTTAGAAATTTTTATTTGAGTTTGATTTATTAGATTTTTGTATTATTACAATCTTTTTTATTCTTTTTAGAAGTAAAATTATATAAAAGAATTAATTTTAAAAAATTAGTATATACATTATATAGAAGCAAGTATGAGTAAAATTATATATAAACAATGTAAAAATGAAAATAATTTCAATGATCCAATTATTCAAGAACTAAAAAATAATTTTGGTGATAATTCTTTTTTGATTCAATGTACAAAAATGAATTTTCCCGTTATATGGATAGATAAAAATTTAATCTTAGATATAGTAAAATTTTTGTATTGTGTATCTAAATCTTATAATTTTCTTTTTGATTTACATGGTGTAGATGAGCGTCTTCGTTTAAATCGAAAAAATTTGCCTAATGCTGAGTTTTCAGTTTTTTATCATTTTATTTCTATAGAAAGGAATAGTGATATCGTTTTAAAAATTCCATTGTTTAGTAATGATTTGAATGTGCCAACAATTACCACTGTTTTTTTTAATGCTAATTGGTATGAAAGAGAAACATGGGAGATGTTTGGTATTACATTTAATAATCACCCAAATTTAACACGTATTATCATGCCAAAATCTTGGCAAGGTTATCCATTAAGGAAAGATTATCCAGCCAGAGCAACAGAATTTGATCCATTTTTTTTGACAAGACAAAAAGAAGACTCAGCGATGGAAGATTTAAATTTTAATCCAGAAGTATGGGGAATGAAAAAAAAAGATCCTAACATCAATTATATGTTTTTGAATTTAGGACCGAATCATCCTTCTGCTCATGGTGCATTTAGGATTGTTTTGCAATTAGATGGTGAAGAAATTGTTGATTGTATGCCAGATATAGGATACCACCATCGAGGTGCAGAAAAAATAGCAGAACGTCAGTCTTGGCATAGTTATATTCCGTATACTGATCGTATTGAATATCTTGGTGGTTGTGTTAACGAAATGCCTTATGTCTTAGCAGTAGAAAAATTAGCAGGAATTACAGTATCAAGCAGAGTAGAAGTAATTCGTATAATGTTGTCTGAATTATTTCGTATTAATAGTCATTTATTGTGTATATCTACATTTATTCAAGATGTTGGTTCTATGACTCCTGTTTTTCTTGCTTTTACCGATCGTCAAAAAATTTATGATTTAGTGGAATCTATTACAGGTGCAAGAATGCATCCTGCATGGTTTAGAATTGGGGGAATAGCTAATGATTTACCTTTTGGATGGGATAAATTATTGAGAAATTTTTTAGATTGGATGCCAAAACGACTTGATATTTATGTACATTCTGCGTTAAAAAATAAAATATTAATAAGTAGGACTAAAGGAATTGCTGCTTATGGTAAAAAAGAAGCTTTAAATTGGGGAGTTACGGGTGCAGGTTTGAGAGCTACTGGGATAAATTTTGATATAAGGAAAAATAGACCTTATTCGGGTTATGAAAATTTCGATTTTGATGTTCCGATTGGAGATGGTGTTAGTGATTGTTATTCTCGTATAATGTTAAAAGTAGAAGAAATCAAACAAAGTTTACATATTTTAAAACAATGTTTAAATAACATGCCATCCGGACCTTTTAAATCTGATCATCCCTTGACTACTCCTCCACCTAAAGATCGTGTGCTGCAACATATTGAAACGATGATAACTCATTTTTTACAGATGTCTTGGGGACCAGTAATACCTCCTAATGAAAGTTTTCAAATGATAGAAGCTACTAAAGGAATAAATAGTTATTATTTAATTAGCGATGGTGGCACCATGAGTTATCGCACAAGAATTCGTACACCTAGTTTTCCTCATTTGCAACAAATACCTTCGGTTATTCGAGGTAGTTTAATATCAGATTTAATAGTTTATTTAGGTAGTATTGATTTTGTAATGTCAGATGTGGATCGTTAAATGATGATAAATAAAATAATAAAAACGCGGTCAGTTAATATTGAATTTAAATTAACCGATTTCGAAAAAAATGAGATAGAAAATAAAATAAAAAATTACGAAAATCCTCGTGCTGTATCTATAGAGGCTTTAAAAATTGTTCAAAAACAAAGGTTATGGATTTCAGATGAAGCTATTTTAGCCATATCGGATATATTGGGTGTTTCAGCTATAGATATCGAGGAAGTAGCTACTTTTTATAATCAAATATTTCGTCAACCGGTTGGTTGCAATATTATCAGGTATTGCGATAGCATAGTTTGTTTTATAAATGGATATGAAGGTATTTTAGATATGTTTGAACATTATTTAAAAATTAAATCAGGAGAAACTACTAAAGACGGATTGTTTACTTTATTACCTACTTGTTGTTTAGGTAATTGTGATCAAAGTCCTGTTATAATGATCAATGAAGATGTATATCTTAATTTTAAAAAAACTAAAATTTTAACTTTGTTAGATAAGTATAAATGAAAAATAAATTACATACAGCGGAAACACATCCTTTAACTTGGTGGATCAATGCTGAAAGAGATACTGTTTGGTTCAAGGAATATCGGAATAAAAATGGATATAAATCTGTAGAAAAAGTATTCAATAATTTTCTTCCAATAGAAATTATTAATTTGGTTAAAGATTCTGGGCTTAAAGGTCGAGGAGGTGCTGGTTTTTTGACTGGAGTAAAATGGAGTTTAATGTCCGAAAATACAAGCTTAGAAAATCGTTATTTGATATGCAATGCTGATGAAATGGAGCCGGGAACTTATAAAGATAAATTTTTAATGGAATATATACCTCATCAGTTAATAGAAGGAATATTACTTGGGGCTTTTGCTCTACAAGTTAAACGTGCGTATATCTTTTTGCGTGGAGAGTATTTTTTAGCGGAAAAAATTTTGCATCAAGCTATTTATGAAGCTAATCAAGCAGGTTTTTTAGGAAAGAATATTTTAGACAGTGGTATTGATGTAGAAATTATTTTACATAGTGGAGCGGGTCGTTATCTTTGTGGTGAAGAAACAGCATTAATTAATTCGTTAGAAGGTAAAAGAGCAAATCCAAGAGCTAAACCACCATTTCCTGCTACAGTGGGTTTATGGGGTAAACCAACTTGTGTTAATAATGTAGAAACTTTGTCTAATATCCCAGCTATTGTTTTACACGGTATACAATGGTATAAAAATTTATCAAATAGTGATGATACCGGTACAAAAATAATGGGTTTTTCTGGAAAAGTAAATAATTCAGGTTTGTGGGAATTGCCGTTAGGCATTACAGCTAGAGAACTATTATATAATTATGCGGGTGGTATGCAGAGTGGTTTAAAATTAAAAGCATGGCAACCAGGTGGTGCAAGTACAAGTTTTTTAACTGAAGAACATTTAGATATTAAAATGGATTTTTCTAGTTTTAACAGTATTGGTAGTCGTTTAGGAACAGGATTAGCTATGGCTGTTGATAATACTGTTAATATGGTGTCTTTGGTTTTAAATTTAGAAAAATTTTTTTCACGGGAATCTTGTGGATTATGTACTCCGTGTCGAGATGGTTTACCATGGGTAGTAAAAATTTTACAAGCACTAGAGCAAAGGAATGGTAGTATTGATGATATTGAATTATTAGAAGATCTTTGTAAAAAAATGGGTCCTGGAAAAACATTTTGTGCTCATGCTCCAGGAGCAGTTTCTCCTTTACAAAGCGCCATAAAATATTTTAGATCGGATTTTGAAAATGGATTAAATAAAAATAAAAATGATAATAATATACGGAAAATTGATATTTAAAATAATATTTTGGACTTTTTAAATAAGAAGAAATGATAATTTATTTTTTTGCATAACTTTAATTTTAAATTGGGTTCTTTAATGGCTAAAATTTATGTTGATGGTGAAAAATATAATGTAGATGCATCAGATAATTTATTACATGCATGTTTATCTTTGGGTATTAATATTCCTTATTTTTGTTGGCATCCAATGTTAGGTAGTGTTGGATCATGTCGTCAATGTGCAGTTACAAAATACGATACTTTGCATTCAGAAAAAGGAAATTTAATTATATCTTGTATGACTCCTGTATTAGATGGAACAATTATTTCTACTAAAGATATTGAATCGATAACTTTTCGTAAGGGAATAATAGAATTATTAATGACTAATCATCCTCATGATTGTCCTGTATGTGAAGAAGGAGGAAATTGTCATTTACAAGATATGACAGTGATGACGGGACATAGTTTACGTCGTTATCGTTTTACCAAAAGAACGCATAAAAATCAATATTTAGGGCCTTTCATATCTCATGAAATGAATCGGTGCATAGGTTGTTATCGTTGTGTACGGTATTATAAAGATTATGCAGATGGAAAAGATTTAGGAGTATATGGTATAAGTAATAACATTTATTTTGGAAGGTTGAAAGATGGTATATTAGAGAATGAACATTCTGGTAATTTAGTAGAAATATGTCCTACAGGTGTATTTACTGATAAAACTTATTCTGAAAACTATCATAGAAAATGGGATATGCAGTACGCCCCAAGTATTTGTAATTATTGTAGTATTGGTTGTAATACCAGTGTTGGAGAACGTTATGGTGAAATATGTAGGATTGAAAACCGATATCATGGTGCGATTAATCGTTATTTAATTTGTGATTTAGGTCGTTTTGGTTACGGTTATTCTAATATCGTTAATCGACCAGTAGAATCTTATTATCAAAAAAAAGATCAAATTTTATTTTTAAGCGATTCTCAAGCTATTTTGAAAGCAACTGATTTATTAAAGAGATCTAATAAAATATTAGGAATTGGTTCTTATAGAGCAAGTATAGAAAGTAATTTTGCTTTAAAAAAAATGGTTGGAAATGAAAATTTTTCTACAGGATTTTTGTCAGATGAGCAAGATTGTATAGAATTAATCATTGATATCTTGAAAAATAGTGGAATTTATACACCGACTTTATGTGAGATAGAAACTTATGATGTTATTTTAATATTAGGAGAAGATTTAACTCAGGTTGCTCCTAGGATGGCTTTGTCCGTTAGACAAGCTGTAAAATCAAAGGTATTTAAAATTTCTAAACTTAAAAATATTCCAAAATGGCATAGTCAGGGACTATTGAATATATCTCAAAATACGAAATATAATTTGTTTATTACTAATTTAGATAAAACTAAATTAGATGATGTGTCTGCATGGAGTTATGCTGCATCGGTTAGTGATCAGATATCTTTAGCAGGTGCTATTGCTAATGGAATAAATAAAGAAATTTCTATGCCAATTGATTTTGATAAAAATTTTTTGCATCAGAAATCAATTATTGTTAAATCGTTATTAAGTAGTAAAAAATCTTTAATTATTTCTGGATCACATTCACGAAATGTTGATTTAATTAAAGCTTCTTTTAATATTGCTTTAGCGTTGAAAAAGTTAGATAAAAATGTTGGTCTTAGTTTAATTACGTCTGGTAGTAATAGTATAGGTGTTGGTTTAATGAAAGGAATATCTTTAAATCAAGTGTTACGTCATATTAATGATAAAAAATATGATGCTATTGTTATTTTAGAAAATGACTTACGTAGATCGTTATTAAAAGTACAATTAGATTTAATCTTTAACTGTGTTCGTAATATTATAGTTATAGATTATAAATCTAATAACATGATGCATAATAGAAAATTATTTCTTTCTGCAGCAAATTTTTTTGAAAGTTCAGGTACAGTTGTTAATTATGAAAGTCGAGTTCAACGTTTTTTTAAAGTTTATGATCCAAAATTTTACAATAATAAAATAGGTAAATTAGAAAGTTGGAGATGGTTATATTCTATATCTTCTAGAATTAAAAAAAATCATTCTGTTTGGAACAATATTGATGATGTTATTGATGACATTATCGCAAATATTCCTGATTTTAAAGATGTAAAAAAATTTTTACCACAATCTTCTTTTCGCATTTTTGGTCAAAAAATAGCTCGTTCTCCACATCGTGCCAGTGGTCGTACTGCATTGCGTGCTAATATTAGCGTTCATGAACCAAAACAACCTCAAGATTCCGATTCAATGTTTTCTTTTTCCATGGAAGGTAGTCAACAAGCATATAAATATTCTCCTTACATTCCTTTTGCTTGGAGTCCAGGTTGGAATTCTCCACAAGCATGGAACAAATTTCAGAATAAAATTAATGGTAGTTTATTACATGGTGACTCCGGTTTTTGTTTGTTCGGAAATAAAAAAAGTAGTAAGATTAATTTTTTTAAGGTGATTTCTAATGTTAACAAATATAAGAATAGTTATCGTATTGTTCCGTATTATTTTTTATTTGGAACAGAAGAAATTACTCAAAATACACCGGTTTTAGAAAAAAAAATACCTATTCCTTGCGGTATCATTGGAACATTAGATGCGAAAAATCATTTTTTTAATACAGATTCTTACATAGAATTTTTTTGTTTGGGGGAAAAATTTCATATAAAAATTCGTATTTCTAATAAATTATCACCTGGTCAAATTGGGTTACCATTAGGCATGTCGGGTTTTCCTTTTGTTCTTGCTGGAAAAAAAATTAAAAAAATTCGGGAGATATCAGAATGATTTTCTTTGATATTTTTTCAACAGCGATTCTATTATCTATTTTAAAATCTTTTTTTATTTTGTTTTTATTGGTGTTCTCTGCTGCCTATTTAACTTTGATAGAAAGAAAGTGGTTAGCTTGGTTTCAAAACAGATATGGTCCTAATCGAGTAGGTTATTTTGGTTTATTACAGATATTTGCAGATATGATTAAAATGATTTTTAAAGAGGATTGGATTCCTATCTTTAGTAACCGTTGGATTTTCGTTTTAGCACCCGTGATATCTTTTACATCTTTGTTATTGGTCATGGCTATAATTCCAATTTCTCCTAATTTTTTCATTATTAATTTGGATATTGGTGTTTTATTTTTTTTAATGATGTCTTCATTATCGATATATTCTATTTTGTTTGCTGGTTGGGCTAGTCATAATAAATATGCTTTATTAGGTGCCATACGAGCAGTGGCTCAAACATTAAGTTATGAAGTATTTTTAGGTTTATCATTAATGGGTGTTGTTGCTAAAGCTGGTTCTTTTAATTTGATAGATATTGTTTATAATCAATCTCATTTATGGAATATAATACCACAATTTTTTGGTTTTTTGACTTTTTTTATATCAGGATTAGCGTTATGTCATAGACATCCTTTTGACCAACCAGAATCTGAACAGGAATTGGCAGATGGTTATCATATCGAATATTCAGGTATGAAATTTGGTTTATTTTTTATTGGTCAGTATATTTCTATGATTACTATATCTAGTTTAATGACTATCATGTTTTTCGGTGGTTGGTATGGTCCTTGGTTCCCTTTTTATTTTTGGTTTATTATTAAAACTATTTTTTTTATTTTTATGTTTATACTAATAAGAGCAGCTTTACCTAGACCTAGGTATGATAAAGTAATGTTATTTGGATGGCAATTTTGTTTTCCTTTGACATTAATAAATTTGCTGTTTACTGGTTTTATTTTGTTGTTATTTTAATTTTTAAGGACATTTCTTAATTTTATGACTTTAAAAGATATTTTTTTTGGTTTTTTTAGCCAAATACGTAGTATTTGGTTAATAGGTATTCGTATTTTTTATAAAAAAGAAACCAGAATGTATCCTGATGAAAAAATACATATATCACCTAGATATAGGGGAAAAATTATTTTAACTAGGAATACAGACGGTGAAGAACGTTGTGTTGCTTGTAATTTATGTTCAGTTGTTTGTCCTGTTGATTGTATTTCTTTAAAAAAATCTAAAATGAATAATCGACGATGGTACCCAAAATTTTTTCGCATTAATTTTTCTAGATGCATTTTTTGTGGATTATGTGAAGAAGCTTGTCCTACTTCTGCTATTCAATTAAGTACTGATTTTGAATTAGGAGAATTTAAGCGACAAGATTTAGTTTATGAAAAAGAAGATTTACTAATTTCAGGTCAAGGTAAATATCCTGATTACAATTTTTATAAATTTACTGGTGTTTCTGTTACAGGAAAAAATCCTGGTGATTTAAAATACGAAGATAAACCAATTGATGTAAAGACATTATTACCTTAAGGATATAATTGTGATGGAATCAGTGTTTTATATTTTAGGAATGATATCAATAATTTCTACTATATTTGTAATTTTACATTCAAATCCAGTGTATGCGTTGATTTATTTTATTGTTTCTCTTTTATCTATTTCAGGTATTTTTTTTATATTAGGAGGTTATTTTGCAGCTGTATTAGAAATTATTATTTATGCTGGAGCCATAATGGTATTATTTACATTTGTTTTGATGTTGTTAAATCTTGGTAAAATTATGGAAATAAAGGAAAAAAAATGGTTAAAGGACATTAATTGGATAATAATTAGTCTTTTGTTTTTGTCTTTTTTTATAACTGTAATTTACGGATTATCATTTACTGGTAATCTTAATGCGTTTAATACATTGATTAATACAAAAATGGTAGGAATAAGTTTATTTGGTCCTTATGTACTTATTGTCGAATTGTCATCGATATTATTATTGAGTGCATTAGTGGTGGTATTCCATTTTGGAAAAGAAAAATAAAAGAATAAATTTTATTTAATAAATACTAAGGAATATTGCGATGATATCTATTTTCCATGGATTAGTTTTATCTTTTATCTTATTCATATTAGGTGCTATTGCTGTTGTTGTTCGTCGTAATATTTTATTTATGTTAATGGGTTTAGAAATTATGATGAATGCTGCAGCGTTGGCTTTTATAGTTATTGGAAGTTATTGGGGACAAGCTGACGGACAAATAATGTATATTTTAATTATAACTGTTGCTGCATCAGAAGCTAGCATAGGTTTGGCACTGTTATTGCAATTATATAAACGTCATAAAATATTAGATATTGATCTACTGAATAGGATATGGGGATGAGTGTTATTTATCTTGTTATTTTATTTCCATTATTTGGTTTTTTATTAACGTCTTTTTTAAATCAATTCTTGACTAAAAATTACATAGCATGGATAGGAATTTCTTCAATTGCTTTTTCAACTTTGACAGCATTATATGTTTTAAATATATTTTTAAGATGTGGAGATAGTAAAATTATTCTCTTTAAATTATGGCATTGGATTCGCATTGAAAAGTTTTTTGTAGATTTTAATTTTTTATTAGATGGATTATCTATAACAATGTTGGTTATGATCACTTCTATTGGATTCTTAATTAGTGTATTTTCTAATGAATATATGAAAAGTTCAGAAGGTTTTTCTCGTTTTTTTTCGTATATAAATTTTTTTATTGCCAGTATGTTATTGTTGATTTTGTCTGATAATTTAATGCTCATGTTTTTTGGTTGGGAATTAGTAGGATTATGTTCTTATTTACTGATTGGTTTTTATTTTACAGAAGTAAAAAATTGTTTTGCTGCAATAAAGGCATTTATTATTACTCGGATTGGGGATGTATTTTTATTATTTGCTTTTTTTTTAGTTTATCAAACGTTTGGTTCTTTAAGTTTTTGTGATTTGGAATTGATATCAGAAAATAGTTTTTTGATATTACATATTGATTCTTTGAAATGGATTACAGTATGTATAATAATAGGAGCATTGGGGAAATCAGCGCAAGTACCAATGCATACTTGGTTAACTGATGCTATGGTTGGACCAACTCCTGTTTCAGCTTTAATTCATGCTGCTACTATGGTGACAGCTGGAATATACTTAATATCCAGAATGCATGGTTTATTTATTTTAACTCCGGAAATTTTAAATTTTTTATCTATTATAGGTATAGTTACAGTATTAATTGCTAGTTTATCAGCTTTAGTTCAAAAAAATATTAAATGTATATTGGCTTATTCTACTATGAGTCAAATTGGTTATATGTTTTTGGGATTAGGAGTACAAGCTTGGTATGCCGTTATATTTCATTTGGTGGTGCACGCTATATTTAAAGCTTTGTTATTTCTTTCTGCAGGATCGGTTATTTTATCTTGTAATAATGAAAAAAATATTTTTAAAATGGGTGGTTTATACAAAAAATTATTTCTTGAATATACATGTTTTTTACTTGGAGTAAGTTCGTTAATTTCTTTTCCTATTATTAGTGCAGGATTTTATAGTAAAGGTTCTATTTTATTAGAAGTATATAGACATCAAAATTTTTATTTTTTAATAATGGCATTAATAGGAACTTTTTTAACTTCTCTATACGCATGTAAGGTTATTATTTTAGTTTTCCATGGTAGAAAAAATGTTCTTGTTGTTAAAAATAAATCTTTAAGTTTCAAGATTCCATTAATCATATTAGGAATATTTTCTACATTTATAAGTTCTTTTATAGCATTACCTTTATCCAATGTTTTTTTAAAACATAGTTTTTTAGAATCTGAAAAAGTAGCATTAGAGTGTTATTCTAGTATATTGACAATCATTGGTATTTGGATTGCATATAATATATGGATTAAAAAGAACAGAATTATCTTATTTTTAATAAGTACTAAGTTAGTAAGTTTTTTTCATAATTTTTGTTTGAATGGTTTTTATTTCGATTATTTATATTATTTATTTTTTACAAAATTGTATTTAATAATATCTAATTTATTATCATATGATCCATGTAAATATGTAATAAATATTCCTGTGAATTTTTTAATTTGTTGCAATAAAAAATTATTAATGACTGTTAACGGTTATTTACGTTGGTATGTGACATCAATGATTATGGGTACAACAATTGTTTTGATTTTAATATTATTTTTTTTCCGGTATCATTTTATATTTTTTTACTAAATATAGGCGATAATATTTATTAAATTCAATGAACAAATACTTAAGATAAAAAACATAGGAAAATAATTAACATGTTTCTTTTATTATTAATTATAATCCCTTTTTTTGGTGCTGTATTATGTTGGCAATCAGAACGTGTTAATGTTCAATTGCCACGTTTGGTTGCATTAATTACAATGGGAATAACACTGATATTTACATTCCACATTTGGGTAAATAGTTTTTTTTTAGTTTCGCGAAAAACATCATTTTCGAAATCTTGGATTTTTGAATTTTTAGTGCCTTGGATTCCAAGATTTGGTATTGATTTTCATTTAGGAATTGATGGATTATCTATTTTAATGGTTTTTTTGACAAGTTTTTTAGGAATTATATCTGTTTTGTGTTCTTGGAATGAAATTAAAGAACGTCAAGGTTTATTTTATTTCCATTTAATATGGTTATTAGGATCGGTGTTGGGCATTTTTTTAGCCGTTGATTTGTTTTTATTTTTCTTTTTTTGGGAGATAATGTCGGTTCCTATGTATTTTTTGGTAACGTTATGGGGTTACAGAGGAAAATATAGTCATGATCGCGTGAAAGTAGCGAATAAATTTTTTCTTTATTCTCAATTTTCTGGACTAATTATGTTAATTGGTATTATATCTTTAGTTTTTTCCCATTATTATGTTTCGAATATTTGGACTTTTGATTATCATTTGTTATTAAACACTCCAATGAATGCAGAATTGGAATTTTTTTTAATGTTATGTTTTTTTTTAGCTTTTTTGGTAAAAATGCCCATAGTACCATTTCATAATTGGTTACCTGACTTGCACGCTTATTCACCGACAGCTGGTTCTGTTGATTTATCTGGTATTTTATTAAAGACGGCAGCATATGGTTTATTACGATTTTCTATTTCTCTTTTTCCACGAGCTTCTTTTTCTTTTTCTACATTTGCGATTTATTTGGGAATTTTCACTATATTTTATAGTGCGTGGATGGCTTTTTCTCAAAATGATATAAAGAGATTGGTTGCCTACGGATCTATTTCTAATATGGGATTTATTTTAATTTCTATTTATGCTCATAACAGAATTGCTCATGAAGGAGCTGTAGTACAAATGTTAGCACATGGAGTATCTACAGCTGCATTATTTGTCTTGATCGGTCAATTATATGAACGTGTGCACACTAGGGATATGAATAAAATGGGAGGATTATGGTTAAAAATGAAATGGATCCCAGCTTTTTCTTTATTTTTTTCCATAGCAAATATAGGTATGCCTGGTACAGGAAATTTTGTTGGTGAATTCTTAATTTTGATGGGTCTTTTTAATTTTTCTCCATTTTTTTCAAGTATATCTATTTTTATTTTTATTTTCTCTTCTATTTATTCTTTAAAAATGATACAACGTACTTATTATGGAATATCAACAAATACATTAAAAATTAATAATATGACTTATAGAGAATTTTTTATAATTTTTTGTTTGATGTCAGTATTAATTTTATTAGGTTTGTTCCCTCAAATTGTTTTAGATACTGTGTACTTATCACTATATAATTTTTAGTACTTTTTCTATTTAATTAAACGGTTTTTTATAATGATGATAAATATTCAGCAATTAATTGGATTATTTCCTTTTTTAATTTTGCTATCAACAGTAATGGCATTATTATTTTTTATTTCATGTAAGCGGAATCATTTTATAGTTTATGTTATTAGTATAATTAGTTTATTTGTATCAATAATATCTTTATATTTTGTTTATCAAGTTGTTCCAATTGATATCAGTATGTTATTTTATATTAATAAAGTATCTGTCCTGTATATTGGAATGATTCTTTTTTCTACTTTATTATCTGTTTTTTTAGCCTATCCTTATTTATTAAATAAATTTTTAAATAAAGAGGAATTTTATCTTTTTTTATTATTTTCTACTTTGGGTAGCATGAGTTTAGTTATTTCTAATCATATGGCTAGTTTATTTATTAGTATTGAATTGATGACTTTGCCTATATTAGGTTTAATTGGTTATGAATATTGTGAAAAAAGAATATTAGAATCTGTTGTAAAATACGCTATATTGTCTGCTTTTGTATCTTCTTTTTTATTATTTGGGATAGCTTTTATATATTCTATAACAGGTAATCTCAGTTTTTTTTCAATAGGAAATTATCTTAATTTACATGTTTTACATGAGAGTAATATAATATTATTATTTGGCTTTAGTTTAATTTTAATTTCATTTATTTTTAAATTATCCATAATACCTTTTCATTTGTGGACCTCAGATGTGTATGAAGGCATGTCTTATACATCAATATTTTTTCTTTCTACTGTTAGTAAAATTGCTACTTTTAGTATATTAAGTAGATTTTTTATGTATGTTCCTGCAAAAGAAATTACAGTATTATATTTTATTCTGGAAATATTATCATTTCTTTCTATTTTTTTTGGTAATATAATGGCTTTGTTTCAAAACAAATTAAAAAGAATATTAGCATATTCATCTATATCTCATTTAGGATATGCGTTAATAGGATTGGTATTAATCGATGATCAACGTATTTCTGAAGAAGCTTTGGGTATTATTTTTATAGGTTATATATTAACTAATTTTACTGTATTAGGTTTGTTAAATCAATTTTCGATACAATATCCATGTTATGATACGAATGTTTTGAATTTTTATCGTGGTTTATTTTGGAAAAATCCTGTGATTGCTGTTTTTTTCACAATAATGATGCTTTCATTTGCAGGATTTCCCATGAGTATTGGTTTTATCGGTAAATTTTATTTAATTTTATTAATTGTACATGAAAAATCTTTACTATTGGGATTGGGTGTTTTATTAGGTAGTGTTATAGGATTTTATTATTATTTACAAATAATTGTTAATTTTTATTTAACGTCATCGAAAGATCACAAATATAATATTGATAATTTTTTGAAAAATAAATTTCATAATATATTGATATTAACATCATCTTTAACAGTAATATTGTTTGGTTTATTTCCAGAATATTTAATAGATTTACTTAAATTTATTCAGTAGTTTTTATAAAATTATGTACATTGTTTTTTTATTTTTAATAATAATTAAAGATTATTAAATATTTTTTAATAAAAATATTTTTTTTTGATAAAAGTGTATATTTTATATTTATAAATAGTTATTTTTTTAACAAATACATTGTATGAATTTTTATAGCAATATTATTGAAAATAATTTTATTTTTTAATTATAGAGATTGGTATAGTATGTATACTATAGGAACACCGTTTCTTTGGATAACTTTTAGTATGTTATCTGTTGTAATGATAGTAAGTGAAATAATATTACAAAAAACAAGAATATTTATCAAAAAACCTTTAAAAGCATCTATTTTATTTTCTTTGTTATGGTTGTTTGTTGTTTTTTTATTTTCTATAATATTATGGTTTTCTGTAAAAAAAAATGTTAATTTTAATATTGCAAATATAAAAATATTATCTTTTTTCAGTAGTTATTTTTTAGAGCAATTTTTATCTATAGATAATGTTTTAATATGGTTTTTATTATTTCGTCATTTTTCAATACCAACAATTTATCATCGTAAGGTATTAGTATATGGTTTATTTGGAGCAACGATATTTCGTATAACCATTATTTTTTTTGGAAATTGGTTTTTGTATAAACATAATTGGATACTGTATGTTTTTGGTATTATTGTTTTATACACTGGTATTAAAATGGTATTTCTTAAAAACACTAACACTGTAATTTTACCTAAAAATAGATGGATTATTTGGATTTATAAAATATTAAGAATTACCGCCAAGTTAAAAAAAGATAAATTTTTTTTATGGGAAAATGGTGTATTTTTTTTTACTCCTTTATTTATAGTTTCTATTTTAGTTGAATTAAGTGATATTGTTTTTGCTATAGATGGTATTTCAGCTGTATTTTCTATTACCACAGATCCTTTTATTATTATTACTTCTAACTTATTATCCATATTTAATTTACGTTCTATGTATTCTTTATTATCTTTTTTGAAAACAGACATTGATTTTATTAAGTATGGTATTGGATTTGTATTAATATTTATTGGTTTTAAGATTTTAGTTGGAAAATTTTTGTATATTTCAGAATATTTTTATATGATAATTATAGGTGTTTTTTTAATCTTAATTATTTTTTTAAATGTTTTTTATATAATAAAAAGAACGTTTTTTAAAAAAACACACTATTAAAATTTCGAGAATATAGTATTTTGTATAGATATTTTTGTATAACGAGGTAATAAAAATAATTTATTTTAGATAATAATGATATTATTTATTTAATTATACATTTTTATGGTTTTATTTTGTAGACATCAAAAATATGGAAAAAAATAATATTTTAAATATTAATACATCTTTATCTATATGGTTAAAATATATTAAACAATTAAATATAAAACGTAATTATAATGGATTGGAAAATTGTATTTTTATAGCGAAAGAAATGGATTTATTGAATTTTTGTGCTTTTGTTTTTATTGTTGGTGGCACAAATGGAAAAGGAACTACTTGTTTTATATTAGAACGTATATTTTTGTCTTCTGGTTATCGAGTTGGATTATATACATCACCTCATTTATTTAAATATCGTGAAAGAATTCGTGTTAATGGTAAATATTTGAGCGATACTGAACATACGCGCGCATTTGCTGAAATAGAACGTTTTAGAAAAAAAGTATCTTTATCATATTTTGATTTTATTACGTTATCTGCACTAATTTTATTTAAAAGACGTAAATTAGATGTAATAATACTTGAGGTAGGTTTAGGGGGAAGATTAGATGCTACAAATATTGTAAATTCTGATATATCTGTTATTACAAATATAGGAATTGACCACATTACTCATTTAGGTTTTACCAGGTCTGATATTGGATACGAAAAAGCACATATTGCTAAGAAAAATAAATATATCATTGTTGGAGAAAAAGATGTTCCTGACAGTTTTTTACAAGTTATTAAAATAAAAGAAGCAATTTTGAAAAAAATTGATTTAGATTGGTGGATAACCTATAAAAAAAATTATTGGAATTATTTTTCTGATGGAATAAATTTACATTATTTGCCTTATCCTAAAGTTTCTTTAGAAAATTTTTCAACAGCTTTAACAGCTTTATTCCATTCTCCATTTAATGTCAACGAGAATGTGATTATTAATTCAATTAAACATATTACATTACCTGGAAGATTTCAAATTTTATCTAATAATCCTAAGGTAATATTAGATGTTGCTCATAATCCTCATGCTGTCTTACATTTGTCAAAAAAAATAAAAAACATAAAAAGTATTGGTAAAATTTATGCAATTATGGGTGTTTTAAAAGATAAAGATATTTCTGGTATGATTTTAAATTTAGAATCGTTGGTAGATTATTGGTATTTTATACCAATATATAGAGATATAGGTATAAGTAGTAAGATACAATTAATTGATATTTTACCTAAAAACTTTAATTTTTTAGAAAATTTTAAGTTAGCTTGGTATGATATTAATTTAAAAGTAAAAAAAGAAGATATAATTTTAATATTTGGATCATTTTATTTGGTTTCAGAGGCTATTCGAGTTGTTAATTTAAATGTATAAATGTATTTTATTTTATATATAGTTTTATTTTCCTTGTTTTTAGTACACTAAAATAGTGATTAATTTTAATGTACTGATAAAATATACAAGGTGGAACATTAATGTTCAAACATTTCAGATATTGATTCTTCATTACTAATTCTACGAATAGCTTCTGCTAGCATTCCAGATAAAGTCAATGTTCTTACATGTGGTAGTAATTTAATTTTTTCAGATAAAGGTATGGTATCACACACAACAACTTCGTCAATGACAGAGTTTTTTAAATTTTTTTCTGCTATTCCAGAAAAAATAGGATGAGTAGCGTAAGCAAAAACTCTTTTGGCTCCTCTTTCTTTTAAGGCTTCTGCTGCTTTGTATAAAGTTCCTCCGGTATCTATCATGTCATCTACTAACACACAATCTCGATCAGATACATCTCCAATAACATGCATAACTTGAGATATATTTGCATTGGGTCTTCTTTTATCTATAATAGCCATATCTGTATCATATAATAATTTTGCTATTGCTCGAGCACGTATGACACCACCAATGTCTGGAGAAACTACAATGGGATTTTTAAAATTAATTTTTAACATATCTTCTAAAAGAATCAAGCTGCCGAAAACATTATCGACAGGTACATCAAAAAAACCTTGAATTTGTTCAGCATGTAAGTCAACAGTAAGAATGCGATCAACTCCTGTGCTGGATAAAAAATCAGCAACCACTTTTGCTGTTATGGGCACTCTAGCAGAACGAACACGTCGATCTTGTCTGGCATACCCAAAGTAAGGAATTACACTAGTAATTCGACCTGCAGAAGCACGTCTTAATGCGTCTATCATAACCAGTAATTCCATTAAATTATCATTCGTAGGAGCACACGTTGATTGTATGATAAATACATCGCTGCCTCTTACATTTTCATTTATTTGTACACTTATTTCTCCATCGCTAAATCTTGTTACTGAAGCGTTACTTAAAGTGGTATACAAGCGTTTAGCAATGGCTTTTGCTAGATTAGGTATTGCATTACCAGAAAATAATTTTATATCAGACATAACGTTGTCCTTAATTAATTTAGTAGATTAAATAATGTTTATTGTGCGTATAATATATATTTTTGTATTATATAATTAATTTTATTTTTGATAGTGATTTTTGTTAGTTATGTATTATATCTAATTGGTTTTTTTGAGAAAAACTAATTTCCTCTATGATAAAAATATTTTTATTAATCGATATTTTTTAATTTTGATATATATTTAATTTTTTATTTAATGAATGTGATCTAAATATCATTTTTAATTTTATAAAAAGATTTGAATATTAAACAGTTAGTAAGTAGTTTCTTTAATTTTAATTGTTTTTTACTTCTTTTGATAATTTTTGAAAGTTTTGTTAAAAAATAATGAAAAAAATAGATAGGATTTTATATATTGGAATTAATAAATTTTTGAATGTATAAAATGAATTTTATTAATTAGGTTTAATTTTTATTAAAAATGTATTTTTATATTTTTAAAAGAAATTTTTTTTTATGATATTAAAGAAGTATGATATTAGTTAAAAATAAATTAAATATAATCTCCAATTACAAGAAATGTTTAATAGGATTAAAGAATTTATTTTTTTTATATGATTAGTTAAAATATTTTTTAATATAACAGTGATGTAAGTGATATTGTTGAATTATAATTTTTGATAAAAATATTTTTTTGAACAAATTAATTTTGAATTAGTAATGTTATTGCTATTATTATTTTAAATAAGGTAAATATGTTTGATGAAATATTTTTTAAATTATGCAATATTTTTACAGAAATAATTTTTTTTTATAAAAAAATTATTAAATAATATTTCTAGCACGCATAAAGAATGAATAGCTATTTAGATACTAATAGGAAAATGATAGTTAATATAATTTTATTTTTAATTAAAATCATGTTATTTATATAATTATTTTTTTTAATAATCTTAAAAAGTAATAACTTAAAGTATTTTCCGATAGAAAAATTTGTTTAATATGTTTTATTAATAAAACATATTTTAATATAAACTCAAAATAGTTATATTGATATTTTAATTGATTTAGAAGCATTTAATATACGTAATAGCAGTGTATGATAAGGTAGATTATACAAATGAATAAATCTATGCTTGATAAATTACAACATTTACAAGATCGTTTCGAAGAGTTAGAGATGATGCTATCTGAAACTAATCCAAAACTAGATAAAGATAAACTA
>NZ_JAIWQW010000030.1 GCF_026122815.1 Buchnera aphidicola (Pemphigus obesinymphae) | reverse complement strand
AATTTCTTAAATTATTGAGAGAATTATAAAGGTATGCATTTAAATTCTAGTGAGATTAGTGAATTAATTAAAAAACGTATAGCTCAATTTAAGATAGTTAACGAAGTGTATAATGAAGGTACTATTATTTCAGTCAGTGACGGAATTATAAAAATTTATGGTTTGTCTAACGTTATGCAAGGAGAAATGATTTTACTACCTGGTAACGAATACGCAATTGCTTTGAATTTAGAAAAAGATACTGTTGGTGCTATCGTTATGGGTCCTTATACCCATATAACAGAAAACACAAAAGTAAAGTGTACAGGTCGTATTTTAGAAGTTCCGGTAGGAGAAAAATTTTTAGGAAGAGTAGTAAATGCCCTTGGACAACCTATTGATGGAAAAGGTGTTATTAAAAATGACATTTTTTCTCCTGTTGAAGTAAATGCACCAGGTGTAATAGATAGAATATCGGTTACTAAACCTATTTTAACAGGTTATAAAGCTATAGATGCAATGGTTCCTATTGGTTGTGGACAAAGAGAATTAATTATCGGAGATCGCCAAACAGGAAAAACTGCTTTGGCTATAGATACGATTATTAATCAAAATAAATCGGGGATTCGATGTATTTATGTATCTATAGGTCAAAAAAATTCGACTGTAGCCAATGTTGTAAAAAAATTGGAAAATTATGGAGCTTTATCTAATACAATAGTGATTGTAGCTTCTGCATCCGAAGCTGCTTCATTACAATATTTAGCACCATATTCTGGTTGCGCAATGGGTGAATATTTTCGAAATATCGGTAAAAATGCTTTAATCGTTTACGATGATTTATCTAAACATGCTATTGTTTATCGGCAGATATCTTTATTATTAAGACGTCCGCCAGGAAGAGAAGCTTTTCCTGGAGATATTTTTTATTTACATTCTCGATTATTAGAAAGATCAGCTTGCGTTAATGAAACATTTGTTGAAAATTTTACTAAAGGAAAGATACAAGGTAAACAAGGTTCTTTAACAGCTTTACCTATTATTGAAACTCAAGGTGGTGATGTATCTGCTTTTGTTCCTACTAATGTTATTTCTATTACCGACGGACAGATTTTTTTAGAATCTAATTTATTTAATTCTGGAATTCGTCCTGCTGTTAATCCCGGAATCTCTGTATCTCGTGTTGGTAGTGCTGCACAAAGTAACATAATTAAAAAATTATCTAATGGAATTCGAACTGCTCTTGCTCAGTATCGAGAATTAGCATCCTTTTCTCAATTTTCTTCTGATTTAGATGAAATTACGAGAAAACAATTAATTTATGGTAAAAAATTAACCGAATTATTAAAGCAAAAACAATATTGTCCATTATCCATAGCTGAACAATCAGTAGTTTTTTTTGCTGCAGATAGAGGATTCCTTGATAGTATTGAATTAGAAAAAATTTCTGATTTTGAAGAATCTATATTAAATTATTTTAATCGAAAACATTCAAATTTAATAAAAAAAATTAATGAAGATAAAACGTTAACTAAAAATATAGAACAAACGTTAATATTATTAATATCAGAATTTAAGTCTACTCAATGTTGGTAGTTATTTTAAAATACTATGTATTT
>NZ_JAIWQW010000029.1 GCF_026122815.1 Buchnera aphidicola (Pemphigus obesinymphae) | reverse complement strand
ATTAAAATATATTATATTTTTAATTTCATAAGTATTGATTATTTTGATTAATAATAAATACTAATATTAATTAAAATGTAATGATTGGTATCATTTTTAAAATTTTGAAATAATTTTAAAATATTTATTTTATTTTTTAAAAAATTCATCATTTTTATTGATATTAGTATTTTACTTTTGAATATGCTTATTTGTATATATTAGATTTTATGGAAATTATATGTATGTATAAATTTATTGTCTCTGATTTAGATGGTACTCTTTTGTCTTCTGAATATAAAATAACAAATTATACGAAAAAAATTATACAGGATTTGTATAACAAAGGATTTTGTTTTTTTTTTGCTAGTGGTCGTCATTATTTCGAAATTTTAGAGATTTGTAATTATTGTAAAATTAGTGCTTTCATGATTACTTCAAATGGAGCTAAAATTTATAATTTAGATAAAAAATTAATATTTACCAGTAATATCGATAAAGATGTTATTGTAAATTTATTAAGGTATATCGATTTAGATACTGATATAATTATGCATATGTATTGCAATGAAAAATGGTATATTCATAAAAAAAATATAGAAAAATATTATTATAATTATAGATCATCTTCTCAGTACCAAGTTTTGGATTTTTATTTTTTTAAAATGGATAATGTTAGTAAAATTTTTTTCACTTCTAATGATTTTAGTAAATTATTTTTATTGAAGGAAAAAATTATTGATTTATTTAAACCAGATTTAGATTGGGTTTTTTCTTCTAAAACATGTCTTGAAATAATGTCAAAAAAGGTATCTAAAGGAAATGCATTAACTTTTTTAATGAAATATTTAAATAGTTCTTTAACAGATTGTATAGCTTTTGGTAATGCTATGAATGATATGGATATGCTTAAGATTGTAGGTAAAGCATGTATAATGGTAAATTCTGATTTAGAACTAAAAAATCAGTTACCATATGCAGAAATAGTATTATCTAATGATAATGATGGTGTAGCTCGTTATTTAGAAGTTTTTTTAAAAAAATAAGTACTATCTTAAATATAAATTAAATTATTTTATTTAATTTAAATGCACATTTTATTCAATTAATTATTAAAATCATTTTATTAATATTATTAAATTGATAATTAGAGTATTTTACAATAAATTTTTATTTTTTGATATAAATGTATTAATTGATTAAGAATATATCATTTATTTTAATTATGAATTTAAAGAAGTTGCAGATTACAGAGTAAATTAAAATTTTTATAAAAATACAATTTTGTTATAATATTTTTGATTAATTTTTTATTAAAAAATGGATTACATATGTCTATAATAAATCACATACTTGGTTTTCCAAGAATTGGATCTAATCGTGAATTAAAGAAAGCACTAGAAGAGTATTGGTCTGAAAAAATTTCACAAGAAAATTTACTAATAGTAGGCAAAGAGTTAAGGAAAATACATTGGGAAAAACAAAAAAAAGCAGGTATCGATTTACTTCCTGTAGGTGATTTTGCTTGGTATGATCATGTGCTAAGTACTAGTATGTTGTTAGGAAATATTCCACAAAGACATAGAAATGAAGACAAATCAGTTGATTTGGATACTTTATTTCGTATTGCGAGAGGAACAGCTCCTACTGGACAATCTGCTTTTGCGTCAGACATGACTAAGTGGTTTAATACCAATTATCATTACATTGTTCCTGAATTTA
>NZ_JAIWQW010000028.1 GCF_026122815.1 Buchnera aphidicola (Pemphigus obesinymphae) | reverse complement strand
AGCCAATTTCTATATCTCCAAGAATCTTTGCTCCAGCTCCTATAATAACTCCTTCCCTTACAGTAGGATGTCTTTTCCCAGTAATTTTCCCGGTACTACCTAATGTTACAGATTGTAAAATAGAAACGTTATTTTCTACTAAAACAGTTTCTCCTATTACAATACCGGTAGCATGATCTAACATAATACCATATCCAATTTCAGCAGCAGGATGAATATCAACCGAAAATAATACTGATACTGTATTTTGCAAAAATAATGCAAATGATTTACGTCCTATTTCCCATAATTTATGACTAATACGATATATTTGTAAAGCATGAAAACCTTTTAAATATAAAAATATAGTAGAATAGTGATCTATTACAGGATCTCGATCGTACACAGCATATATGTCTTTAACAGCAGATTTTAGTAAAGATAAATCAGATAAATATACTTTTTCAAAAGTGTCTTGTAAAAAAAAATCCACAATCATTTTATTTTGCAATTTATTAGATAAAATAAAACTTAATGCTTGTAAAAAAGATTTATGCTGTAATACCATTAAATAATAAAATTTAGACAATGTAGGTTCATTATCTGATATAATTTTTATTTCTGACCTTATTTTTTCCCATACTAAATTAATTTCTTCAAGCAAAATTTTTCCTCCTAAAAAAGATAAAATAATTAATAAAAATTAAAAAATTTTTTAACTCATATATCACTCATTCAACTTATTTTTATTATTAATTAAATATTAATTTATAAATTAATATTTAATTAATAATAAACTAAATATATTTAGTATTTATAAAAACTTCTATTACAACTCATTACATAAAATTTTTACATAATAAATAATCATATGTCACTAAAATAATTTTTTATTTTTTAAAAATTTATTTTATTTATAAAATACCTATTTTATTAACGTTAAAAATATATAGTTTAATTAAAATTAAAATGATTTAGTAAAATTTTAGATTAAATAATTCACCATAAACTATATTATTTTTCAATAAACATTTTTCTTATTTAAACTAACCTGAAATCACACCTAAAAAATGTTAGTAAATATTTTAAATCACATCTTTTTTAAAATTTAAAATTTTTTTTTATTTGTAATAAAAAATATCGCGACATATTTTTATGTCGCGATGAATAATTATCAATTTTAATTAGAAATCGATTAAAAAAAACATTAAATAAAATAAAGATTATTCATGTTTCAATGCGGAAATAACACAAGACACTTGTTCCTTTGAAACCCCGCCTTTAGAATTTCTTTTATTTATGATAGAACATAAATCTAATACATCATATACATCAGAAGAAATAACAGGGCAATATTTTTTAAAAGTTAAAATATCTATTTCCTGCAGTGATATGTTTCTTTCTATTGCTTCTAATACAATCTTTCCAACAATACGATGAGCATCACGAAAAGGTATACTTTTTCGCACTAGATAATCCGCCAATTCAGTAGCATTAGAGTAACCTTTCTTTGCAGCTTCTCGGCAAACAAACTTATTTATTTTAATTCCCTTTAAAACTAAAATAGACATATGCAAACAACTATTCCAAGTATCTAATGCATCAAACAATCCTTCTTTATCTTCTTGCATATCTTTATTATATGCTAAAGGTAAACCTTTCAACAATACTAAAATACTTATCAAAGAACCATACACACGACCAGTTTTACCTCGAATTAATTCTAGAGCATCTGGATTTTTTTTTTGAGGCATTAATGAAGAACCGGATGTTACATCATCAG
>NZ_JAIWQW010000027.1 GCF_026122815.1 Buchnera aphidicola (Pemphigus obesinymphae) | reverse complement strand
TAATTAAAATATATCATAATAACTCTGACTTGCATAAAATAACAGCATCTGAAATATTCAATGTTCCTATAGTTGATATTACTGAAACACAAAGACAAAATGCCAAAATTATTAATTTTAGTTTAATATACGGTATAAGCCCATTTAGTCTATCTAACAGACTAAAAATAAATATATTACAAGCTAAAGAATACATAAAAAAATACTTTCAACGTTATAAAGACGTCCGTAAATATATGCAAAGCACTTATCAATTTGCATTAAAAAAAGGATACGTATCAACATTTCATGGAAGAAAAATATATATTCCTAACATTAATTCAAAAAATTTTTTAATCCGTAAATCAGCAGAAAGAACCTCCATTAACGCTCCTATCCAAGGTACCGCATCCGACATAATAAAATTAGCAATGATAAAAATATATAATTGTTTTAAAAAAAAATATCATTTAGATGCAAAAATGATAATGCAAGTACATGATGAATTAGTGTTTGAAGTACAAAAAGAAAAAATCAAGAATGTTTGTAAAGATATACGTCTTATTATGGAATATAATACAAAATTAGATGTACCCATATGTATAAACATCAAAATAGGAAATAACTGGAAGGAAAAAATTAAACATATTCAATAAACACGAGTATCTTTATTATGTAACTAATATTGATTGAAAATGAATTTTTACATAACAAATAAACATAAAAATATGAATTAATTAAAATATTAAATATATTTAAATTTAAAAACGTTTGACTATTATTCGTTATACCAAGAATCTAATTTTTCACGAAGTTCATAAACACCTGTCTTGTGCACGGCAGAAAATAAATTTATATCGCAAGACGTTAATGAAAATTTAGATAATTTTTCAGAAACAATCTGTAATTTCTGTCTTCGCTTTTCTAATGTTATTTTATCTGATTTTGTCAATAAAATTAACAACGGAATTCTAAATCTTAAAGCAAAATGAATGATATTTTCATCCAGTTTTTTCATAGGATTCCTAATATCCATAAATAATACTAATCCCTTTAAAGATGCCCTGATTTTAAAATATTTAATAATGGTTTTTTCCCATTCTAATTTTAATAATTTAGCTGCTTTTGCATAACCATATCCTGGCATATCTACTAGATATTTTTTTTTACTAACAGCAAAATAATTAATCAACTGTGTTCTTCCTGGAGTTTTGCTAATCCTGGCTAATTTTTTTTTATTTGTTAAAATATTAATAGCAGTTGATTTACCAGAATTAGAATAACCAACAAATGCAACTTCAGATATATCAGAATTTCTTTGTTTCTTTACGATTGCAGTACTAGTTAAGAAATAAGTATTCTCATAATTATTTTTAAACAATTTTTTTTCTCGTTTATAATAAATCAATGGAAAACACAAAAATAAAAGTAAAATATAAATTTATTTTTACATAAATAAATTTTATATTTACATATATATGAATATATATACAAAAATTAGTATAATTCATTTTCATATTTTATTATAATGAAATATGAAAATTATCTTAAATAAATTAAAAATATTAAAAAAATTTTATAATTTATATTTAACAAAATTTACATTTTAGTAATAATAAATCTTATTATCCCTAACGTTTTAAGGTAGTAAAATGAACAAAAATTTACGAAATATAGCTATAATAGCTCATGTTGACCATGGTAAAACAACATTAGTAGATAAATTACTACAACAGTCAGGTACCTTCCAAGATCATGAAGAAAAAACTGATAGAATTATGGATTCTAATGATTTAGAAAAAGAAAGAGGAATTACCATTCTATCTAAAAATACAGCAATTCAATGGAATAATTATCGTATTAATATCGTGGACACACCGGGTCACGCTGATTTTGGAGGAGAAGTAGAACGAGTTATGACCATGGTAGATTCTGTATTATTAGTTGTAGATGCCCTTGATGGACCTATGCCTCAAACCAGATTCGTAACAAAAAAAGCTTTTAATTATGGTATAAA
>NZ_JAIWQW010000026.1 GCF_026122815.1 Buchnera aphidicola (Pemphigus obesinymphae) | reverse complement strand
GATGCCGGTATCAAAAACCGGTGCCTTACCTCTTGGCTATACCCCAAAAAACAACTTAGAAACTAAATCATCTTTGATTACGCATTATACGGAAGGCGAGATTTGAACTCGCAAACCTTTCGGTGCCAGAACCTAAATCTGGTGCGTCTACCAATTTCGCCACTTCCGCAAATATCTTAACAAATATTAGCTACGACGGGATTCGAACCCATGACCCCAGCGTTATGAGTGCTGTGCTCTAACCAACTGAGCTACGTAGCCTCTTTTATTTAATATTTAAATTATGCTAAATAAATTACTCATCGTCAATAAATTTATATAAAAATATTTAAATAAATAAAAAACCTCACTTCATAGTATACTATTTTCTACAAAAAAATATTATATACATAATACTCAAAATTAATGTTAAATTAACATTAATGAATAAATATAATAAAATTTTATTTTTTATAAAATATAATTATTTTTATCATTATTATTTAATATCAACAATAATTAATAACTGATTGTAAAATACAAAATCTAATACGTTTAGATAAATATCAAGGTAAAAATGAAAGAAAATACTTCTTCTAATTCTAATTTTATTAAAAAAATTATCGAAAGAGATTTAAAGAAAAAAAAGTATTCCTATTTACAAACACGATTTCCACCTGAACCAAATGGCTACCTTCATATTGGTCATGCAAAATCAATATGTTTAAATTTTGGACTAGCTAAATATTATAAGGGTAAATGTAATTTACGATTTGATGATACTAATCCTACAAAAGAAAACATAGAGTATATTAATGCCATAAAAAAAGACATTAAATGGCTAGGTTTTCAATGGAATGGCGAAATTCAATATTCATCAAAATATTTTAATATATTTAAAAAATATGCCATAGAATTAATTGCAAAAGGATTAGCCTATGTCGATCAATTAAATAAAGAAGAAATACGTCAATATAGAGGAACTTTAAAAAAACCAGGAATTAATAGTCCATATAGAAACCGAAGTGTAACAGAAAATATGTTGCTATTTGAAAAAATGAAAAATGGTCATTTTTCAACAGGTACAGCATGTTTACGTGCAAAAATAGACATGAGTTCTCCATTTATGATAATGCGAGATCCTGTTCTATATCGCATAATATTTTCAAACCATCACCAAACTAAAGATCAATGGTGTATATATCCAACTTATGATTTTTCACATTGTATATCAGATTCGTTGGAAGGTATCACACACTCTATTTGTACTCTAGAATTTCAAGATAATCGAAGATTATATGACTGGATACTCGACAATATAACTATTCAACATCGACCTAATCAATACGAATACTCTAGACTAAATTTAGAATATACTATTTTGTCTAAAAGGAAACTAAATATCCTTGTCAATAAAAAAATAGTAAATGGATGGGATGATCCTAGAATGCCGACTATTACAGGATTACGTCGCCGTGGGTATACACCATCTTCAATACGTACATTTTGTCAAAAGATAGGTATTACTAAACAAGATAATTTAATAGAAACATCCTCTCTAGAATCATGTATACGAAATGAACTAAACGAAACAGCTCCACGTAACATGGCTATACTGAATCCAATTAAAATACTTTTATCTAATGTACCTAGTAATTATCAAGAAATTTTTACAGTTCCCAATCATCCTACTAATAATTCCATGGGTTTTCGTTCTTTACCATTTACTAACGAATTATATATCGATTACTTTGATTTTCATGAAACAAATAAAAAAGATTATCGTGGATTAATACTAGGTCAAGAAATAAGATTACGTTACGGTTATGTAATTAAAGCTATAAAAGTAAAAAAAGATATCGAAAATAATATTATCAATATTGTATGTACCTGTGATTTTAATACTTTAGGAAAAAATCCAAAAAATAGAAAAATAAAAGGTGTTATCCATTGGTTATCTACAAAACACGCATCATCAGCAACCTTCCATTTATACAATACATTATTTACTGTAAAAAACCCAGAAAAAGAAAAAAATTTTTTAAACTACATAAATCCAAAATCATTTTTAA